>NZ_JBFTLA010000012.1:0-208411 GCF_056396205.1 Paenibacillus sp. 05T425
AGTTCGGAATCTACGCTAATCTGATATTGAGTCATACCAAAATCCCTCCAATGAATGTTGTCTCGACAACTCCATTCTAAACGAGGATTCTGGCTATGGCTCCCTTTTTTTGAGATCCTAGCTTTTTACACAAGTATACGGACTCAACTCCAACCTTACTCAAGATGAGCAAAGTTAGTGCAGAAATCCAATATAGCTCATATCAAAAAGGCCGGAACCGCAGCAAGCGCGATTTCCGGCCTTCGTTTCGACCTATTCTTCGATCATTGGCATCGGCAATGTCTCCGGGCCGCCCGGATAAGCCGTATTCGGATAGGATGACTTCGGATAGGTTAAGCTTCCGCGCTCCTTTAAGCTGTCGAGGTTGTTCGCCTTCAGCATGCTGTCCGACAACGTGTACAGGGTGTCGCCTGCATAAAGGATGCGTTTGACCGCTTTGCTGTAATCAAAGCCGTATTGACCGCTCTTAAGCAGATCTTCATCGGACAGATGCGTGATGGTTCCGCGAAGGGTGAAGCCTTGCTTCAAGTCAACCTTATACACGTATGCGCCTTGATAAGTGAACTCGCCATAAGCCGGGAATTGGCCGGGCGCGAGATTTTCTTTGTTCTTAATCTCATGAAGCTGTACCGGGAAAGCCATAAACCCTTTATCCTTGGCAAATAGCAACGCTTTATGGTCGCTCAGCAGCTCGGAGTCTGTACCTCGATCGCCGATGATTTCCTTGAACTGCTCGATAGGCTTATTGACGTTGGTAACGTCGAACATGGCGATCTTCATCCCTTGGTAGAAGGCGGTCGCTGAATCCGGACTCATACCTTCGCCGGTTGTTACGAGAACGGTCTCCTTGCCGAAGCCGATCAAATGATTCTCGTCGTACGGGTGTAAATAATTGCTGTAGCCCGGTATTTTCAACTGGCCGAGCACGGCAGGTTTGGCTGGATTGCGCAGGTCGATAGCGAAGAGCGGATCGACGTTGCGGAACGTCACCATATAGGCGCGATTGCCCATGAAGCGAACGGAATAGATACGCTCGCCGGGAGCGAGTCCTTCCAGCTTGCCGGCTATCGTCAAATTTTCATCCAGCACATATAGATTGTTCGTTGCCGTGTCCGCACCGCTAGCCCACATATTTCCTTTCGTGACGGCGACTCGGAAATAACCGTTATGCTCATCCATGGAATATTGGTTAAGCAAGGTGCCCGGTACTGAACCGTTGCCGATATAGACAATATGGCCTTGATCCAAGCGGAACTTGTAAATTTGCGTCTGCTCCGTGCCCAAATTGCCTGATTGTTGTACATACTTCGTCGTCGTGACATAGAGATGTTTCTCCGAAGCGTATACCGTCTGGCCAGCCCCAAGATAAGCCGATAACTGCAGCTTCTGTTCGGGTTGATCCAGATCGAGCGAGCCGATGAGAAGCATGCTGCTGTCCTGCGAGCCAGGGAAATAACGAATGTCTGATAACGGCAGCGACTGCTGCTTATCGGATATTACGGAGTCCCCGTATACAGGCTCGAAGGATTGAACGGCCTCAGGACTGACTGTGTTGCGGTCATCGAGTACCGGGTAATAATAACTGAATTTATTGCTTATAACATAGAGCGAGCTGCCGACCTTGCGAGAGTCGACATAGCTGCCTTCTTGTTCAATCCTTCTTACTTGCTTTGGCATGCCGGAATCATCCATCTCGTAAACGAATGTTTGGACGAGGCTGCGAGTAGGAATAGAAGGCATAATCGCTCTCTTGTCTACCAACGAAGGGGAATCTTTGGTGTCGATAGCTTCGTTGCTGGCCTCGGCCACGGGGTCAGCTGTATCGACAAGCCCTTTATCATACAAATAGTAGCCATACGTACTCTTCCCGCCTATGACGATGAGTCTCTTGCCGTCCGCATATAGCTCCTGCGGAACGAAGCCTTTCTCGGACGTATAATCAAGCTGTGTAATCAGCTTAGGCTTAGCCGGGTCGGCGATGGATATGACAAGCACCTGCGAGCCGCTGATCTGATAAATGAACCGTCCGTCAGTCTTGGCATAATCGGCCTCATCGACGCCTGCGACTTGCACGTTCGTCTGAGAGTAGTCATTACTTGCGCTTCCCTCTGCTTCAGGGGCGGCCGAGCCTCCGTCCGCCTGCGCTGAATCCTTGGAATCTTCTAGTACTCCACCTTCCAAGTAATAAATGTTGTCGTTCGGGGAGACGGACTGCATAATCTCCTTCAACTTCTCCGCTGTTCCGATAACCGGAAGCTCTTCGGGCTCGTTAATCGTAACGAGCTTGTTCCGAGCGTCCCACGCGACGACAGTTCCGAGCGCTTCCGATAGCGCGCGCAGCGGTACGATCGTTACCTTGCCCAGCAGACGGGGGGCAACGGCTAGCTTAACCGATTTGCCATTCGCAATCATCGTTGTCGAGCCAATCGTTAATGCAGCCGTCTGTTCACCTCGTATAAGCGTTGCTTCCTTTGCTCCGTTATCGCTCGTCCTGTAACCAACGTCAGCTCCGAGCGCCTCGGCGATCTCCCGAAGCGGGACGAGCACGCTGCCGTTCTCAATGAATGCAGCTGTCGACAAGCTTAGAGGGACTCCGTTCACTTTAATGGCAATCTCCGCCTGTGCTGCAGCTTCGCTGCTCCATAATCCTGCGCCTCCCGGCGAAATCAGCAGCAGGATGGCGAGCAACGCGGCTAATAAGCCTTTTCTTCGCATCTTTATGACCCTCCTCTTATATAGCAACCAATAGCAGCAATCAAGTAAGTCCAGTTACTTCCATAAACGAGTCAAGAGGCGCATTGGTTGCGCCTCTTGAAGCGAGTTAAGGAAATAATTTCTTATTCTTCGTCTAGCAATTGGAGGTCTTGTATGGCGAGCAGAGCTTGTGTTCTTGAGGATACGCCAAGCTTGCCGTAAATACGGGAGAGATACACCTTAACCGTTCCCTCGGAAAGAGTGAGAGCGGCGGCAATCTGCTTATTGGAGGCCCCTTTCCGAAGCAGCAACAGAAGCTGAAGCTCGCCGCGGCTTAGCGGTTCGGGCAGAGCGGAGGCAGCATCGTGCTCTTGGGGCTTCGTTGGGAAAGCCGCAAGCAACGCGGTCATATACTCGTCCGATACACCGGTTATGAGCGCAGGCTCCAGCTTATTCGCCTCCCGCTGCTTCGCGTAGGCGCGGATCAAGGAGGCGAGCTTGTCGCCTTCATCGAGATAGCTGCGCATATAACCGAACGGCGCTGTCATAACAAGCGCCGCATGGAGCGAGTGGAGCGCTTTGACCCGTTGCCCGCGCTGCTCTTCGATGCACGCTGTCAGTATGGATATTTCTACAAGGCTTACTAAACAAGCCTCTCGTTCTGCCTGCGGTCTCAGCAAGCGAAGCAATCGCAGCGCGTCTAGCTCCTTGCGCTGGGCAGCAAGCACACGGACATAGGTCGTATATTTGTAAAAGCTGCTGAATAGCGGACGATCCTTAGGTGCGACACCTAGCCCCGGCAATTCCTTCTTCGCAGATGCAAGCTTGCCTTCACTCAAGTACAGGCGGATTTTGCAAGCGATTAAGGTATGGCGCCAGTGCATATCAAAGCCTGTCCAACTGCTGGATAACTGCAAAGCTTCGTCGATCGTGAGATGAGCAAGCTCCGGATCTTCTTCAGCCATATGGATATACGCCTGCGTAATTCGATTAGGGATGAACAGGCCGAGCGTTCTCTTGGCGCGGGCTGCGCGGTCGATGGCGGGGATCTGCGCTGTTGCACGATCAAGTCGATTCCATTCGTAATAGCCTTCGCATAATGACTGCATGACATAAAGGTTAATAAGCGATTCATTCCAGTTGTGGGCTGCGAGCAGGCCGGTGAATAAGTGCGCGATACTTTCCGTATCAGCGGTAAGGACGCCTTTCATGCCGAAGGAGGTGCGTCTGACGAGCGGCTCCGATAAATTGTAATTGAAATTGTAGTAGATCGAGTCCTGCGGCAGCATCAGCATCGAATCTGTCTTGGCGAAGGATAGCCACTGCTCGAACAATCCGCTCGTGAAGAGCAGATTGGACTTCACGAACAGCAAGCCGCTATGCAGCTGGCCGCGTCGTTCACCAGCTTCTATATTAGCGAATTGGCTCTCAATGTGGCCCATCATCGCTTCAGCGCGTGGTGCTTGTCCTGTCACGATTAGTATGAAAGCATTCAGCAAACCCATCTCGGGCGTACGTCGCTCGGATTCGGCGGGAAAGCTGTCGAACCACCTAGCCAGCGTAGCGAATTCGCCTTTCTGCAGCATTATCGGCGCTTGCTTCTCCAGCAGTTGTTCCGTCAGCAGGAAATCGCCTGAAGCTACCGCATAATCGATTGCTTCCTCCATGAACCCTCGCGCTGCGAAGCTTATGCTTGCATTACGGTTATGGGCGAGCCAATGGTCCATATGAAGCTTCTTCGATTGGTTCTGAAGAAATTCGGCGAACAAGTGATGATAACGGAACCAAACGTTATTCTCATCGAGCGGAACGAGAAACAGGTTGCGGGCTTTCAGCTCTTCGAGCATCTTGCTGCCGCCGAACGTTCCAGCTAAAGCGTCGCATAGCTCGGCATCCATTCGAGTCAGCATTGACGTCCTGTATAGAAACTGAGCAACGGGTTCGGGAAGACGCGCAAGCACCTCTTGGAACAAATAATTGCCAATCATACGATGCTCGCCTGAGAAGCTATCGATAATCGATTCGATAACAGAGGCACCTTCAAGCGAGATCGATATGAGCTGCAAGGCGGTGATCCAACCTTCCGTTCGCTGATGCAGCGATTCTACATGCAGTCGTGTCAGCGCTACAGCGGTGCTCGTTGCATAATAGGATTCAGCCTCATCCAGCGAAAATTGCAATTGACGGGCATCGACCTCGGTATGCTCACCGCGCGACGTCCACTTGGCCACCCGGAACGGCAGCTCGCTGCGGCTGGCGAGAAGCACATGGACATGCTTAGGCAGCCAGTCGATGAAGTAGACGACGCTCGTATGTATATCCTCAAGGTGAATGAACTGATAGTCATCCCAGACGAGCGCAAGCGGCTCAAGGGCAAGGAACAGCTCATTGATAAGCACATCGATAAACATCGTTATAGACAGATTGGGCAGATGAAGCAGCAGCTCTGTTAGCCGCTCCGCTTGGACGGCATCTGCCGCTTCAATTAATGACTGAGTCACATATCGCCAAAATCGTATCGTATCGTTGTCGTATTCATCCAGCGCGACCCAAGCTACGGAATAATCGCATTGGCTAATCCATTGGCTGAGCAGCGTCGTCTTACCGTATCCGGCAGGGGCGCATACCGCCGTTAGCCGACCTTGCATGCTGCGGTTTATTCCGGCAACCAATCTTTCACGCGAAATGAGCCCGCTTTTGACGGCGGGCGGCGTAGTTTTCGTTTTTAACAGGATGTATCCAGCTGTTGGAATCATAGCTCCTCCGCATCATTCGACAGACTTCTAATTTCTTTCTATTATATAAGACTTTTTATTTGAAAATCGATAGATGATTAACTTTTGTTAATCGTTTTTCGACTTTTTTCGAGGTATCCTTATACCCACCTAATAGAGTTGTAACGAAAGGGAAGTGATTATCGTGAAATCATACTTACGACACACATTGGTTCAACGATTTGGGAAGCTTATGTTTGCCGCTGCTGTTGTCGGCTCGACCGTGCTTGCAGGGACGTCTGGAACGGCAAACGCCGCCGGGGGGAACGATGATTACGTATTTGAGCGGAGGGCGCCGGAGTCCAATATCTACTTTAATGGGGCGACTGACGTTGCCGTGAACGGAGAAGGTACGGTATTCGTTGCCGATTCCGGCAACGAGCAGATTCGTGTGTTTGATCCAACGGGGCAGGAGCTTGCTGAGTGGGATTGGGTTGGGGATGGGAATCCCGAGTTAGTTACGATAAGCGCTGACGGGTACTTGTATGTTGTGTATGACAATCATAGGGTACACAAGGTATCCGTTGACGAGGAATACAATTTCACTGTAGTCAATGAATGGGATGGGGCGGAACAGTTCGACAGCATAAGCGGGATTGCCGTGCATGATGAAAGCGGCGACGTACTGCTGACGGATTCTTCATTGAACCGTATTTGGGTGCTCCTTGATGTAGAGGTGGACGATCCTAACCGGATTCAGTTCACAAGCAGTTATTTGGGCTCGGATGGGGCGCAAAGCTTTGAATCACCAGAGGATATCGTTTTTGGCAATGGCGGACAATTATACATAGCAGAGAGCAACAGCCGTATTCTCGTCATCGATATGGATGGTATGTTAGTCGACGAGTGGGAGAACGGGCAGGAGGGCAGTACGGTCGAGATCGATTCTATAAAAAATATAGCGTTCGGTCGAGAAGGTCATCTGTATGTGACCGACGAGGATGGGGACCAGCTTATTCGTTTCGGTGAGGATTGGGAAAGCATTGCGGTCGGTTCGGAAGGAGTAGCGAGCGGTCAATTTGACAGCCCAAGGGGGGTTGCCGTATCGAGCGATGGACTTGTATATGTCGTCGACAGCTATAATGCCCGTATTCAACAATTCAATGCTGAGCTTGAGTCCCTTGACAGCTGGGGAAGCTTCGGAGACGAGCTTGGCAAGTTCTATTATCCAGATCATGTCGCTATCGACAAGGACGGGTTTGTTTATGTAGCCGACATTGGCAATCAGCGGGTTCAGAAGTTTGATTCCGATCTGAACTTTGTTCAAGCTCAAGGCGGGGGGAACAATTTCTATCCTACGGGAGTTGCCGTGGATTCCGATAGCAACGTATATATATCGGACTTTTACAATCTTTATAAATACGCCGCCGCTAGCGGTGATCTGCTTCCCTTCTATACGTATCTTAACGATCCTAGAGATATCGAGATAGACAGGAATAACAACGTATACGTGGCGGACAATGTAGGTCATAGAGTCCTCGTGCTGGATCCAAGCGGGAATGAGCTTCGCGAATTCGAGGGGATTGCAGTAGATTCCTATTATTTCAATCCAACTGCTATTGCCGTAGACAATGAAAGAGAGCTTGTGTATGCTTCTACCTCCAGTGTTATTCAAGTTTTTTCATTCGAAGGGGAACAGGTGTCGGTGGATTGGCTTGAGGGTGATTGGAGTATAGGCTCTATTAATGATATTGACGTAGACGAAGCGGGAAATGTGTATGTGGCGGATTCAAGCAGCGGATCTATTCTCAAATTCAGTCCCGAAGGGTTGTTGGTGGATGAAATTTGGGGAACGGACGAAGGATCATTCCATGGTTTGGGCAAAGTTGGCGTAGACGGCAACGGTGACGTCTACGCAACCGACTTCTATGGCAGCACGCTGAATAAGTTTGCTTTTACGGCTAACCGTCTTGCTGGATTAACTTCATCCAAAGGGACATGGAATACGCCGTTCGAATCAGGTACGCAGGTGTATTCGATTACGCTTGGCGCGGGCGACAGCAAGTTCACGTTAACGCCGGAGGCATTTGATGAGGATGCTCAGATTATCGTTAACGGCGCCGTTGTCGATAGCGGGGAGGCCTCGGCTGCCATCTCCATCGCGGCTGGCGCATCAAAAACGATCTTGGTCGAGGTAACGTCCGAAGATAGTGTGAAGCGGGAATATACGTTGTCCGTAAGCCGTTCAGGCTCAGGCGGCAATAATAGCGGACCTGAAGAGGCAGTGACGGAACCGGAAGCAGCGCCTCCGATTAACGTTGTAGTTGACGGTCAGGAGGATGAAGCGGCGCAAGGTCTTCTGAAGGATGCTATAGTTACAGCTGGCGCAGGCGGAGTTAATGTTGACATTAGCGAGGCGGGCGTGGAACAGCTGCTAGGCAGCGAGGATGCTCCGGATTCCATCGTATTGCGTTTCGACGCGAACAGCAATTGGATCGACCTCGGTCTTCCGCAGTCGCTTATCCAGCTGGCATTAACGAGTCCCAATGCCGTTATCGAGCTGCGGACGGGCTTCGGCACGCTGAAGCTGAAGCTTGCCGATCTATTGCGAGAATTGGACGGAGATGTTGCATCGATACGGATTCGTGTGTCCAAGGAAACACTCATTCCGTCAAGCGACGGTGGAGCTGTTCAGCCAATCGGGGCTTCGACTGTACGGTTCGGACTTACAGCAATATCGAAGTCAGGCCAAAGTAAGCCGGTCGTATTCAAGCGTGGTTATGCGCAATTCTTGTTGCCTGTATCGAATGTTTCCGGCAATCCAATCGGCCGCGAACATATGGGCGTAGCGCTTGACTCTAGCGGTGCGGTATCGTATCCGTTGCCTACGTTGTTCGGCGTCAATCAGACTGCAGTTCTCCATTTGAAGGGCGATGCTGTGTTTACAGTGATTCGTCATACGAATACATTCTCGGACGGAACGGCAGCTCCATATGCAGCKAATGCGATCGGAGTGCTTAGCAACAAATTTATCGTAAATGGTATGACGGACGAGCTGTTCCAGCCATTCGGAGAGCTGAACCGGGCACAGTTCGCGACGTTGATCTTAAGGTCGCTGGGCATTCAGGAAGCTTCCTCTGCATCCAGCCAGTCGCCAAGCTTCACGGATGTGGCGGCAGAGCAGTGGTATGGCGGAGCGATTGCAACGGCAAGCGAGCTCGGCATCATAAGCGGATTCACCGACGGTTCGTTCAGACCAAACCAAAAGGTGAACCGTCAGGAGCTCTTAACCATCGTCTATAATGCGCTTAAGCTTACAGGTGCGGCAGTCGAGCTGTCGGATGAGGAAACGACGCAGCTATTGGCCTCGTTCACAGACAAGGACAACATTGCACCGTGGGCGAAGAAGGCAATAGCCTACGCGGTGAAGCACGGTATCGTGCAAGGACAACCGAACGGCAGCTTCGCTCCAACGGCAGCGGCTAACCGCGCGCAAGGCACAGTCGTGATATACAATATGCTGCAAGCAGCAGGCTTGTTGGATAAATAACAAAAGAGGCAGGCAAGGACTCTAGCAATAGATGTCCTTGCCTGCCTTTGTTTTGCTTCGGTGTGCCCTTCGACCTTGGTCAAATAGGTATTGAACGAAATAACTGGAATTTCTCCTTTTATTGCTGACCTTCCTGTCAACTTTTATCAAATAGATGGAATTTCTCCCGTTAAGAATTCTGTTTCTCAGTCGAATGGGTGATATTGGTGAAATTAACATGAGGAAATCCCGTTATTCTATACTTCCTGCGGTATTTGCCAATAAATAACTGGAGGAATTCCCTTTATTTCAAATGCTATTCAAACCACTCCGAATAATGCGCTCGAACGAACGCCAGCTTTTTCTCCAAATGACCTGAGCCGCCGCCCTCGTGACCGTTGAAAGGATAGAGGACGATTTCTTTCTCGCTAGTGATTCGGTTATAAGTGGCAAAGTACATTTGCGCAGGACATACCTCGTCTTTCAGCGCTGCCGAGGCGAAGACGCGGCATTTAATCCGGTCCGCCATATTCATCGTGTCAAAATAGCTCAGGTTATCGAATACGAGATCGGTTTGCTCTGGGTGTCTCTTCAAATAATCGGTAACGCTCGCGAACGCGCCGTGATTGCCTTCGACGCGGCTTACGATATTGCTGTTGCTTGGCACGTCGACGAGCGCCAGAACGGGTCTGTCGTCCAGCGCGCATACCGCCATGCCGAGCGCGCCGCCTTGGCTGCCGCCTTCGATGACGATCCGGGCCGGATCCACTTCCGGTTGCTGGCAAGCAAAGTCGATCGCCTTCAAGCAGTCCATGTAGGCGTGACGGAAATAATATTCGTCTTTGTTATGTACGCCTTTGCAGATCACGTTCGTCATGTGTCCGCTCGTATAGACGGCGCTGTCGCCCGTGCTGCCGCCTTGGTCTCGGACATCAATTGATAGAACGGCGAAGCCCATCGTTATCCAGTGCATAAAGTTTGATGGCGTGCCGCGGCTGCCGGTGAATCCATGATAATGAATGATGCATGGATAGTTGTCTTTACCTAAGAACGTAGGCACGATAAACCAACCATTGATCCTCGTCTCGTCCATTCCGCAATAGGAAATATCGTACACGCTGACAAGCGGGCTCGGATAATCGATTTGCTGTTTTGCGGATTGAAGCGGTACCGATTTTGCCTGACGGAGGGTGTCCGACCAAAATTGGTCGAAATCTTCTTTTTTCGTTAAAGCGGGAGAATAGTCGTACAATTGCCTCGATACCTCGGAAACATACCCCATACTCTATAATCCTCCTAATCACTTTCTAGTCGTTATTATAAATCCATTTACAAACTTTTCATAGAACGTTAACGCCTCTCATACATAAGGTCTGTAAAATGCACTACTGAGCCTACGTGCGAACTAACCTAGAAAATAGAATGGAAGAGGTGCTTTACGTTTTGAACAAGTTGAGAAAAAGAATGGCAATGCTGCTGCTGGGCAGCATGACGCTAGGATTAATCCCTGCTCCGGCAGGCGCGGTACCCGTACCGTACGATTCAATACCGAAGCTGTTGATTACAGAGGTGGTGCCTGATAGCGAAAATATATCACCTACGATTGCAACCGATGCCTATGAATTTATTGAAGTTTATAACAATACAGATGAGAATATTGATTTTGATGGCAACTACTCGATCGTCTATCGGAATGGCGGGACAGATACGCCTTGGAATGCTACGGATGCCGATGGGGATATCGTGATTCCGGCGCATCAGTCGGTGGCGTTCTGGATTATGAATGCTTCGAACACCGCGTTTACTGAGGCTGATTTTAACACTAACTACGGAACAAGCTTAGTTGAGGGCGTATCCTTGTTCCGCTTGAACGGCGGCGGAGGGTTGCACAACTCCTCACCTCGCGACATCTTAATCAAGGACGCAGGTGGCGCAATCATCGCGATGGCATCCTACGAGAATGATGCACAGACGGTGAAGAACAAAGGCATTCTGTACAAATATCCGATCGACGGATCGGTTCAGATGCGAATGATGACGAATCCGGGGTCGAAGGCCGCTACTCCTGGTCTCGCCGAAGCGGGGCAAGTGCCTGACGAGTCTTCAGGCTCTGGCGCTTCGTATGAATCTTCACTCGCTATCGTTCATGCGCCTGCTGCAGAGACGGGACTTGCCGATTATACGATCACGGCCGAGCTGACCGATTATATCGGAACCGTAACGTCATCGGTGTACTATAAGACTGACGAGCAATCCGAGTACACGCAGCTAGGCGGAGAAACTATAGTTAGAGCTAGCGGTACGGACTACAGTTTGACGGCGATGATTCCGCACGAAGCGTTCGCGGACAATAGCGTACTCTCTTACTACATCGAGGCGCAGGACGAATCTGGCGATCCGTCTGTTGTCTCCGAGACGTACGATGTGAACGTCACGCCGGAAGGGGAGGAGCCTGCTAATGAGCCGGAGGAACTCTCCTTGCTCATCACGGAGCTTGTTCCCGATTCAACGAATGTAGGAGCATCGGATGGTTATGAGTTTATTGAGCTTTATAATCCTTCATCCGAAGCGGTGAGTTTGAATGATTACGAACTCTACTACCGCAATGGCGGCACGGATACGCGTTGGCCGCTGCAGACGGCGGATGAAGTGACCATTCCTGCACGCGATGCGATCGTCTTATGGGTTATAAATGCGGATAACGGCGCAGCAACCGCAGATATGTTCAATGCGAATTATGGAGGAGCGGCGCTCGCGGAGGGCGTGGATTTGTTCCGTTTGGCTCAAACGGGAGGCATGGCAAATGGCGGCCCGAGGACGCTCGTTGTTAAGAGCAAGAGCGGCAAAGAAATCGTGTCCGCCGCGTATGAGAACGACGCTCAGACCGTACCTGACAAAGGGATTTTCTATAGCGTCCCAATTAGCGGGACAAGCATGCTGATGATGGCCGGCGCGGGCACGGCTGCAGCGACGCCGGGCCGCGTCGCTGCGGAGCAATTGGTTCCGCCGGGCGGCAATATGCCGCCGGTCATTACGCATACGCCTTCGGCAGGCGTTCAACTAGGCAGCGATGCCGCGATTACGGTTGCGATCGCCAATGCGGAGAGCGACCAAGGAAAGACCGACGACCCGGTATCGGCTGCGCTCTATTATAAGTCGGAATCGCAGCAATATTATACGGCTGCCGCAATGACGACGACTGGCGGCGGCGTATACAAGGCATCTATTCCAAGGGCGGCTCAAGTCGAATCCAAGCTCGAGTATTACGTGCAAGCCAAGGATAGCGTCCACACGGTTGAATCGGAGCATTACGAGCTGCCGGTTACCGGCTTCCCTGTATTTAATGCGAACAAAGTACCTCCGCTTCTTATAACGGAGCTGCTGCCGAACAGCGTGAACGTAGGCAGCGCGGACGGCTACGAGTTTATCGAGATTTATAACAATACCACGGAAGATATCAACTTCCAAGATTATAAGCTCTACTACCGGTATACGGACTCCGGTCCTTCGGCGGACGTCATCTGGCCAACGGATCGCGAGGACATTACGATTCCAGCAGAAAGCTCCGTCGTGTTCTGGGTCATTAACAGCGCCAATACGGCTAAAACGGCAGCGGATTTCAACGCGCAGTTCGGCGTTGACCTTGTGGAAGGCGAGTCGCTATTCAAGGTGTATTCCGACGGGATGGCGAACGGCTCCAGACGTGGCGTTGTCATTGGGACAAATACGCATAAGGAAGTATCAGCGGTCTATTATGACGGGGCGCTTCCTGGCGAAACGTCGGACAGCAAAGGCATCTATTATGCATACCCGAGGAACGGATCCGTCGAATCGTTCAAATATAGCATAGGCACGAAAGCGGCTACGCCAGGTTCGTTAGAGGTCATCCAGAAGCCTGCCGACCCTATCCGTTTGACGGCGGATACAAATGCTCCAGTCATCGATGATGTAACGGCTTTAACGGAGGTCGCGGAGTCCGAGACGCTTAAACTGGTTGCCGACGTTCGGGACGACCGCGAAGTTCGGACAGTGACGGTGTATGTGAAAACGAACGCCGATGCGGGTTATACGAAGCATTACTTGTACGAGGATTACGATGATAAAATGTTCCATTTCACCGTGGCTTCGCCGGAAATGGTAGGCAAAGCCTACGTCGAATATTACTTCGAGGCTTCCGATGGTACCCATAAGGAGCAATCTGCTCCTGTACGCGTCAACATTACGGGCGGATCCGATCGTTCGGAGTTGCGCTTGAATGCAAAGGACGGCAAGCTCGTGTCCGGCATATTCGAGCTGAAAGCGACTTCCGAGAGCGAGGATGCGGACGCACTGACGCTTACCGTGGACGAAGCCGTTCAAAGCGATACGTACCGTGCGCTTGAGCATGACGCGTACTTTGCCTTCGAAGCGGCCGAGGTCAATTATTATTTCAAAAACGCGGTTACGATGGGTGAGGAAATCCTCTATACGTTCATGGATCCAATCAACACCTATACGACGCTTAATTATCTAATCGCCAGCGACAGGCTGAAGCTGGGCGATAATAAGATCGCTATCCGCGCAGGAACGAAGACCGGACCATTCGATAACCGTCCGGAGGAGAACAAGGACGACTTCAAGGTGCGCAATGTGCGGCTGGTTCTGTCGGACGGCACAGTTATCTATGATTCGTTGTATGCCGATAAGTCAAAGGATATCAAGATGGGTGACAGCGCGGGCAAATTCCCGGCGATCGAGTTCAACTTGACGCTTGAAGAAGACATGCTTCGCTCCAAAGCGCTCGCTTGGGATACGACAAAGCTTACCGACGGTAAGCATACGGTAACGGTATCCGCCGGCGGGGCAAGCAGCGTATCGGCTGAAGTAACGGTCGACAACACGGCTCCTACGATTACGCCTTCGCTGCAAGACGGAGAGACTTACCGCGGTCAACTGACTATCGATGCTGTTGTGAGCGATGCTCTGGCTGGCGTCAAGTCGGTAACGGCTGCTCTTGACGGAGAAGCGATCGAGCTTCCGTACGCGACATCTTCCGGAAAGCTGACGAGCGGAGAGCATACGCTAACCGTCAAAGCGACAGATCAAGCAGGCAACGCCAGCGAGCGTACGATTACGTTCAACGTGCCGAATGAAAATCCGGATAAGCCGGAGCTTATCGCGCCGCTGAACGGTTCCAGCCTGACGGCGAATCGCGTCAACCTGACGGTAAAGGCAACCGATCCGATGGGCGATATGCTTAAGCTGACGTTTTATAAAGGCTTTAACTTTGATGCACTGAGCAAGCAGGGCTTCACGGCCTATTCGGGCGCTTCCGATACAGAGCCGCCGAAGCAGCTTCAGCCAGGCGGGGAGCAGCTGTTCACAAAGGAAGATTATGCGAAGATTGCGAAAGCCGATGGCGAGTATCTCGTCAACGATTCCGTTAACCAGTTCCCGTATCATCGCTTCGACATGAAGCTGGATTCGTCGGTGAAGGCGAGCGATCTCGTCGATATCGAGTGGAGCGGCAAGTCGCTGGAGGGGCGCAAAGTCAGCCTTTATGCATGGGATCAGAAGGCAGGCAAATGGGCACTGCTGGATTATAAAATAGCCGGTGAAGAAGACTTTACGCTTAGCGCGCAAGTAAAGGCCGGCGATTACAACGCTGGCGGCGTCATTCATGCGATGGTGCAGGATGAGCTGCCTGTCACGCAGGACGAATATGATTTCTCGTTCGTATGGATGTCGGATACGCAATATTATTCCGAGAGCTATCCGGAGATTTATGAGGGCAACGTTAATTGGATCGTCGACAGCCAAGACGAGATGAACATCAAATATGTCATCCATACGGGCGACATTGTTGACGACGCCGATCAGGCTTATCAATGGACGGAAGCGAACAAAAGCATGAAAGTACTCGAGGATGCGAACATGCCTTACGGCGTTCTTGCCGGTAACCATGACGTGTCGCATCAAACCGGGGATTACAGCTACTATTGGAAGCATTACGGGGAAGACCGCTTTAAGGATGAACCGCACTACGGCGGCTCGTATCAAAATAACCGCGGCCATTACGACCTGATTTCCGCTGGCGGCGTCGATTTCATCATCGTGTATATGGGCTGGAATATCGGCGACGACGAGATTCAATGGGTCAACGATGCTGTCGCGGCGTATCCGGATCGGAAGGCGATCCTGGCCTTCCATGAATACATGCTCGTATCGAACAATCGCGCACCGATTGCGGATAAAATCTATGAGCGCGTCGTCGTACCGAATCCGAACGTCATCGCTACGCTCTCCGGCCATTACCATGACGCCGAGACGCTCGTGGACGAGATTGACGACAACGGGGACGGAACGCCGGACCGCAAAGTGTATCAAATGTTGGCCGATTATCAAGGCGCAGAGATGGGCGGACTCGGATATATTCGCTTGATGCAGTTTGATCTGAAGAACAACCAAATCCATATGAAGACGTATTCGCCTTACTTGGACGACTATAACTACTACGATCCGACTGAGTATCCAGGCAAGGATGAGTTCGATATGGACGTTGATCTCAGAGAGATGAACAAACGGGTAGCGACGGACTATTTTGGCGTCAAAGTGTATACGGATCAGAAGATCGGTACGGTTCAAAATGCAGCAAGCGGCTCGGAAGCTACCGTTACTTGGAGCGGCTTGAAAGAGAATCGCTACTATGAATGGTATGTAGCTGCCGAAGACGCGAACAGCGGTTATACGCTTTCGGATATTTGGGGCTTCGCCGTAGGCGATCTCCCGAATAGCGGCAATGGCAACGGCAATGGGGAGACGGAAATACCGACAGAACCCGAAGAACCGACAGAACCGGAAATTCCGGTAGATCCGACGGATCCTACTGAACCTTCGCAGCCGCAATCACCATTCACGGATACGAAAAATCATTGGGCTAGTGAAGCAATCGATAAACTGTCCGGAAAGAAGATATTAAGCGGTTATCCGGATGGCAGCTTCAAGCCGGATGCGCGCATGACCCGTGCCGAATATGCGGCGGTCATGTTCCGTTTACTCGGTTTGGCAGCACCAACAAGCCCATCGTTATCGTTCACCGATACGGTAGCCAATGCTTGGTACGGCTCATATGTTCAAGCTTTGACAGAAGCGGGTATCGTGAAGGGATTCGAGGATGGCAGCTTCAGGCCAAGACAGCAAATGACGAGAGAGGAAGCATTCGTCATTCTATATCGCGCAGTGAAGGATCGTCTTCCTGCACCATCAACGGGTGGTACGAAGATCGCCGATTTGGAAGGCGTCTCGCCTTGGGCAAGGGAAGCGTTGACGGCTCTCGTTGAAGCAGGTATTATCAAAGGCTATGAAGACGGTACACTACGACCTAAGAAAACGATCACAAGAGCAGAAATCGCGACGATAATCGCGTATTTCGCGAAATAAATAGGATGGATGGCGAATGAGGGGATACCTCGTTCGCCATCTTCTTTTTGGGGCCGACTGTCGAGAATTAGCGAATGATCAAACGTTTGCACATTGATGGAGATGAGTTTTGCTAAAAGAGAATTTGAATCGGAATGATTTGAGCTTTATGAAAATGATAATTAAAGGAAAACGAAGATAACAAGTGATTGGTTGAAATTGTAAACGGTTACTTTATGAATTTGGCGGATTTCGATAGAATATCACCATTTAATAACAATCCATCTTGTTGTACACTAGCTTCAGGAAATAAAAGCGCTTACTTTATCTTTGGATGGATGAGGTTGGCGTTATTTTCAAGAAGTTGCACAAACGTTTGCACAACTGTGGGGGAACATAGAAGTTATCACATGAGGAGGTAAGCGTGGGATGAAACGAATGCTTAAGAAAAGTGCTGCCAGGTTTATGGTGCTGGTCATGTTTGTAAGCGCTATCACAGGGGCGGCCCCGGCGGTCTACGCGCAAGATCCGCCAGAAGCGCAGACGCTGCAAAGCCCGGTTATCGGCACGACGTCGGATACGGGGGCGGAGGTTACCTTTTATTTTGATGGAACAGCGAGCGGGATTCCAGGCAAAGAGCGCATTATCGTGAAGGGGGAGTTCAGCGGCTGGAACGAGCGCGAGCTCACGAAGGGTAACAACGATATATGGTCTTACACGGCAGAGCTCCCTGCTGGATGGTATGCCTATGGACTTGCGTCGTATCCAGGAAATACCTGGCATGGAGATCCGCTTAATACGACGATTATTAAGGGTGGCAATCCAGGCGTTGCCGTGCCTGGCATTGTGTTTGATGCACCGTTCGAAGTACTGACAGACAGTACGACAACGTTAACCGGCGTCTATTTTACAGGCAATGAGGATGATACGGAGGAGCTTGACTATTCGCTGGCAGCACCTAAGGATGGCGTAACGATTAGTGATGGCACGTTAATCGTTGATGAAACGGCGACTGCGGGAACGGTGGATGTGATTGGTGAATCGGGCGGCGGCAAGTCGGTCACGCGTACGATTCGAATCGTTGACGAGCTGCTGTCGAGTCCGGTCATTAACGGGGACGGCACGGTAACGTTCAATGTTGTATACGACGGTCCGTCCCTTTACTTAGTAGGCGCGATGAACGGATGGGATATTGATCATGCGATTCCGCTGGCGAAGACGGATGGTGTATTCAGTGTAACGATACCGCTTGCTGCCGGCATGTATGAATACAAATTCGTGCCGAATAATGGCAGCTGGACAGGAGATCTGCTGGATTCGCTTAACCCGCTTACGAGCGGAGGCAATTCCAAAGCTGTCGTTCCTGGCCTTATTTTAAATAATCCGAGTGCGATTGAGCAAGGAGCAGAGCTTCCGCTTACGGCTAATCTGCAGAGCATCGACAATACGCCAGCAACGGCCGTAACACCTGTCTGGAGCTTGGAGCAGCCCGTTGATGGAATATCTATCGTAGGCAATAGCCTGGTTGCGGCTGCGGATGCAGAGGCAGGCGGTACAGTCACCGTTGTTGCAGAGTATGATGGCTATATGGAGAAACAAATCATTTCGATCGTCGAGAAGATGAACACATTCACGATTCATTATTATCGGTTMGATGGCACGGCTAATGATTGGAATCTATGGCTGTGGCCTCAAGGGGTGAACGGCCAAGGGTATTCGTTTACGGATTCGACAGATGAAGGCTATGCGACAGGAGCGTACAAGTTCCAACAATCGGAGATTAATGTGATTCCGAGGTTGTCTGTGCAAAACAATGATTGGTCCCAGCAAGACTCGACTCGCAAAGTAGCGATTCAAAGCGGCAATTCCGTAGAGGCATGGATCGTTGAAGGGATATCGACCGTTTTTTACGAAAAGCCGGTTATTGAAGATTTAATCCCGCTTCAGCGGAAAGTACGGTTCCAATATATTCGTGAGGATGCGGACTACACCGATTGGAACATTTGGACATGGGATACGGGTAAGACGAACGGGACTGTATTGTTCACGAAATTCGATAATGGCAAGGCAGTTGCCGATATAGCGATTGGCGAGCAGACGAAGCAAATGGGCTTCAAGCTGCGCAAAGGCTTTGATTGGGAGACCGCTGTCATCGATCAGAATTTTGACTGAGTAATTGTTACCGGCACGGAGCCGCTGACGAAGGTCATCGTAACCGGCGGACAAGGTGCATTCCGCACACTGCCGGCAAGCTCTGCGCCTGTATTGGCGGATGGCGGGGCTACCTTCTACTACAGGGACGATGCGTTGTTCGAGACTGAAGAGATGCATTTGATCGATGGCGTGAAGCTGAAGATTGGCGATAGCGAATACCMGATGGTTTACGATGCGGAGGATGAAAGATTCAGCTATAGGTTAAATGCCCTTACTGAAGGGACGCTAACCTATACTTATCTTGTTACGAAGGATGATGTTACGACGGAAGTAACGGATCCTCGCAACACGGTAGATGGCGTATCTACGTTGACGTATAAGAGGCCAACTGTAAGCATGACGTCGGAAGTAGGCCCTTCTACGATTTCGTACAATGAAAATGCGGTATTGAAGATAGCGTTGACCGCCGAAGATGATACCCCTATGACGGGTCTCTATGCAGATCTAAGATCGATTGGCGGCAATGCGGTGACCTTCATTGACCCTCAGCTTAATGAGCTGACGATTGCAGTGAAGGACACGGTAACGACCGGTCTGAAGAACATTCCGATTACAGCCATTGATATCTATGGAAATAAGCATATGCATACCGCCAAAGTACGTGTGGCAACAAGAAAAACGGTTGGCGGAGCAGACGACTTCGATTGGGATGAGGCACGCATTTATTTCATGCTGACGGATCGCTTCTTCAATGGAGATCCATCGAATGATGACCCGAACGGGGAGAACTATGATACGTCGCATCTCGAAACCTATCATGGCGGGGACTTCAAAGGCATTACCGAGAAGCTCGGCTATCTGGATGAGCTCGGTATCAATACGATCTGGATTACGCCGATTGTCGATAATATCGACTTTAACAAGGGCGTCGATTTCGACGGTCAACAGTATGGCTACCATGGCTACTGGGCGAAAGGTTTTACATCGATTGACGAGCATCTGGGCGAGCTGGAAGACTTCAAGGAACTGATCGACGCGGCTCATGAGCGCGGCATCAAGATTATGGTAGACGTTGTGCTTAACCATACCGGCTACGGACTGGACGCATTAGCAAGCGGATGGTCTGGATTAACGAACTTGCCGACAGCCGAGGAGCAGCAGGTGTTCGCAGGCATGCTGCGCGATGAGGATGAGGATCCTGTCGTTCGCTACTCGTTAGCTGAGCTCCCAGACTTGAAGACCGAGCTTGCTGAAGTGCGCGAGCAGATCGTAGCATGGCAGACGGATTGGATTGAGAAGTCGATGACGGCGAAGGGCAATACGATTGACTACTTCCGTGTCGACACGGTGAAGCATGTCGAGAATACGACGTGGATGGCTTTCAAAAACGCGCTGACGAAGATCAAGCCGGACTTCAAGCTTATTGGTGAAAATTTCGGCGCAAGCGTGAACAACGATGGCGGTTATTTGCGGAGCGGCATGCTCGATTCCGAGCTTGATTTCCAATTCAAGGTCATTGCGCGAGATTTCGTCGATGGCCGAATAAACAGCGTAGAGCAGGAGCTAGCGCAACGCGACGAAATGATTGACAACACGGCGACCTTCGGCCAATTCCTTAGCAGCCACGATGAGGAGGGATTCCTCATCAGCTTGCTTGTCGATGAGGACAGGCAGAAGTTCCGCGATGGAACGCTTGAGCCTTCGATGCTCGCGGCTGTGCAAGCTAAGCAGAAGATTGCAGCCTCGCTGCAAATTACGGCCAAGGGCCAACCGGTCATTTATTACGGTGAAGAGCTTGGGCAATCGGGCGTGAAGGCTGAAGATATGGGGGCGGGCGACGTGAACGAGAACCGTTACGATCTGAATTGGGACGGTTTGGACGACCCGGCTTACAATCATATTTTCGACCATTATAAGAAAATGCTCAATATCCGCGCGCAATACTCGAAGGTGTTCTCCAAGGGAACGAGAACGCAGGTAGCGGGAAGCGATGAAGCTGGTTTCACTTTGTTCGAGCGGGCGTATAAGGGTCAAAGCGTATACGTGGGCATTTCGACCAAGACGGATGAGAAGCAGGTGACGTTCTCCGTACCTTACAAGGCAGGGTCAACGGTTCAGGAGTTATACAGCGGACAGCCGCTAGTGGTTGCGAGCGACAAGACGGTTACTGTGACGCTACCAAGTATATTAGATGGCGGAACTTTCGTTATAGCCGGCCCAGCTAAAGTGTCGGGAGATAATAGCGGTGTTGTGCCGGAAGTGCCGGTTGGTTCGACGGTTGAGGTAATCGCTGAGGTAAGCGGAGATGCAGGCTTGCGGACGGCAACGGTGGCAGCCGATCAGCTTGGAGCTGCGATTGATGCGGCCGCGCGCGGCGAAGGCAAGGTGCAGGTCCATATACCTGCGGTCGCTGCTGGCGAAGCAGTTGATGTGCGCATTCCGGCAGCGATGCTTGAGAAAGCGCGTGAGGCTGGCGTGGATTTGGAGCTCGTATACGAGGGCATGACGATTAAGATAGCCGCAGGAGCGCTAAGCGGAGCCGAGTTAAATAGGGCTGAATATGCGGTTATATCGCGCAGCTTGTTGGAAGAGACAGCGGAAGCGCGCTTGAAATCGGCTATTGCGGCCAAGGATAGCGGTTATGCGGCAATTAGCGAAATCTATAGCTTTGGCGTCAAGCTCGTCAATAGAGCTGGCGAGACAGCTTACGTGAACAGCTTCGGTACAGATGTGCAGATCAGCATAACGCTTAGCGCGGATGAGCTGGCGCTCATTACGAATAAGCTGAAGACAGGCGTTTACTACGTGAAGGAAGACGGCACATTGGAGTTTAAAGGCGGAACGCTAATAGGCAGTATTCTTACGTTTAGCACGGAACATTTCAGTGAGTATGTCATTATGCAATATAACAAGAGCTTCTCGGACGTGAAGGAAGGGTGGGCGAAAGCTTATATCGAGCTGTTGGCTGCCCGCCATATTACGAGCGGAGTCGGTGGAGACCGCTTTGATCCGAAGGGAACGGTAACTCGCGGCCAATTCGCTGCTTTGTTAGGGCGAGCGCTCGGCTTGAAGCCGGCTGCTGCTGTTGGAGGCAAGTTCAACGACGTGTCTGACAATGCCTACTATGCCGGTTATGTGGAGGAGCTTAACAAGCTTGGTATTATTCAAGGATATGAGGACGGCAGCTTCAAGCCAGATGAGGTCATTTCTCGTGAGCAATTGGCAGTAATGGTCATTCGGGCTTACTACTTTGTAGTTGGATCGGCTTCGCCCGCGGTTTCTGCAGGCGCAGCTGAATTCAAGTTCAAGGACATACACGAAGCATCACCATACGCAGTCGCAAGCATTGAAGCAGCTTATAAGCTTGGTATCATTAACGGTGTAGGCGATGATCGCTTCGCTCCGAATGCTGCCGCTACCCGCGAGCAAGTCGCGAAAATGTTGATCGAGCTGCTGAACAAGTCAGGCAAGCTCTCGTAATACGTAAAGCCCCGAACCAAGCTCGCAGGAGCTGGGTTCGGGGCTTCTTATTGTTTATGCTGAGGTATCCAGATGACTTAAGTAATCTAGTGCCTCGTCCAAAGTGCTGACGGGCACGATCGTAATATCGTAACCCCGCTTCTGAGCTTCGTCCAAAATATCTTTTTCGTTGCTGTCGGTCGGATTCACGTCAGCAGGGCTGAAAAATAGATCCACGCCAGCACGCTCGGCTGCGATGATCTTATCGCGAATGCCTCCGATCTGACCGACATGGCCGGCTGTATCGATTGTACCGGTACCTGCAATCTTTCGTCCATGTGTCAGTTCAGCGGGATCTAGTTGATCCGCAATTTCGAGCGCGAACATGAGTCCCGCGGAAGGTCCGCCTATGTTCGCTACAGTGAATTCGACCTTAATAGGCGGAGTGATCTTGAACTGGTCCTCCGTTACAAGTCCTATTCGCGGATACGCCTTGCTAGATGTCACTTCGCTTCCAGGGAGGCCGTAAAGTTCAACATCGAGCTTGAGCTGCTGATCTCCGCGCAGTATGCCTAGCGTGATCGTGTCGCCAGGGTTCTTCCCGGCATCAAGTAAAGCAAGCATATCGTCTAGCTTCGTAATAGGCTTGCTGTCTGCCTCGTTAATAATATCTCCCGGGAACAGAATTCCCTTCGCCTTGGAGCCGGCATAGATCGATTGTACGAATATGCCCGTATACTTCAAAGGAACTTGCTTGCCCGAAGCTTCGAGCGCCGCTACAACGGCGCTATTTTGCGATTGCTTCATCATATGCTCGAGCAGCGCTTTGTATTGTGAAGTCGTGAGGTTGCCTCGGACCTGGCTTGCCTTGCGGACTTCCGTATCCGGGGCGAGCAGCCCATACAGCAGCGTGAAGGTGTTGCTGACTTTAGAACTGAAGACGGTCGTCAGGTTGAAGCTGCCTTCCTGCGAAGCCGCACCGTTCTCCACTTTGACGTAATCCGCAATATTCTCTACGGTGCCCGGTTGATAGATATAATAAGGAAGCGGTATGAACAGCATGCATGCAAGAAGCAGCAGCGCGATAGAATAAATAATTCCTGCTCGCGATCGTGAGTTGTTGGTTTTGTAGCTCATTGGTTGCTCCTTCCTGCCTAGATATCTATTTATACTCTTTATTATCCCACAATAGAGAAACGTTTTACAAAAAGATGAAGCCACATACAACTTTTCTGCAATCCTATCCGTTCTACTAGCCGAGGTGAACAAATTGCCGACAGACGAACAGTTAATTGAGGAGATTCAAGGCGGCGGACAAGCTGCCATGGAGGTGCTCGTAAGGCGATACTACAAGCAAATATACGCCTATATGTATCGTAAGACGAGCAGCAGCCATACGGCTTATGATCTGACCCAGGATGTATTCGTGAAGATGGTGAACAGCATTCAGGCGTATGCAAGCAAAGGCAGCTTCAACAGTTGGTTGTTCACGATTGCGGTCAATCATTGCCGTGATTATTACAGATCCGCGTCCTACCGGCATGGTGCCAATAGCATGATGTATGATGAGCGGCTCGATTCGAAGCAGAGCGAGTCAATTGCTTATATTTTTGAGAAGAAGGAATCGAGAAAGCGCTTGAAGCAGGCGATTGGCACGCTTCCGGATATGCAGAGCGAAGCGATATTGCTTAAATACTATCATGATTTGAGAATCCGCGAGATCGCTGACATTACTGGAGCGAATGAATCGACGGTTAAGGCGAGGCTCAAGCAAGGCGTGGACAAGCTGAAGAAAATGCTTAGGAGGGAAGATTATGAGCAAACGCACCATACCTGAGCGGCAGGCAAAGGATGAGCTGTTGGAGCTGGATGAGGAAATGAAGCTGCTGCTGGACGATTATTCCGTTGAATACCCAAGCGAGGATGCCATTGTCCGTACGATTGATACACTAAGGCCCTATGTGATTTCGCCTGAACTGCGACATTCAACGAAGGGACGCCTGCCGATTAAGCGGGACCTTTTCACGATGCTGCATATTCGGTTCGGTTTTTGGCTTATCAATGTGCTGTTTTTCTTAGCTGGCCTGTATTTTTGGGGCTACAAGGACGGCGATCCATACACGATTTTGATGCTGCTTGCTCCAGTCCCCTTCCTCATCGGCTTGCTGGAAATTTTCAGAGGACGAGATGACGGGCTAATCGAGCTCGAAATGAGCTGCAAGTATTCGGCGCAACAATTGCTGCTTGCGAAGATGGTTGTTATTGGCGGCTACAACGTGCTGCTTAGCTCATTGCTGATTACAGCATTCGGCATGTTCGGCGAACCGATCGTACTCACGAAGCTGCTCATGTACTGGGTCGCGCCGTTCACCGTCGTGTCGAGCATCGGTTTCAGCGTAGCCTGCCGGGTTCGCGGGGCTGTCAGCACTGCAGTCATGCTAACGTTATGGCTATTCAGTATCATCGGAATCATGAGCAGCGAAGAGCTGTATAACGTTATGAATGGGCTTCATCCATCGCTCTATGCCACAGTATCGGCGGCAGCTATAGTCGTATTTGCATGGCAGACGAAACGCTTTAGAAGAGGTGATTATTTTGAAATTATCCATTGAAAGAATATCGAAACAATTCGGTCGGAAGAGAGCGCTCGAGAACGTAACCTGCGAATTAACCGAAGGGCTGTACGGCTTTTTAGGAGCGAACGGATCTGGCAAAACAACGCTGATGCGTATTCTGGCATCGGTCTCACGACCAAGCTCCGGGCGAGTTCTGCTGGACGGCGTCGATATAAGTATCATGAATGAGCGTTACCGCGATCTGCTCGGTTACTTGCCGCAGCATATGGGGCTGTACAGAAATTTCACCGTACAAAAGTTCCTATTCTACATTGCAGCGCTGAAAGGATTGGACAAAAAGCAGGCAGAGCTGAAAATAGACGAGCTGCTTGAGGCTGTGCATCTTACAGAGGAGAAGCGGAAGAAAGTCGGTAAGCTGTCCGGCGGCATGAAGCAGCGGGTGGGAATCGCCCAAGCGCTCCTTAACGACCCGAAGATTCTTATTGTCGATGAGCCGACGGCAGGATTAGATCCGAAGGAACGCATCCGCTTCCGCAACTTGCTCCAGACGATAGCGGCAGACCGCATTGTGCTGCTCTCTACGCATATCGTGTCGGACATTGAATATGTGGCCAAGGAAATTCTCGTCATGAAGAATGGGATGCTTATCCAGAAGGCACAGCTGCAAAAGCTGCTAGACCGTTTGCATGGCAAGGTATGGACGATCGAAGCAAGCGTTGGCGAGGTTGGCGCGCTTCAGGCTCGCCATAAGGTGAGCAGCCTCATTAACGCCGGCGATCGGATCTCTGTACGCATTTTGTCCGAGCATAAGCCGGATGAGCGGGCGGCAGAAGCGATCCCTGATTTGGAAGACCTGTACTTGTACTATTTTGACGAGGAGGCCCCGAAATGATAGCGCTGGTGAAGTTCGAACTTTATAAAATCTTCCGTCAGAAAAGCATCTATATCGTATTGGTCGTTATGCTCTTTCTTATTACGCTCAGCATGGGCGGCCAGTTCGGCGGTTCCTCCACGTCTTATTACCAATCGTGGGAGGGCGAGTTGACGGAGGAGAAAGTCGAAAGCGCTGATGCTGCCTGGCAGGCTATTTCTGCTAAATACGACGGAGAGGATATTCAGTGGAGCGAGGAGGATCGGATGAATGCGGGAGTGCTCGAGGCGATAAGCAATTTGCATTTCAGAGAGATGCAGCGTGCCGAGCAGACCGAAGCGCTGAAGGAGTATCTGTATACGGCGGAGCAAAATGGCGGGCGAGGTTATGAGCAAAGAAAGGCGGAGCTCCATCTGAGCATGCTGGAGAGCTTCCGGATCAACCAATTTTATTATAGCCGCGGAGCGGGCGAAGTGATCGATTTCGTGAATACGTTCGGACTTGTCATAAGCGGAGCGCTGCTGCTCGTTGGTTTGGCTTCGATTTTTTCAAATGAATACGCAACGGGCATGGACCAGTTTCAACTCAGCTCCAAGCTGGGAAGAAAACAGCTCGTCAGTGCAAAAATCATTGCATCGTTGATGTATCTAGCTCTTGTCGTCTTCATCTGGGAAGTCTTTAGCATCATTTATCAAATCAATAAATACGGAGGCGGCGGTTGGCAATCCCCTGTGCAAAAGCTATTTAAGTACAGCCATTCACCTTACGCTATGGACCTTGCAACGTATGGCTTCGTACAGCTTGGCATGCATCTGTTAGGCGCTGTCGGCCTAGTCACGGTTATCCTGCTCGTATCGGCGCTGTGCCGGCACACGATGTTGTCATTTTTGATATCCGGCACCTTGTTCGCACTGCCCATCGTTATTGTGAACATTTTAAAAATCGATATATCATGGTTAACCTCCATCCTGCAACTCAGCATGACGAAAGTAATGGCGGTAGAGGTACTATTCATGGACTTCTCGACGATAAATGTATTCGGTCTCCCGGTCCTTTATCCGTTTGTTGCGATTGCGGTTATGGTTGCATTAATCGCATTATGTCTGTCGTTGTTATACGGAACGATGCGCCGTAAAGAGGTTATATAATTGTTCGACAGAGGCTGTTTCCAATGAAATAAGGGGAACGGCCTCTTTTTCGTTGGAGGAGTTGGACGAGTTCTGCAAAATTGGGTTTGACAAGGAATCGGAATGGTTGTATGGTTAGTTACATAACTAATGAACCACATAAGCAAAGAGGTGATAGCGTGTTCGACGACCGTAGCCCCATCTATCAACAAATCGCGGATAAGATCAAAGAAGATATTATAAGCGGCATTCTGCAAGCAGACGAACAAGTCATGTCTACTAACCAATACGCCTCGTTTTATCGAATTAACCCTGCAACGGCAGCGAAAGGCTTTCAATTGCTTACTGACGAAGGTATTTTGTATAAGAAGAGAGGGATTGGGATGTTCGTAAGCGGAGAGGCAAGACAATCGCTGCTCGCGCAGAGAAGAGATGTGTTCTTTGAGGAAGTAGTAGATAAAATGTTAATCGAAGCGGATAAGCTTGGCGTACCGCTCAGCGATATTATTAGACGGATCGAAACTGCGAAAGGGAGGGATGAAGCATGACACTTAGGATAGATGTGAATAAGCTTCATTTGCGGTATGGGAGCTTCATTGCGTTGCACGAGCTGACTTTCAAACTAGACGGTGGCAAAATATACGGCTTACTGGGGCGCAATGGCTCGGGGAAAACAAGTCTGCTGTCCATTCTCGCCTCCTTCCGTCTCCAAACGGCCGGTTCGGTTGCGATCGGCGGCGAGGCGCCTTTCGAAAACGCGAAAATAATGGAGCAGGTCTGCTTCATTCAAGAAAGCGGCCATATGAGTGACGGATTAAGCGTACGCGACGCACTTGCGCTTGCGGCAAGCTGCTGGCCGAATTGGGATGATGAGTACGCGCGTAAGCTCGTCAAGCTGTACGATCTGCCGATGAAGAAGAAGTTCATGGAACTTTCGCGCGGAATGAAGTCGGCTTTGGGCGTTACGATCGGCCTTGCCAGCCGCGCTCCGGTTACGATTTTCGACGAATCCTACTTGGGAATGGATGCGCCGTCCCGTTACGTGTTCTATGAGCAGCTACTGAACGACTACATGGCTCATCCGCGCACGATTATTATATCCACGCACTTAATAGAAGAAGTGGCATCCTTATTCGAAGAGGTACTGATTCTCGACCGAGGAAAGCTGATCGTTCACGAAGAGACCGAATCGCTGCGGGCGAAGGGAACGGCTGTGACGGGACCGGCTGAACGCGTGGACCGATTCGTGCAGGGGATGACTGTGCTTGGCGAACAGAAGCTAGGCGGCACGAAATCCGTGACGGTGTTCGGAGCGTTAAGCGAGGCTGCAAGGGGGCGGGCTATTAATGAGGGACTAGAGCTCGGACCGGTATCGTTGCAGGATTTGTTTGTCCATATGACGAAACGAAGGGGCGATGAGCAATGAATCGGAAGAGAAGGCATCCAGCGATGAACGTTGCGCTTAAGTTAATGCATGCGTACCGATGGTCGCTTAGCATCTATTGGGTTATTTTCATATGCATGTATGTGATCATTGAGATTATTAATAATGCTTCAGCGCTTGCCGGCAACGATATTGATGCAAAAGCCATATGGGAGGGAGCATCCACCTCGCCTCGCATATTTCTACTCGTCATTGGCATTATGTTGACGCCGTTATCGATTGCGGGCTTTGTCGCGAATGGCGTGACGAGAAAATATTTTATATGGGGAGCAAGTGGCTTGATTGCGGTTTATTCGGCTATCTCGGCGCTCATCATGACACTGGGGTATCCTATTGAGAAATGGATTTACGATCGGTATGACTGGGTGGTCACATATAAAAATCCGCATTTGTTCATCGATGCCTCGCAGCCGTGGTGGATGTTCTTKGAGTACTTTTTCAATTTCATTGCCTACTTCGGCAGCGGCTGGTTAATCGGATCATGCTTCTATCGGTTTAATTGGAAGCTCGCAACCGTGTTATGTTTGTTTGCCTTGTTACCTGTGCTCGCAATGGAAGCAGTGCTTTCCTCCGACTGGGTAGGCTCGCTTTTGCAGTCCACCTTCGATATCGAGCGTGCAAGTATTTTCGTTGTTGTCCTACTCGCGTTATGCGTGATTGCTCTTCTATACGGCGCCGGTTACTTGATGCTTCGTAAGGTGACGATTAAGCGCAAACTCATTTCATAGGGATTTGAATGAGCGGCTTCTTCAGAAATTATTTCTGAAGAAGCTGTTTTTTTTTGGAGTTCGTGACACCCTGTTGTCAATTCGAACGTTTATAATTGAGAAAAAGTGGAATGACAGTAGGAGGTCGAAGCATAGCGATGACAGCGGGCCTACAGCTTGAGCAGCTATACGGGTGCATAGGGAGCAATCCGCTCCAAAGGAAAATCTTGCTCGTTCAGAGTCATGCGGAAGGTCACATGCTAATCGAGAGAGTCGTTCGTGATTACGGGGCCGCTTTGCATACGGACATTCGGACGATGACATCATGGGTGCTTCAACTGACTGAATTGACGCTGGCCCAGCATCGCATTCGATATATAGGCCGCGAAGAGGTTTACTGGATTGTTCATAAGCTGCTTGTACAGGCGAACGCTGCGGGAGATGCCTATCTGCGCGGAATTAATATTACCCCGGGTGTCGTGCGTGTATTCGCGGACGGTATTGCAGAACTGCGCGATGCGGGTTTGCAAGCACGCGACGTATGGCCTTCGCACTTCGAATCCAAGGCGAAGGGGGACTGCGTTCAAAGGCTGCTTGATCGCTATGAGCAATATTTAATCGTGCATCGACTTAGCGACTTTGCTGGTCTGTTGCCTTATGTACGCAAGCTGCCGAAGCGTCAAGAGTGGATTGTGACGGGTCCTACTGACGGATGGCCTGCCGTACATCGTGAGATGCTTGAAAGTCTGACGGAGGCTGATCGACTATGTAGGGTAGATCGGGCAATTGGATGGCTGGAAGGCGATCAGTCGTTGCCAATGGCTTCAGTCGCTTTCCGGCATGCAGCCGGACCGCTGGCAGAGGTAAGAGGCGTGTTCCGAACGATGGCGCAGAAGCAGGCGGCTTGGGATCAGACAGAAATTATATTGTCTGATGTCGAGGCATTTACCGGCGCGATCTATTCGATCTCACGCTTGTATGGCGTGAAGTGTACGTTCTCTGGAGGTCTGCCGATCTCTTTTTGCAATATCGGTAAAGCGGCAGAGACTTATCTTGGCTTTCTAGAATCGAACTATAACGTCGATTTTATCGTTAAGGCATTGAAGCGGCGAATTATTTCAATTGGGGTTGATGATGCGAGTGATATTTCATCGGCACCCATCATACGCCAGCTAGAAGGCGCAGGAATCGGCTGGGGTCGCGATCGTTATCAGCTCGCAGCGAAGTTCGCCAAGGGTTATGCAGATCGATGCAGTGAGATGGATGAAGCTGACGATAGCTTGGAGAGTATGAAGGAGACTGCCGCTATTTGGGGGCAGTTGGACGTTTTCTTCGGTAAGCTGTTCAAAGGGCTGCCTGATACGCCGCATGTAGCGCCTGCCGTTCTCCTTAAGGAATTAATTGCTTTTGCGGATAGCTATGCAATCGCTAGGAATGGGGACGATAGGGAAGCACTCGGCGGAATGAAACAATTGCTAACGTTTATGCAGGGCGCGGGCGACCAGCAGACTGTGCTCCCGCTTCAACTAGCAATTTCATTCATCAGAGATGGTTTAGGCGGGCTGCGAACTTCTGTAACGTCCATTCATGAGCCGGGAGCGGTGCATGTGACGTCGCTATCCGATGGGGGACAAAGCGGCCGGAGGCATACGTTCATCGTTGGAATGACAGAGAAGAGCTGGGCGATAAAGAGTCGACAGCACCCCATCCTCCTCGACCTCGAGCGCGAGCGTATAGGAGGAAGCCTGATGACTAGCGACCTTCGAACGAAGCTTAAGCTTTCTGATAGGAACAGCCGCTTTGGCTTCATGAAGGGGAACTGCTATTGCAGCTACAGTTCCTATGATATAACGGGGAACACGGAGCAATACCCGGCGTTCGAGCTCCTGCAGATCTACCGGTTATTCAGCGGCGAGAGGGAAGCTGACTATGATTCGCTGCATCAATATATGGGCGAGCTGGATCGTTATTTCGGATCTTCGGCAGCCCCATATTCTTTGGATGGTATAGATGCGATGCTGACACATCTGATTGCGCCGAACGGGCAGCTCAGAGATGGGGTCGAAGCGCTGCTGCGACTATACCCTAACTTGTCTGATGGGGCTCGCGCTAATGCAGCGAGACAGACAGGGCTGTCGTTGTCGGCATACGACGGCATGATTAACATAGCAGGCGGCGAGGCCATCGCAGCATATGACGAGGCAAGACCGCATTTGAGTGCAAGCCGGCTAGAGCTGTTCGCTCGTTGTCCTCTTCAATACTTTTATCAAGAGGTGTTAGGAATCCGTGCGAGTCAGGTATTCGAGTTCGATCGCTCGCAATGGCTCGATACGATGCAGAGGGGAACTCTCCTTCACGCCATCTATGATCGTTACTTGCAGGCCGCTTCTTCTGGGGGGCTGGCAGAGGGGATGTCTACGCCAAAGCATGATAGATTGCTTCTTGCGCGCATAACAGATGAAACGCTTCTTGAATATGCAGAGCTAATCCCGGCACCAAGCACTTCGGTGTATAACAAGGAATGCGAAAGTATTCGGCAGGATACCGAAATTTTCTATGCGAGTGAGCTTGAACGATCCTCGATGCCTATATGGTTCGAGCTTCCGCTTCATGAGGACGGTGAGCCTCTGCAGGTAGAATTGTCAGACGGATTGCGGATGCCTGTGAAAGGGTTCATCGATAGAGTCGATCAGATCGCTCCGCATCAATATAAGATTTACGACTATAAGACAGGAAGTCCGAAGAAGTACAAGGAAGACGTATACTTTGCAGGAGGCACGCAGGTGCAGCTAGCTTTGTACGGCGTAGCCGCACAACAATTGCTGCGGCAATCAGGACTGGATAAGGACGCTGTTGTCGTCACCTCCTCCTATTATTTTCCGACGGTCAAGGGCTTGGGAGAGGAAGCGATTCGTGAACAAACCGACAACCGCAGAGAGGAACTGTCGGCGCTCGTCAGCTCTGTCATAGAAGCAATCAGCCAAGGCGTGTTTCCGCCTACCGATAACCCTGAACATTGCAAGTGGTGCGATTATCGTGAGGTATGCGGGAATCATGCGGTAGTATTCAAGGATAAGAGGCTGCATGAGGCGAATGAAGAGCGCCTAAGATCGATTACGGAGGTGAACGGTCATGCTTAAGCAGCAGGTGGATGACGATGGGCGCGCACGCGAGCGTATAGCTAGCGACCTGGACGTTAATATGCTCATTGAGGCGGGTGCCGGATCAGGGAAGACGACATCTGTCGTCGGCCGTATGCTTGCGCTCATCAAGTCAGGCAGCGCTGAAGTGCAACAGATTGCTGCAATAACGTTCACGAACAAGGCGGCATCGGAGCTGGCCAGCCGCTTCCGAATGAAGCTGGAGCAGGAGCTCCGAGCAAGCAAGGATGAAGCGGAGAAGCAACGGCTGGAGCAGGCAATGGTTCGACTTCATGAGGGATTTATCGGCACGATTCACGCCTTTTGCGGGAAGCTGCTTCGGGAGCGGCCGATTGAAGCGAAGCTTGACCCCTCCTTCCGCGAGATGGAGCAGGAGGAGGACCAACAGTTCAGAGACAACTGCTGGGACGATTATTTGGTTATGCTGCGGGAGCAAGGGAATGAGCGGTTAATCGATGAGCTCGCAGAGCACTTGGTTCATGTAGAGGATCTGCGCGCTGCTTATCATCGAGTGTCTCAATACGAGGATATTCACATTCATGTTCAACCTGTACGGCGACCGGACTTTGATCTGATTCGTCTCTCTCTATTCCCTCTGCTGGATGAGGCRTACCAACATATCCCTTCTAACGCACCGGTCGGCGGTTATGATGAGCTGCAGAAGCTAATCCAGCAAGCAACCAAGTTGCGACTGCTAAGCTCAATGGATCAAGAAATGAACGTATTGACGCTCGCCAAGCAGTTCGATAAGGAGCTCAAGATTACCCAGAAGAAGTGGCATGATAAGGATACTGCGAAGATGCTGCTGGGGCAGTTCCATGATTGGCAGATCAAAGTGCTGTGGCCATTTCTTGGCCGCTGGAGATCGTATATGCACCCGAAGCTCATCTCTTTCGTTCAACCGGCTGTGAAGTATTGCGGGGAGAGACGCGCTGCCGAAGGAAAGCTGAACTTTCAGGACTTGCTGATGCAGACCTCTGCCTTGTTGCGTGAGCATAACGAGGTGCGGGCGTACTTTGCGGCAAGATATACACGGTTGTTCGTGGACGAATTCCAAGATACCGATCCCATCCAAGCTGAGATGATGCTTCTACTAACAGGAAGCGATCCGAAGGAGTCGGATTGGAGACGTCAGTTGCCCCGTCCCGGCTCCTTATTCATTGTCGGCGATCCGAAGCAGTCAATCTATCGGTTCCGGAGAGCAGATATATCAACCTATAACTTCGTGAAGGAAAGAGTAGCCTTGTGCGGAGAGGTGCTGCAGCTAACGCGCAATTTCCGTTCCGTACAAAGTATTGGTAACTATGTGAACTATGCGTTCGAGAGCAAGTTCGCCAAGGTCCAGCAGCCTTCCGATAGTCAGGCTGCCTTCGCTCCAATGCTAACGCAGCAGCCTAATCCAAAGGGCAAAGGGGCAGCTCATGGCGTATACACAATTACGATTCCGAAGGTTGATTATGACCGCAAAGCGGTTATAGCGGAAGAGGACGCTGACCGTATCGCTAGATATATTGCAAGAGCTTGTACTGGAGAGCTTACCATTCAAGAGAAGGATAGCAATGGAAATCCGCTGCTGCGGCCTGCTGTCCCAGGCGACTTCATGATTTTACTGAAGCATAAGCAGTTTATTAATCTATACGCAGCGAAGCTAGAGCAATACGGAGTGGCTGCCTATACTTCGGGCAGCGAGGTTCTCTATGAAGAAATCTATATGCTATATCAGCTTGTGCAAGCAGTCGGCGATAGCTCGAACCGCATTCCGCTGCTAGCTGTCTTGAGAGGGATGTTGTATGGAGTGAGTGACAACAGCTTGTACCATTTTCGCAAGGAAGCGGGCTTAATCTCGATCTACACGAAGGCGGTGGAAGATCAGTTGAGTGATGATGCAAAGCCGGTTCTAGCTGCTTTGATTAAGCTGCGTGAATACACTGCTGTTGTTCGCGAACTGCCTGCGTTAGCAGCATTGACCCATATTGTTCATGATCTAGGATTGTTGCCGCTATCTGCAATTGGTCAGACAGGGGCACTGCGAAGCGGCACACTTCTTAAGCTGCTTGAGACGGTAAGGGCTGATTCGGAGACGGCATCGGATTGGAGTTCACTGACAAGCTACCTGCAGAGGTTAACGGAATCGCGCGGGATGGAAGGAACGAGCTTATTCGCAGGTAGCGGAGAAGCAGTACGTATTATGAATGTGCACCGTGCGAAGGGGCTTGAAGCTCCGGTCGTCTTTCTCGCATCGCCTTGCGGGGACAATAGCCACGACGCGAAGGAGCATATTGATCGTCTGTCTGAGCCTCCGCAAGGCTACTTCACGATATCTCGTCCGAAGGACAGCAATCACATGGAAGTAATCGGTGAACCGGCAGATTGGGAACGGCTTTCCGAGCGTGAGCGGACGTTCATGCATGCCGAGACTGACCGCCTATTGTATGTAGCTGCGACGAGGGCGAAGCAGCTGCTTATTATAAGCCGTTATCCTGTACGTCCTGCCATTGATCCATGGAGTCTGCTTGGCAGTTCGCTTAGCGGCCAGCAAGAGCTGGAGGATGAACCGTTGAAGCTGGTTACTGCTCCCTCACTTGTATCCATTCCTGATGAACACGTAATGGGTGCTGCCGCGAAGTGGAAAGCGTATGCTGCTGTTGCATCAGAGGCGACCTATGAATTAACGAGTGTTACTGCACTTGCCAAAGGAGAGGGCGCAGGTTCTCTGCCTAGGCCTACAGATGGCGGGGGCGTGGCATTTGGCAGCACGGTTCACCGCTGCTTACAAGCGATTGGTGAAGGACTACAGGCTGAGCTGCTGCCAGATTACTGCGAGCTCGTTGCCGAGCAAGAGGGGCTTAAGCTTGAATGGCGCGGACGTGCAATGGCAGCTATAGAAAGAGTAATCACTAGTGACCTGTGGAAACGCAGTGAGCGAGCTATTCAAAGGCACTTCGAATATTCATTCATGATTAAGCGGGAGCAAGACGGCCGGGAGAGGCTGATCCGTGGAGTGATTGATCTTGTCTTCGAGGAACAAGACGGTTGGGTTATTGTGGATTTTAAGACTGACCAGTTCGCTTTAGAGAATGAGAGGCAATTTGTCGAATTTTATCGAAACCAAGTGAATGCCTATGAGACCGAATGGACGGAAACCTTCGGCTTTACGGCCAAGGAAGCGGGACTTTACTTCATTCATCATGACAAATACGTGGAGCTATAATTAAATATTTTTCATAAATTAAGGAATTGCTAGAAGGTCATTGCCGAAGATTGTCGAACTCTAGTAGAGAAGTAGCAATCTATTATCGACTTTCTGAGGTGTATGTATGAAGGGTTTGCTCAAATATGCTGTATTTATCGCATTCGTGTTCACAATATTCTCATCCATTCTAGTTCAACCGACCCATGCGCAAGCCAACTCAGAAGACAACGACACCATCTACATTAACGAATGGGAAATGAAATGGGAAATCAACCCCGACGCTACCATAGAGGACATTATGTCCGACGAACAGGCAGAGGGGTGGTTTCCTGTTTCATATGAAGATGATTTGCCTGATTTACCCGAAGGAATCAAGACTGCATGGTTAAAGTTTGGTTTGCCGGAAAATAATCTTATTAGACCTGCGTTGTTAATGAATAAAATTGGAGCAAGAAGTATCAATGTATACATTGATAAGACGCTTATTTACAATACAGAAAGAGAGTATGCTTATAATAAAAACGAGATCTTACTCCCGCTTAACTCTAATGAAGAGAATAAGGTAGTATACATAAAATTTCAGACGGGTGCAGAATGGATCGGTTTGCAAGATCATATTCGAATAGCAGAATATCAAAAATTGACTCAATATTATATGAAACAAGGATTACTAGATGTAATATTAGGGGCTTCTCTTATTTTTGTTTCTCTTGCAATGTTCTTAAGTGCATTTTTTATCACTAGAGCACATGCAATAGGTTGGAACTCATTAAGCACAGTAATTCTATCTGTTGGATTAATGATTTTAACGTATTCCCCATTGGTACATTCAGGAACAGGTTTATTTGGGGAAGTATGTTACTATTTGTTTGATGTTGCTTCCACGTTTCTAATGCCCTCTTTATTTTTCTTTTTTGAACGAGTTTTTGGAAAAGGTCCATATAACATTATTACAATCTTCAAGAAAATTCATATTATCTTGGCGATTATAAATCTTGCATTCTTTTTCTCAGGATTTATATCGTCAGATATTCGTAATTGGTACTTGATGGTCGGGTTTGTGATATTCGGTGGGTTTATTATCATTAGTTCATTATTGCTTATTATTTTAGTTATTTATTACTGTAAACAAAGAAATAAGGATGCAATTATATTAACAGTTGGCGCTTCCATCTTTACTTTCATTGCGTCTATAGAAGTCATATGGTATCTATCCGTCGGAGGTTACTTTTTATTTTTTTGGAAGTGGGGTATTCTTTGTTTTATTGCTTCATTAATTGTAATTATAGTAAGGAAAATTATGATGAATTACGAGCAAGTGGTAAAGTATTCAAAGCAGCTAGAAATATTTAATAATGAGTTGCAACGTTCAGAAAAGATGGAAATGATAAGTCAATTGGCCGCTTCGGTGGCTCACGAAGTTCGAAACCCATTGCAAGTTACTAGAGGTTTTTTGCAAATATTAGGCGGTAAATCAAAAGATGATAAAGATAAAGGTTATATGCAACTTGCGATTGATGAACTTGATAGAGCATCAGAAATAATAACTGACTTTTTAACATTCGCAAAACCACAGTTAGAGAACACTAATGTGTTAAATTTAGCCGATGAGTTACAACAAATTGAGGGGATATTAGTTCCTTTAGCAACCATGCAAGGTGGGATTATCAGGACAAATCTCTCCGCTGACATGTTTGTGAAAGGAAACTCTTCGAAGTTTAAACAAGCTCTTATTAATATAATAAAAAACAGTATTGAAGCGCTAGGAGAAGATGGTTTGATTGAGATATCTGCTCATAAGTCTGAGAATTCAAATGAGGTCATTATTAGAGTTAAAGACAATGGAGAGGGGATAAGTGAAGCCGATCTGAAGAGACTTGGGGAACCGTATTATTCCAAGAAAACGAAGGGAACGGGACTTGGGTTAATGGTAACATTTAGAATTATTGAGCTTATGGAGGGCAGAGTGGAGTACATTAGTACGAAGGGATTAGGAACAGAAGCTGTTATTCATCTGCCTGTCACAAATAAATAAAGCCGAATGCCTGAGCGTTCGGCTTTTTTTACTTATTAGTACCAAGCGGGGAAGTCAAGGTTGTCAGAAGAAGTAACGCTTTTCGCTGGGCTTTGTGGAAGGATGAAGTACTTTTTAGAATCAGTTTCTTCCAACACCTCGACTTCGAGCGAGTCAGGAATTTCAGTTCCGAAGGCTTCTTTGACCGCTGCTTTCGGATCTGCTAGAAGTTTCTTTTTAAACTCTGCGTCTTCCCAAGCTTTTTGAATAATTTGATCTTGCAAGGACTTATCTGCGGACATACTGATCACCMTTCCGAATATGTATAAGATTACCATAATAAGTCTATCATGAAGGGTCGACAAAATCTACATCAACAATTGTATTTTTCGACAAAAATAGCTTTTATTCATCTTGATTTTTGATATTATCGCCCTTGTTTTTCGAAAAAGTAGTTCAAACCGCCTTTTTTCATCCGTTCGCGATTCGATTCTATTGATTCAGCTGTTTGGGTCAAATGGTCTAGTATATATTGGTTGTAATTTTCCAATTCAGGAAGTTGTGAATTTAGTGAAATTAAGCGCATGTGTTGACTGCGTGCAACTTCGACGTATTCATTCATACAGCAGCGCACGTATATGTAAGTACTAACAATATCTTCAGTTATGGGGGCGTCTGGCTGCAGACTTGCCTCGATCATGGCAATAAGGCTGTTGTAGCTGCATTCTTGCATATCTTTTTTCCAATCTACCCAGTCGTCGGCCATCTGCAAGGTCATAAGAGCGATGTCGACAGCTTCATCAGTTGTTGGAATAAGCTTCTCTTTCCCACCTAGAAGAAGAGCTCCTGAACTTGCTATTTTAACTGGACCTGCTTTGTGGGCAATCTGAATCGGATCCGCAAGAAAGTAGTTGTTAGACGATTCATTGACTACGCTGCTGGCCCATACTCTCTTATATTTAGCGTAATACTCCCAATATGAAGAATGTGATGGAAAGAGTGTCCTTGATATAGAAAGCATCTCTGAGTAAAGGAGGTTGCCAAGTGCAAGCTTCTCCTTCACATCGGAGGCGGGACCGTCATCCATGACGTCATCCTGAATGAAGTAATAGAGCATCAAATAAACATTCGTCAGAGCCAGCTTGTCGCATTGCTCATCCGTAATGCCAGCTACATCCTTCATCCAATAAGGCAATAGCATACAAATGAAGTTTTGCCCCTTGTCATGCTTAACAGGGTGGAATTTGTCCGCATAGGCAAGTCCAACCTGGTCCAAAGTCGTTGGGAAACCAGCAATTTTCCGTTCAGCCGCAGCATAGACATGAGTGAGTCTTTCCTTATAATTTTCGTACCAATCCATCTCTACGCCCTCCGATTCGCAACTTTCATCAGTCCGAAGCTAATAAAAACTTAATATACGCATATGTATGAAACAAGGGTATTCTGAATCCACTCTACTATATCAATATTTGCCAATATGCGACAGTATTCTACACGAAAAAGAGAGTACGGAAATAGGTGAACTGCCAGTTGAGGAAATAGGGTTTTTCCAGTAAAATAGAGACAGGCTTTCCAATTGAAACGTTTGCTAACGCAAGTCCGCCGATGTTATCGAATGACACTGACAAAACTGGACTAAGGTCGAGGGTGCTTCTATTACCTGAGCAGGTTTAGGATTTGTTGCTCCTGCATTAAAGTTAATACCAGGATAAGAGTTCTTTAATGTGGAGGTTGTACGGCATGAATAGAGATTATGAAATTTACGTACTATTGACGGATACAGGCACGTTATTTACGAAGACCATTAAGCTGTTTACGAGGGATCCTTTGAATCACGCCTCTCTAGCATTTGACAGCAACTTGGACGAGGTATATAGTTTCGGTAGGAAAAATCCGAACAATCCTTTTTTTGCCGGATTCGTGAAAGAAGATGTGCGGGCCGATTTCTTCGAACAGACCACCTGCGCATTATATAAATGTACGATTAGCCAGCACGCCTATCAAAGCATTCGCACGCAGATCAGCGTCATGGAGCAGAACCGGGATCAGTACAAGTACAATCTGCTTGGAATGTTCGGCGTCATGTTCAATATTGAGATGAAGAGGGAATATGCTTACTTCTGTTCCCAATTCGTAGCTTCCGTCTTCGAGCAAGGCGGCGTGAATCTGGTCAACAAATCGCCGCTGCTCGTTACGCCAGGCGACTTGGTCAACACACCGATGCTGGAACTCGTATATCACGGCAAGCTGCATAACTATACAGGCTGCCAGCAACGGCAGGCAGCCGCAACCTTTAGAACCGCGTGACGAAGACCTCTGTCCATGAGGTCTTTTTTTTCTGTTGACCCACATTTGAGGAGGTATAAATATGTCTTTGATTACGTTCGGAATTATTGGAGCTGGTTGGAGGGCTGAATTTTATTTGCGAATCGCACAGGCGCTTCCGCAGCAGTTCCGTGTACATACCATGCTCGTTAGAGATAAGGACAAGGCGCTGGCAATGGAGCAAAAATGGGGCGTTCGTACGGTAAGCACGGTTCAGCAATTCGCAGCATTGGCGAAACCGCATATCCAGTTTGCAGTCGTATCTGTTCCCCGTTCGGCTGCGCCAGCCATTACCCTAGAGCTTGCGGCTGAACATATTCCGGTGCTGGCGGAGACGCCTCCCGCTTCCGATCTGCAATCGCTGACGGCACTAATCGAGTCCATACCGCAATCCGCTAAAGTTCAGGTAGCGGAGCAGTATCTATACCAGCCGATGCACGCCGCGCGAATTACGCTTGCCCGCTCAGGGAAGCTTGGGGAAGTGAATCACGTACAAGTATCGGCAGCCCACGATTATCATGGGATCAGCTTGATCAGACAATTGCTCGGCGTTACCTTCGAGCAAGCAATCATCCGAGGCGAGAGATTCACGGCTCCATTGATAAGAAGCGGAGGCAGAGAAGGCGACCCTACGGACGGCGAGATTATTTCGTCGGAACAGACCATTGCCACACTTCGCTTTGGGGACAAGCTTGGGGTGTATGATTTTACGAGGGAGCAATATTTCTCATKGGTTCGTCGTGACCGCATTCTCGTTCGCGGCAGTCATGGCGAGATTGTTGGCACAGAAGCGGCTTATATGGTTGATTATGCGACGCCAGTCTACTCAGAGCTTCGACGGATAGATACGGGGCATAATGGCAATCTAGAAGGTTACTTTCATCGCGGCATTACGAACGGGGAAGAGTGGCTTTATCGCAATCCTTTCGCGCCGGCTAGACTAACCGATGATGAGATCGCGATTGCCACATCCCTGCTGCATATGGGCGAATATGCCCTTGATGAACGACCTTCTTTCTATAGCTTGGCTGAAGCTTCGCAAGATCATTACTTGGCCCTAATGATGCAGCAGGCAATCGCAACGGGGGAGACGGTGAACACACAGCCTCAAATATGGGCAAAGGCAAGTATGGCCAAGGGCAGTAACTTGCAAGATAATAGGTAACAGATCTACGACCATTACGACCCCAGAATGGAGCTGCGACGTTGAAAAAAATTCTCGTCATATACGGACTTCTCATTATTACTTTCATGTTGTTCATGTTCTATAGCCAGAACAACGGATTTCGCAACACTGCTGCCAATCCGTGGGACGAGATGGATGAAGGACTTCGCGGCTCAATCGATGAGAAATATGTCATGGTGACATTCCTCTCCGGTATCGAATATTGGAAAACGGCAATCAAAGGGTTCGAGGATGCAGCGGAAGCGTTGAATGTATCGGTGGAGTATAGAGGCGCTACGCAATATGACGTCAATGAGCAGATAACGGTGCTGGAGCAGATCATCGCGAAGAAGCCGGCTGGTATCGCATTGACTTCTATGAATGCCGAGGCGCTTACCGGTTCAATTAATAAAGCCGTAGAGGCCGGTATTCCGATTGTATTGTTCGATTCGGGAGCAGAGCTTAGCAATGCCTATTCCTTCCTCGCGACAGACAACTATAACGCGGGTGTAACGGCTGCGAACAAGATGGCTGAGCTAATCGGAGGCAAAGGCAAGGTTGGGATCATTACACTTCCAAAGCAGTTGAACCATCAGGAGCGGACGATCGGCTTCCAAGAGACGATTAATAAGGAATACCCGGAGATGGAGGTCATTGCGATTAAGGACGGCAAAGGCGATCAGCTTATATCCGGTGCAATGGCTGAGGAGATGTACAAAGAGCATCCCGATCTGAAAGGGATATTCATCACGGAGGCTAACGGCGGCGTAGGCGTAGGCAAGTTGTTCGGAGCCGACCGCAAGGTAAAGATTATTAGCTTTGATACCGATAAGGGGACGCTCGATATGGTGCGTAACGGAACGATAGCCGCTACAATGGCGCAGGGTACATGGAATATGGGCTATTGGTCGATGCAATTCCTGTTCCACCTGCATCATAACATGACGGAGCAGAGCGCAACGGACGTACCTGGAGGCATGCCATTGCCTAAATATGTGGATACGGGCATTACGGTCGTGACGAAGGAAAATGTGGACAGCTTCTATGCGAAATAACGGACCGCGTCTGTGGAAATGAGTGGATGGCGATTAAGCAGCTGAAATTTTTTCAAATGAATAACCTGCCGATCCGTTACAAGCTGATCATTATGTTCCTGCTTATTAGCATATTGCCCTCTATCGGCCTTGGATTGCTGATTGACTATACGGTAGAGCGGATCATCGGCAGGCAGGTGAACGAAAATACGATTCAGCTTATCGGCAAAGTGAATCGGTCGCTCGAGTTTTATGTCAGCAATATGCAAAATATGACCTATTTGATTGCGTTTGATCCCGGGATTAAGCGTTTTTTGGAGCAGCAAGCGACCGATGAATACGCGATGCGCAAATTTCTGCAAGGGTACACGACGCTTTATTCTGAAATTGCGGGTATTATGGTCGTTAACGCCAAAGGTGAATACATAAGCAATGAGCTTTATGCGCGAAGCGAGAAGCCGTTGACGGAGGAAAGCTGGTACCAGGCGGCTGCAACGGATAAAGGGATTTTCAAGATCGTCGGCAAGCCGAGCGGCCGCAACATTACGAGCCATGCGAGCTATACGGAGGATGAAGTCATATCGGTGGCGCGGGCAATATTGAATCCCGATACGCAGCAAGTGGAGGGCGTCGTGCTGATTGATCTGAAGCTGCGTGTGATCGCAGAAGCCGTCAAGGACGTACGTCTAGGAAAGACGGGATACTTGCTCGTGATCGATAAGGACGGCAGCCACATCTATTCCCCGACGAAACCGATTATTCGCGATATTCCGAAGGAATGGGCGCTGGAGGGGAATGTCGGCTCTTTCGCGAAAACGGTGCAAGGAGAGGAACTTCAGTTTATTTACCGCAAGTCCACCTTCACGGACTGGACGACGGTAGGTGTCTTCTCCACGAAGGAATCGGCGCTTGAGGTGCAGGAGATACGCTTCTATGTCATTAGCTTCGTGTTCTTCCTATCGCTGCTGAGCATAGCGGCTGCCATTTATCTCGCTTATTCGATGTCCAGACCGATCAATCAATTAATGTCGTTCATGCAAAAAGCGGAATCCGGCGATATGACGATTCGTTATTGGGGCGAGCGGGAGGATGAGGTTGGTCAGCTCGGCCGAAGCTTCAATACGATGCTGGCACAGGTGAATAGGCTGCTGCTGTTAACGGAGCTGCAAGGGAAACAGAAACGGGAGGCGGAGCTGAGAAGTCTGCAAGCCCATATTAAGCCGCATTTCCTGTACAATACGCTGGATACGATTCATTGGATGGCTCGCAAGAAAGGGGCGGAGGATGTAGCGGAGGTGGTTCAATCGTTGTCGCGGCTTTTCCGCATCGGGCTTAGCAAAGGCAATGATATTATTCCGTTAGCGGACGAGATTGAGCATATCCAAAGCTACTTAACGATACAGAAGACGAGGTACAAGGATAAGCTGAACTATACGCTTGATGTGGAGGATGACGTTCAGTCTCTTTACGTGCTTAAGCTGCTTCTTCAACCCATAGTGGAAAATGCGATCTACCACGGCATCAAGGAGCGCCGAGGACCGGGACATATTACAATAACGGCAAAATCCGAGGAGGGTGCGCTGCTGCTAAGCATCACCGACGATGGCAAGGGCATGTCGCAGGCCAAGCTGGCCAGCCTCAGGCAAGCGCTGGCCGGATCGGTCATCTCGGAGGTTGACGGCCTTGATACGGCGGCAATGACTGCAGAAACGATGGAAACGCGTGAAGGGAAGGAATTGCAAGGACAAGGTTACGGTATTCAAAATGTACAGGCTAGAATTAGGCTGACGTTCGGCGAGCGATACGGYTTGGTCATCGACAGCGAAGAAGGTGTCGGCACAACGGTAACGATCGTACATCCGATCTTGAAGGATATTACGGGTTAGGCAGGGGACGGAAAATGGATCATTTGTTGCGAGTATTAATTGCGGATGACGAACCAATCATTCGCGAAGGAGTTCGCGATTCCGTTGATTGGGAATCGCTTGGCATGCGCGTCTGCGCTGAAGCAGAGGATGGAGAAGAGGCGCTCGAGCTGGCGCTGAATCTGAATATTCAGATCGCGCTCGTTGACCTTAACATGCCGATTATGAATGGCATAGAGCTGATGAAGGAGCTGAGGCAGAAGCTTCCGCAATGCCGCATCATCATTATTACCGGGCATGACGAGTTCGCTTATGCGCAGGAAGCTATAAGGCTTAGCGTGGACGATTACATTCTCAAGCCCGCTAATTCGGAGCAGCTCCGTCAGGTGCTTGGCCGAATTCGTCATGAACTGGAGGCGACACAGAAGCAGGAGATCCATCTGCAGCAGGCGTCGAAGCAAATTGCCAAAAACTTTCCGCTCATGCGCGAGCGCTTCTGCTTGGAATGGATCGAAGGGACGATGACCGAGGCTGAGCTGCGGGAGCAGCTCGAATTTCTTCAATTGCCTGCGGCCTCTCCTGATATGCTCTGCGTCATCAGATGGCCGGAAGTCGTTACAAGCGTTCAGCTTCGAAAGGAAAATGACCGCCAGCTGTTCATGTTCGCCATCGAGAACATCATCGGGGAGATGCTGGTAAGCTATGAGAAGACGATATTCCGTGATCATTCCGGCTTGATTGTCGCTATTGTCTGGGGCGCAGTCCCAGAGACGTTGATATCTGATATGCAGCATGCCGTGCAAGCGTACTTAAAAATATCGATTCATGTCCACGCGCAGCCGATCGATAATGGTCTCTTATCGATTCCGGCAGTGTATCGCCAGTGCAAATCGAGTATTTTCAAGGAAGCTCAGATGTCTCCGCTCGTTCGCAAGGCGAAGGATTATATTCGGGAATCGTACATGGAGGCGGATATGAGCTTAGAAGCATTCGCACAGCTCATGCAAGTGTCCCCTGTATACTTAAGCCGCATCATTAAGCAGGAGCTTGGCGCCTCGTTCGTGAGTCTCGTGACGCAGACGCGAATCGCGAAGGCGATGCAGCTGTTGAATGCAACGGATATGCCAATCAATGAGATTGCCGAAAAAGCAGGTTACGACACGCAGCATTATTTCAGCACCGCCTTCAAGAAAGCGGTCGGCGTCTCGCCGAACCAATACCGTAAGGGCGCGGCATTCCAGGAAGACGAAACCTAATAAAATAAGGAGCTATCCCCGACGAAGATTCCAAGAGTTGACGCAGGGACAGCTTCTTTTTTTTGCGCTCAAAGTACTAAACGCCCCACAGCACATACCCGAATGTCATGTACAGAAACAGGAACAGCAGCATGCCCCCGTTGCCGATGACGGCCGTCCAAGCGATCGTTTTGCCGTGGCGCCAGCGTCCTTCCATAGGAAAACGAGCTCCTAACCCCGCTATACCGACAAAAAAACCTACCGGCCCTCCGAGCAGAATGGAGGCAAACCAAAGCCCCTGCGTAGGATGTCCGGCCTCAAAAGGGAATACGAAGCTGTACATTGTCAGCAATCCCGTCCCGATCAGAAGAAGAAACGAAAGATAGGCCGATATTTTTTTGATCATGCGCAAGCACCGCCCCGAAATGGATTCCCTCCCATCATAAGTAAGATCGCAAACGGAAGGAAGTACTAACATTTTGTAGTACCTGGAAATCAGGGACCAGGTTTATTTTTTATAAAAAAGGTTGTTTTATTGCAAAGACGATCCTTTCCACTCGGTTGTATATTGATTGTGCACCAGCAATCTTAGTAGAGGTGAGAGGGGATTGTCACAATGAAAAAAGGGTTAACTTTATTAGTCGTAGCAGCGCTCGTATTCGTACTTGCGGCATGCGGAGGCACGAATAACGGAAGCGGCGGCAGCGGCGAGAGCGGCTATGTCGGCATCTCGATGCCTACCAAATCGTCCGAGCGTTGGGTTGGCGACGGAGCGAATATGGTGAAGGAATTCGAGGCACTCGGTTACAAGACGGACCTTCAATATGCGGAAGACGTTATCGAGAATCAAGTATCCCAGATCGAGAACATGATTACGAAAGGCGTAGGCATTCTCGTTATCGCAGCAATCGACGGCGAATCGCTGTCTGACGTTCTTGCGAAAGCAGATAAGGAAGGAATTAAAGTTATCGCGTATGACCGCTTGATCAAGAAGACGGAGCATGTAGCTTACTACGCGACATTCGATAACTTCAAGGTTGGCGTTCAACAAGGCTCGTACATCGAGCAAGCGCTCGGCCTCAAAGACGGCAAAGGTCCTTTCAACATCGAGCTGTTCGCCGGATCGCCGGACGACAATAACGCTTACTTCTTCTACGACGGCGCAATGTCCGTTCTGCAGCCATACATCGACAGCGGCAAGCTTGTTGTACGCAGTAAGCAAACGACTATGGATCAAGTAGCGACACTAAGATGGGATGGCTCACTCGCTCAATCCCGAATGGATAATCTGCTTAGCGCGAACTATGCTTCTGAGCGTGTAGACGCTGTATTGTCGCCGTATGACGGCATCAGCATCGGGATTCTGTCCTCCTTGAAAGGCGTAGGCTACGGCACGGCAAGCAATCCGCTTCCTGTTGTAACCGGTCAAGACGCTGAGCTTGCTTCGGTCAAATCGATCATTGCCGGCGAACAAACGCAAACGGTGTTCAAGGATACCCGCGAACTTGCGAAGATCGCTGTATCGATGGTAGACAGCGTGCTCAAAGGTACGGAAGTGAAAGTAAATGACACAGAAACGTATGACAATGGCGTAAAGGTTGTTCCTTCGTACCTGCTTGAGCCGGTATCGGTGGATAAATCCAACTACAAAGAAGCGGTTGTCGACACAGGCTATTACACCGAAGATCAACTGAAGTAAGGGCCGGCAGCGTAACTCTCCTGATTTAGTGGCGGCCCTGCGGGGTTGTCACTAAATCATTTTCAATAACAGTAAGGGCGTGATCCTAAGATGGCGACTAACAACATTCTCGAAATGAGAGGCATTACGAAAACGTTCCCAGGCGTCAAAGCGCTCGAAGATGTGAATCTGCAAGTCAAGGAAGGAGAGATTCACGCGCTTATGGGCGAGAACGGAGCGGGCAAGTCGACGCTGATGAAGGTGCTGAGCGGCGTATATCCGCACGGCTCGTATACGGGCGATATTTTGTACAAAGGCAACGTCTGCGAGTTCAAAGATATTACGCAGAGCGAGCAGCTCGGCATTGTCATTATCCATCAGGAGCTGGCTCTTATCCCGCAGCTGTCGATCTCGGAGAATATCTTCCTCGGCAATGAACAGACGAAGCGCGGCGTCATTAATTGGAATGAAACGATCGTCAAGACCAAGGAGCTACTGAAGACCGTCGGTCTGAATGAGTCGCCGAATACGCTTATCTCCTCCATCGGTGTAGGGAAGCAGCAGCTTGTGGAAATCGCCAAGGCGCTCTCTAAGAAAGTGAAGCTGCTTATTCTGGACGAGCCGACTGCTGCGCTTAATGAGGAGGACAGCGAGAATTTGCTTAATCTGCTGCTCGCCTTCAAGAAGCAAGGGATTTCGTCGATTATGATCTCCCATAAGCTGAACGAAATTACGAAGGTTGCCGATTCGATTACGATTCTGCGTGATGGCAAGACGATTGAAACGCTTGATATGGTGAAGGACAACATCAATGAAGATCGGATTATTAAAGGGATGGTTGGACGCGATCTGACGCAGCGTTATCCGGCTCGCGAGCCGCAGATCGGCGACACGATTCTGGAAGTGAAGAACTGGAACGTTTATCACGAGACGCAGCAAGACCGCAAGGTCATTGACGATGTGAACATGTACATTCGTAAGGGTGAGATTGTCGGCATTGCCGGACTTATGGGGGCAGGCCGAACGGAGCTGGCGATGAGCCTCTTCGGCAAGTCATACGGTAAACGCATTAGCGGCGAGACGATGCTGAACGGCAAGCAAGTGCAGTTKAACACGATTAATCAAGCGATAGACCATGGCCTGGCCTATGTTACGGAAGACCGCAAGCATTATGGTTTGATTCTAATGGACGATATTAAGCGCAACATTACGTTAACCGGCTTGAACAAAATATCGCGGAACACGGTCGTTAACGCCAATCAGGAAATCATCGAGGCGGAGCGATTCCGCGCGAAGTTAAATATAAAGACGCCAAGCATATTGCAGAAGACGGGCAACTTAAGCGGCGGCAATCAGCAGAAGGTCGTTCTGAGCAAGTGGATCTTCTCGGAGCCGGAGGTGCTCATTCTCGATGAGCCGACACGCGGCATTGACGTAGGCGCCAAGTACGAAATCTATACGATTATTATTCAGCTTGCCTTGGAAGGCAAAGGCGTGCTCATTATTTCATCGGAGCTTCCTGAGCTGCTTGGCATGTGCGATCGCATCTATGTCATGAATGAAGGAAGATTTACAGGCGAAGTAACCCGCGAGGAAGCTTCGCAAGAGAAGCTGATGAAATATATGACGAAGAGCAGGGGGTAACTGAATATGGAATCATTAAGCAAGCTGTTCAAAAGCAATATTCGCCAATACGGCATGATCGTTGCCTTAGTTCTTATTATGGTCCTGTTCCAAATCTTGACCGACGGCATCTTACTGAAGCCGCTTAACATTACGAATTTGATCCTGCAAAATAGTTATATTCTCGTCCTTGCAATCGGCATGCTGCTCGTCATTATTACCGGGCATATTGATCTATCGGTTGGTTCGGTTGCCGCTTTCGTAGGAGCCATATCAGCCATATTAATGGTTGATATGCATATGCCTTATCCGGTAGCGATTATCGTATCGCTCTTGATCGGCGGTCTTGTCGGCGCATGGCAAGGGTTCTGGGTCGCTTACGTCCGAATACCGTCGTTTATCGTAACGCTCGCCGGCATGTTATTGTTCCGAGGCCTTACAATGGTTGTGTTGGGCGGCCAATCGATCTCGCCGTTCCCTAGCGGTTTCCAACGGATCAGCTCCGGCTTCATTCCTGACTGGCTCGGCGGCGGCGATATTCATGCGCTTACGATCGTTATCGGTCTTGCGCTATCAATCATTCTTATCTTCACGGAATGGCGTAATCGGTTAACGCAGCAGCGTTACCAGTTCGACGTTGTGTCTGCTCCATTATTCGTGCTTAAGCTAGTTGCTATCGTAGCGATTATCAATGTATTTACTTATGTTTTGGCTGCTTATGAAGGCATTCCGAACATCTTGGTTATTTTGTTTATACTCGTTGTTGTATACACCTTCGTGATGAACAAGACGGTTATGGGACGTCACATCTATGCCCTTGGAGGCAATGAGAAGGCAGCTAAGCTGTCCGGGGTCAAGACGAAACGGATGACGTTCTGGGTATTCGTCAACATGGGCGTGCTTGCTGCGCTATCGGGTTTATTGTTCGCTGCGCGTCTGAATGCGGCAACGCCGAAGGCCGGCGTAAACTTCGAGCTCGATGCGATTGCGGCGGTATTCATCGGCGGCGCTTCGGCGACAGGCGGTATCGGCACAGTTATTGGCGCAATTATCGGCGGTCTCGTTATGGGCGTTATGAATAACGGGATGTCGCTCGTAGGCCTTGGTATCGACTGGCAGCAAGGCATCAAAGGTCTTGTATTGCTGGCTGCAGTAGCCTTCGACATTTACAACAAAAACAAAGCTTCATAAATGGTATGAAAAAAGCGGCGCTGCCCTCCCAAGGTGAATTTACCCTGGTGGACAGCGCCGCTTTTTATGCTAAGCCTGGTATTCGTCTAATGAATTTAGATGAGCTTTGTCTTCCTCGTTGTCTCTGATCGTCTTCTGAAGCACGAGGCAGGCCACGATAAGGAAGGCGCCGGCAATTGCGTAGTAGCCTTTCACATAGAGCGGCTCTTCCAAGTTGAATATGCCGATATATTGAGCAAGAATGGCGATGATGAAGCCGGCCCATGCCAGGAACGAGAACGCCGCCGTATTTCTGTTTCTGTGGTATGGATTTTGCTCCTTCAAAAATTTATCCTCGTCATTGTCGCGTGCAACCTTCTGTAGAAGGAACGAAGTTATGATGAGCAGGACACCAGTTACTGCGTAATAACCTTGCACGGATAGCGTCTGATTAAGCGTGTAGATGCCGATGAATTCGAAGCCACAGGCGATAATGAATGCGCCCCATGCCATGAATGTGTAAGTCGGCGTATTGCGGCGGCGGTAGAAGTTGTTAGCCGGCTTGCGGATGTGATTGCCGCTTGCAGTTGCATTTGTGTTTACGTTATTGTTAGCGTTCATTTGAAAAGATTCCATTTGGTTAGCCTCCCGGATAGTTGCTTATTCGTTCAAACTTGCTTGCTTCGATATCTGTATTATCCCAACATATTCCTCTACCCGATAGTACCAACTTCCTATAGTACCGCTTCAGTTTGGGGCGTATCGTTCAGCAACATCGTTAAATGGAAGATGCGCGTAAAAATGACGAAAGTTCACAAAACATCAATTGACAATGATTATCAACCGCGATTATACTTTGGCTTAGTACTAAAGTAATTTATTCGTTTGAATCAGAGGAGATTATTATAATGAAGATGAAGTTAGTTGCTTTTCTATGTGCTTGCTCGCTAGTCATGGCAGGCTGCGGAGCAAATGGAGAAGAGAATAATGAAACGGTGAATGCAGGAGCAAACAATGGCGGCGGCACGGAGGCAGCCGATGCAAGCTGGGAGCCAATCTTGAACAGCTATCGCACATTCACGATAGAGCAGGCGGATACTTTTATTATCGAGACGGAGAAATTCGTTAACGCCGTGAAAGGCGGAGACCTTGAGCTCGCCAAGTCGTTGTATGCTCCGACGCGGATGTACTTCGAACGGATCGAACCCATTGCCGAAGCGCTAGGCGATCTCGATCCTAATATTGACGCTCGCGAGAACGACGTCGAGGAGAAGGACTGGCGTGGATTCCACCGTATCGAGCAAGCATTGTGGGCGAACAACACGACAGACGGCATGACGGAATATGCTGATCGTCTACTTGAAGATACGAAGCTGCTGCGGGCGCTTATGGAAACCGTCGAGGTTGAGCCAAGCTTGCTGTTAACCGGTGCGGTTGAGCTGCTTAACGAAGTGTCTTCTTCTAAAGTAACAGGCGAAGAAGAAAGATATTCGCATACGGATTTGTACGACTTCGCTGCTAATGTGGAAGGCGCGAGAAAGATCTACGATCTTGTGAAGCCGGAGCTTAACAAGAAGGATGCGGAGCTAGAGGAATCTATCGGCAAAGCGTTCACGGAGCTGGAGCAAGCGCTGACGGAATACAAATCAGGCGATGGCTATGTTTCGTATGAAGCACTTAAAGAAGAAGATACGAAGAAGCTGAGCCAACTGATCGATGCTCTGGCTGAGCCGTTGTCGCAGATGGGCACGATTTTGGAGGCATAGTTCATATGGATGAAAAGAAGCGTCCTGACCAACCAGATAAGCAGCAAGTGGATAACTTCAAACAGGACGGCATGCTGAAAAAGCCCATAAGCCGAAGAGACTTGCTGCGCATGGCAGGCGTAGGAGGCGCCGGACTTCTATTCGGCGCATCGGGCATGGGGGGCGTGTGGGCGGCTGCCGAGAAGAGCGTCTCAGCTAGCGTTGCTAAGGAAACAGGTAAGTCGAGCAATGGCGATTTCGTTGATTTCTACGGCAAGCATCAGGCGGGCATTACCACGCCGGCACAAGACTTTCTCGTATTCGCAGCGTTCGACTTGACGACGGATTCGCTGGCCGACGTGAAGAAGCTGTTCCAAACATGGACGAAAGCATCCGCAGCAATGGCTGAGGGGCATATGATCGGCGAAGCGAACGACAATGTGAATATGCCTCCTTCCGATACGGGTGAGGCGGCAGGCTTAACGCCATCGCGTACAACGATAACGTTCGGCGTTGGTGCTTCCTTTTTCGATTCAAGATACGGGCTGGCAGCGAAGAAGCCAGCGCCGCTTGCAGATCTTCCGCCTTTCGGAGGGGATGAACTGCGCGAGGAATGGTCGGGCGGAGACATTGGCGTACAAGTGAACGCGAATGATCTGCAGATCGCCTTCCACGCGATTCGCAATCTGGCAAGACTAGCTAGAGGCAAAGCAGTCCTTCGCTGGACACAGGAAGGCTTTCAAAGAACAGGTGGTGCAGATCCGTCTGGCGCTACGCCGCGTAATTTGATGGGGTTCAAGGATGGCACGAACAATCCCGACACGAGCGATGATTCTGTAATGAACAAGGTTGTATGGGCGAATGCTTCCGACGGCGCAGGCTGGATGGAAGGCGGCACCTATATGGTCGTGCGGAGAATCCGAATTCGCGTTGAAGTATGGGATCGCTCCACGCTTGGTGATCAAGAAGCAACCTTCGGTCGTCATCGTGCAAGCGGAGCGCCGCTTGGCGGCTCGCAGGAACATGACGCGCCTGACTTCGATAAGCTCGATGAGAAAGGCAAGCCCGTTATTCCGGTCAACGCGCATATGAGGCTTGCTCGCGGTGATGGCTCGGTACAAATTTTAAGGCGCTCTTACTCGTATTCTAGCGGCATGGATCACAAGATGGGTCAGCTCGATGCAGGTTTGTTATTCATCTGCTTCAACCGCGATACKAGCAAGCAGTTCACGCCAATGCAGAAAAAGCTGGGGCAGAACGACCTTCTGAACGAATATATCGTTCATGTCGGAAGCGCACAGTTTGCTTGTTTTCCCGGGGTTCGCGAAGGCGGGTATATCGGTGAAACGCTATTCTAAGCAGGACAAGAATTATTAAGCACCATGGGAAGGGGCGAACCGCTTATGTTCGCACGAAATGGCAGCAGTATGAAACGAATAACGATTCGTTTCTGCTTGGCTGCTTTTCTTATTGTAACGATCATTCAATGGAGTACGGTTACAGTTGTGTCTGCAGGCAGCACGGATACAGCAGAGCTGGATCGGCTGCTGCCGCTTGTCGGCGGCGCTCTTGTTGAAGCCGGCCAAGGCAAGTGGGAAGAGGCCAAAGGTCATGTCGTGAAGGCGGCAGACGGCTGGGCAAAGCTGCAGCCCGAAAAGACCAAAGAGGCCGAGACGGTTGATGCAGCATTGGAAGCTGCGATTACTGCTTTAACGGTCGGAGAGCAAGAGCAGGATGCAGCAGAAGCGAAGTCATCTCTTTCCACGCTTGCCAAGGCGATAAACAGCTATGCAAAAAGCGTAAAGGGTGAACCGGACTCTTCGGGCAAGCTTTCAGGAACGGAAGCGGCTCTTACAATTAAGCCAATCGTTCAGCAATTGCTTGATGCCGTCCAACAGTCGGACTGGACGAAAGCCGGTGAAACGTATAAGCAAATTAACGGCGGATGGCCGCAGGTAGAGTCTGCCGTACGCAAAGATAACTTCAAAGTATACGGCCTATTGGAAACAAAGATGAGTATGCTGCGCATTGCGATTCAAGCTGAACCGCCGCGCGACGAGCAGGCTAAGACAGAAGCAGAAGCCCTCATCCAGCTTATCGAGCAATATGCCGCGGGAAGCATTGCTGACGATTCAGGAAGCGCAGGAACGGAGTTGTCCGTTGCCGGAGCGATAGCTCTGCTAGACTTAGCGCTTAAGGAATCCCAATCCGAGCGCTATGCAGAAGCTGCTGCTCAGATGGAGTTGTTCATCGCGCAATGGCCTTCGGTAGAGGGAGAGGTTCAGCTCCGATCTGCCGCGGTGTATACGAATGTCGAGGTGAGAATGGCTGAGATTGCAGGCTACCTATTGTCTAATCCGCCTCAAGGCGATAAAGCGAACAAGCTCATTGGAGAGCTTCAAGAGCAACTGCGTCCGATGACCGGTGATGCGCGCTATACGGCTTGGGACGCGGGAATGATTTTGCTACGTGAAGGGTTGGAAGCGATCCTTGTGCTAGCGGCGCTCCTCGCATACTTGAAGCGTACGGGCAACGGGAGCAAAAGCAAGTGGATTTGGTCAGGGGTATGGACAGGACTCGCGCTTAGCGGGGTAATGGCATTCGTCCTTACGTACGCCATTGCCAAGCTGGCGGCTGGCAGTGCCCGCGAAGCGATTGAAGGCGTTGCAGGTCTGCTGTCGGTCGTCTTAATGTTGACGGTCGGCAATTGGCTTCATAGCAAGTCCAATATGAAGAGCTGGACTCAATATATCGATAACAAAATGGGCAGCGCGCTGGCGAAAGGCAGTCTATGGTCGTTGTTCGCGGTTTCTGCGCTTGCGATATTCCGCGAAGGTGCGGAGACGACGATTTTCTATATCGGAATGGCTCCATCGATCGAGCCTTTGCAGCTTGCACTAGGATTCGGAGTGACCTTCGTTCTCTTAATCGGACTAGGCTTTGCCATTATACGTTTCAGCGCTAAGCTGCCGATAAAGCCTTTCTTCTTGCTTGCATCGGCGCTGATCTACTATTTGGTCGTTCGTTTTCTTGGCGAAAGCATTCACTCTTTACAGGTTGCGGGCTGGTTGCCGTCGCATACGCTATCCGGATTTCCGACTATTGGCTTCCTTGGGGCGTATCCGACTTGGGAGACGACTACTGTTCAGTCATTCGTACTCGCATATATTATTACTAAATGGCTGCTTTCAGCCAAGAAGAAGAGTGTACCGAGTTCCGGCGTTTTGAGAGAAAGTTAATATTATGTCTTGGGAAGCGAATGCTCGCAGACGAGCATTCGCTTCTTTTTTGTCAATTGTAAGAAATGAATTCGATTTTGTGGTACGATTTGGAGAAAAGGGAGGGAATGAGATGAAGGGACAAGGCATGCTGATCTCAGCGTTCGTATTTGCTCTGGTTATTGCGATATTCGCCGTCATCAATGTGGATTCCGTTCAAGTGAATTTCCTGTTCGCGAAGACGACGACACCGCTTATTCTCGTGATCCTTGTGTCGACCCTCTTGGGCGGTCTGACAGTTGGTTCGTTCGGACTAATCCGTCAATATCGGCTTCAACGGACGATTAAATCGTTGGAGAAACAGCTGCATGAGCTGACAGGTGAGCATGAGACAAGCGGTTCCGGACACCGAAAGGCGAAGGGCACGGAGACTTCCGCGGCTGCACATGCAGAGGAGCGCCCATCAAGCGCAACAAGCACAGATTCGGAGCCGATGAACGATTAAAGGGAAAGAAAGGCGAGGCGCACCATGTTCATATACACCTATGCTTGCCACGAGGACGAGACGGAGTTATGTCAGCTGGAGCTAAGCTTGCTGCTTGCTCAGCCCTGTGCCGGCGGCGGCATTGCCCAGAGTGATATTGAGATTGCCGCCAATCGCAGTCCGTTCATTCGAAGAAAGATTCACGTCCAGCTGTCTGCGGGAAGCATGGAGGAGCTAGTCGAGCTGCTTCCTGAAGTCGGGTTGGGTGAAGGCGAGACCTTCAAGGTCGTATTTACGCAAGCATCTGGCGATTCATCAATTACTTATGAGGAACGCAGACAACTAGAGCGGCTGGCAGGGGCTGCAATACGCGGAAAAGCCGAGATGCGAACGCCGGATCGATTATTCGGACTTATTCGGCTGAACGGCCGCTGGCTGTTCGGCCTCTGCGAGGACAATGACGCGATTTGGCTGGAGCATCAGAAGAAGCCGCAGAACTATTCCACTGCGCTTCCTGTCCGAGCGGCCAGAGCGATCGTTAATATTGCAGCGCCGGGACGTGCGGAAGCTGTGAAGCTTATCGATCCGTGCTGCGGCATCGGAACGGTGTTGATTGAAGCGATGTCGATGGGGATCGACATCGAAGGCGTTGACCTCAATCCGCTGGCCGTGCGCGGAGCAAGAATGAACCTCGCGCATTTCGGCTATGCTGATCGGGTGAAGCTTGCCGATATGCGCGGGCTGACGGGTCATTACGATGCCGCCATTATCGATATGCCCTATAATTTATGCTCGGTTCTCCCCGAGGACGAGCAGCTAGAAATGCTGCAAAGCATGAGGCGTTTTGCCGCGCGGGCTGTCATTGTGACGACGGAACCAATCGAACGGCTGGCCGAAAACGTGAATTGGTCGGTACAAGCTGTCGCCCGACTTCGCAAAGGATCTTTTACCAGATTTATAACTGTAGTAGAATAAGAATGATGTGGAGCATAAAGCGAGGTGAACCTATGTCTACGAACGAACAAAACGGATCGGCTGAAGAGCCGAAGAAGCTGACTCAAGCTGAACGTGCCAAGCAACTGCTTGCACAGAAGAAACAAGCGCAAGGTGGGCTGCCTGGTCAGAAGAATCATACGACCGGCACGCAAGAATTGAAGAGCCAGAACACGAAGAAGGTTAACAATCAGCGCAAAAAAATGGGTGTGTAATGCCAGCATAGCCAGCATAGCAGTGCCAATAGAGCGAAGGGCCATTAAGCGAGGCGGCCTTATCGCTCTTTTTGTTTTCCAAAATTCCCGAATAACGAGTCATCGGACTGCAAAACCTTTGAAAAAGGAAGTCGGAGGTGACCGTTATTGAATCTTAACAGGAGGACATTATATAGCCTCGTAGCAGCTCTCTTCCTTCTTCTTTCTTCCGTTCAATCTGTAATGGCTGCCGGGAATGTACCGATTGTGGAGAAGCAGGATTGGACGATTCATGTCAACTGGGCAGAGGCGTGGTACAAATTGGCGAAGGCAGAGCCTGAAACGGGCACTTATCTAGGCGCGTATGTACTACAAGATGAAGCGATTGCGAGTAGCATGAATTCTTTTAACAAGTTAACGGGGCGTACGCATGCGAGCTTCTTCAAATATGTTGGTTATGGACAACCCTTCCCGAAGGAATGGGTGGAGCACGTGAAGTCGGTTGGGGCCTTCCCCCATATCGCCTGGGAACCGAATAAGGGGCTTGCTCAGGTGCAGGACGATACATATTTGAGACAATTCGCCAAGGACGCAAGCGAGGCGGGAGTACCTATATTTCTGCGCTATGCATCGGAGATGAACGGTACTTGGACTGCTTATGGCGGTGATCCCGCTATGTATAAGGCGAAGTGGCAGCTCGTACACGATCGATTCGCGCAGCTGGCACCGAATGTTGCCATGGTATGGACGGTGCTGACGGTGCCGGAGAAGCCAATGGAGCGTTTCTATCCCGGGGATGCTTACGTTGATTGGGTAGGAGTCAACGTATACAATGTGAAGTATCATAACGGCAACGAAGATGAACCTGCTGCGTTCGAAGATCCGCTAGATCTGATCAACACCGTCTACAATCGATTCAGCGCTAGGAAGCCGATTCAATTATCGGAGTATGGCGTTACGCACTATAATACGACTGATCATGCGCATGATATCGGTTTCGCGGCAGCGAAGATCAAGCGGCTGTACGGAAGCTTGGAGCGCAAATATCCGCGTGTCAAAGCTGTATTTTATTTCGACGTTAACAATGTAACGGCATACAATAAATCACGAAGAGTGAATGATTATTCTATTGCAAACGAACCGGTTCTACGAGAGGCTTATCGAACGGCGACATCAATGGGCATAGAGGCTGCACGCATAACCGATACCTCGCTCGAGGGCAAGCCGGTTCGCCAGCGATTCACGTATAGGGGAGCTGTGTTCGCTGAACGAGGCCGCTTGTACGCGGACGAGCAATTTTACCGTGAGCTGCTTCATTTGGACGTTCGTATCCAGCAGAACGCTGCCGGGGATTTAGTCGCGGTCATGAAGCGGAGTACGGCAGACGCAGGGAAAGCTGTGCAGTTGCCTATCCTGGAACGCAAAGTATGGAGCGGAATGGAAGCGAGGGGCAGACAGCGCGTTTATCGGTACATGAAGGCGATACCGCTTCGAGACGCGGCAGCTTTATTCGGCCTTAAGCTTAGAATAGAAGGAACTGACATTTACATCGAAGCATGATTTACCGCAAGCTCCCGCATAATGTAATTACAACTTCTTCTGAATTCGGAGGGATCTGTTATGACGGCGAACAATTCTGCATCATCGCTTAGCATATATTTGCTTGCCGGCGTGGCAACAACGACTTGTGCTTTCAACGAATGCCGCAAAAAACTGGATAAGCTGTTTCGAGAAGACGGCATTGAGCCTCACATTCATGTGCTCTTTCCTTATGGTGATGCGAGCCAAAGTCTGGTCAGGCAAGTAATCGAGGTGCGGACCGATCTGTCGAATCGTATGACTGCCGGACGGATAGGCGGACGCCGGGCGTTCCAACATATTAAACAGTTGAATGAGAATGGCAAGCGTATGCTGCTGATCGGACATAGCGGCGGCGGCGCGGCAGCGTATCAGGCTGCGAGGATGATGGAGGAATACGGTGAGGATAACGACATACGCATCGTACAGGTCGGATCGCCGAAGACGCCGATTCATCCTAAGCTGCAAGCGCGCGTGAGCTACTTCCATTCCGTTGACGGTACCGGCAAGCTGAACGATCCGATTAGCCGGATCGGAAGCTGGGGAGGCTGGACGGCGGCGGGGCGCGCGATGCCAAGATGGAACCGGTTGAAGTTCGCTCCCGGTTATGTTGAGGGCATTCCAACCGTTGGCGGGCATGCCGATTATTTTCGCCATACTAAGCCCTATACGGACGAGCAAGCGATCTGCAACTTGGACAAAACGATCGACTCCGTCCGGGGATGGTTGAAAGGGTGGCTATGATGCTTTAAACTGATAATCATCAAGAAAGGTTGGAGGTGGTTGTCACTATGGCCAATACGCATACGTATACGAAGCGCGAGGAAGTCGCGAATGCGGTTACGCATGGCATCGGCGCAATCTTAAGCATAGCGGCGCTCGTGCTGCTTATCGTGTTCTCATCGTTGAAGGGGACAGCCATGCACGTCGTTAGCTTCACGATATACGGCTCGGCGATGCTGCTGCTCTATTTGGCGTCAACGCTCGTACATAGCTTCCCGGCAGGGAAGGCGAAGCGGGTATTCGAGGCGCTTGATCATTCATTCATATATGTATTCATTGCCGGTACGTATACGCCAATTCTGTTTCACATCGTGCAAGGCACGCTTGGTTGGGTCTTGTTCGGGATCGTATGGGGCGCTGCGGTAGCCGGCGTTATATTCAAGTCCTTCTTCGCATCGAGGTTTCTGTTCACTTCTACGCTCGTCTATATCGCAATGGGCTGGATCATCGTGTTCGCCTGGAAGCCGTTAACGACGCATTTGGCGCCAGGCGGTGTGCAAATGCTCATAACCGGCGGCTTATTGTACACATTCGGAACCGTGTTCTATATGTGGCGCAGCTTCCCTTATCATCATGCGGTATGGCATCTGTTCGTACTAGGCGGCTCGATCGTCCACTTCTTTGCGATATTGCTTTATGTGTTGCCTGCTTAATTTTAAAAAAACGCATTCTCCGCAATTCAACCAGTTTGCTGGCTGATGGCTTCTGCGGAAATGCGTTTTTTTGTAGCCAAAAAAAATTTATTGCTCAACAGCCGGGCACCAGCCTGGGGGCTCGCTGCAGACCAAGACGGCAAATGCGGGATCTTCTTTCACTAGATCGGCGAAATAACTGGATAAGATATGATTCCCGGATATAGAACCCATTCTGAACGACCGCTTCACTTCGCCTTTGACATGGAGGTAATAATACGTTTGCTTTGTCTTCGGCGATTGATAGACGTGCGGAGGCAAATGCGGGACAATATCGAATTCGTTCTGGAAGCGCCAATGCGTATCGATAATCGTATTATAGGCGCGGACGAATTTCGGATCGCCTACCCTTGGGGCCCCGAACGTATATACGATGGGCGAGCGGATCGCCGTATTGCTTGCTATATCGATGGCTGCGAGCGTTGCGAGCGCACCGCCGAGACTATGCCCGGTAATAAACAGAGGCTTGTCGGCAGGCAGCGTCTGGATGAGCGCAAGCACTTCATTGCGCGTCGACATATAGATGTCGGTGAAGCCCTTATGCGTTTGCCCGGCATTTTTGACAGGGCGGTATACCGTTTGCTGAGCGATGAAGTCGGCAACCCAGTCTTCTGCTGAGCCGCTTCCGCGGAATGCAAGGACGGAAGCTTGCTCGCTCGTCAGTACAAAGCCGAATCGTTCTTCGTTGCTGTCATACGCACTGGCCTTGAATTCTCCAACTAAGCTGTATCCTCTTGGAGCTAGAAATAAGCCATCCGCGTAGTTGTTGAACTGTACATAGGTTTGTCCGCAAACCGCAGCTAGAAACATGGCGGTTCGCAAATCAAGCTCCTGAGCTCTCGTTGACTTACTCATCGTGACTCCCATCGGCATCCCTCCGTTCACTCATTCCGGTCTATCGTTGTTGTATAGTATGAAGCGGAGCTGCAATAGGTACCTGCGGATTTATTGGGTAGGAAAAGAGAAACGTTCATGTTCGATTGGTTGTACATCTTGTGTGCGGCACGTATAATTTAAAATATAGGAAAGAAGCCGTTTACGCTTGACCATATCAATAGGCGAGAGGAGCCATATCGATGACATTGAACATTGGAATCGTCGGCACGGGCTGGTTCGGCCGTATGCATGCCGAGAAGCTGGCGAAGCTTGAGGGCGTTAAGGTGGCCGCATTCACGGCCACTTCACAGGAGAAAGCGGATCAGGAGGCGGCCAAATACGAGGACGCTAGAGGTTATAGCTCTATTCATACGATGTTGGATGACCGCAAGCTGGATGCCGTATACATATGCGTGCCGCCATTCGCGCATGGTGAGATTGAAAGAGCGTTAGTAGAACGGGGCATTCCGTTCCTGGTGGAGAAGCCGCTTGCTGCCGACGAACAGACACCTGCAGAATTGCTTAAGGAAATCGAGAGCAAGAAGCTGATTACGTCTGTCGGCTATCATTTCCGTTATATGGACGGAACGAGCCGTGCGCAAGAACTGCTGCGCGAGCGTACCGTCGGAATGGCTCTCGGCTACTGGATGGGTTCAATGCCAGGAGTAAGTTGGTGGCGTAAGATGGAGGGCTCGGGCGGTCAATTCGTGGAGCAAACTACGCATATCGTTGACTTGCTGCGCTATACGGTTGGCGAAGTAAGCGAAGTGTACGCCGCATATGGCTCGCGCATAATGGCTGATGTCGAGCAAGGCGTTACTGTACCGGATGTAGGCACTGTTACCTTGAAGCTTGTGAACGGGGCTGTGGCAACAATCAGCAACACTTGCGCAATTCCGGCGGGAGACCGGGCAGGTCTTCATATTTATACGAATAAAGGCGTACTAGAGCTTAGCCATGGGGGACTTCTCGATGTCGAGGCTGGACGCAAAACGGAATACGCGAATCGAACGAATCCATACGAGCTCGAGAATGAAGCATTCCTCCACGCGGTAAGGACGGGCGATGTATCGCGCATTCGTTCCACCTATGAGGATGCATGGCTGACGCACCGCGTTACGATAGCGGCGAATCAGTCGGCGCTGACGGGCTTGCCCGTGAAGCTGTAATAAACGATTAAACGAAGAAGAGTCCGGTTAGCTGCGAAGCGCAGCGCCGGACTCTTCTTCGTTATCGTTAAGGGCGTTTCTTGCGGGATCGGCTGAGCGGCGGCTGCGAAGACGGATCGGAAGACAAAGCAGCCAGTTCCTGAACGGTCGAACGGGGCGACTGGCTGCTAGACTTCATCCGATGCCGATTAGAGCGGCTAAGTCGGCTCGGCGGCTCTTGTCCTGTAATGGTCTGAGGCTTGCGGCCGTGAAGCAAATCGCCGGTCCAGCCTTTCTTCCATAACCAGACGTAGATAATCGCCGTGATTACGACGATTATCGTGACCATCAAGGCGAAGCCCCAAGAATCATCCTTCCATGGCAGCTTGATGAAGTTGCTTCCCCAGAGCGAGCCAGCAATCGTAGCGGGCAGGAAGAGGACGGTGAAGATTGTCAGCGTCTTCATGATGTCGTTGCCGCGGAAGTTGGAGATCGCATCGTCCATCGAGATGAGCGTATCGATCTCCAGCGCATAATGCTTGAGCAGCAGTTCGATCCGATCAAGCTTATGCGTAATCCGCTTAAAGCTCTCCGTCTCCATAAGATCGTTCATGAATGCTTCCTTGGCAGCCCCGTGCAGCTCGCGGATAGGAATGAATAGATGGCTCCAATGGAGCAGATCGTATCTCCGTTCGAAAATAATATCGATCAGGCCCGTACGGTTCTCGTTGCGCATCGACGATTCAAGCTCGCCAAGCCTTGCTTCGAAGCCGTCAAGCCCTTCATGGAACGGTTCCAGGATGACGCTCATCATTGCAAACAGTGCTTCCGGGGCTGTATCGCATTCGCCGAGCTTCTTCGTCAATGCATCTGTCTGCAGCCGCAGCGGCAAACGTATATCGTCATGAATGGTAATGAGCCGTCTGCTTGTCAGCCAAAAGTGGAACGGCTGCACATCGTCGGAATGCTCGGATATTTGAAACATAAGCGTGCCATAAATGACCGGACCTTGCTCATGCGTATCCTCTACGATAATTTGGTTCGTCCGCCGCTCTTCACAGACGTCCATCCAATTGGCGCATTCCGGGAACAGCTTCTTCGTTTGCTCTATATGTTGTTCGGCTTCCGATTGCTCTGTTGYAGGTTCGGCAAGCTCTAGCGCGCTCTTATCCAATAAGGCTGTGGCCGTTTGTTTGGCGGAATCCTTGCGGCTCGGCAGAGGCTCCTTCTGTAGTGGACGATGCCCTGCTTGCTGAAGGACATGCCACTCCCAGCCTGAGGGGTAGCGAAGCATCCGATGTATCATCGTTTGGCCTCCTGCTTGTCCGTTTTTTTCCATACTCATTCCTTCATCATAACCTGAACCGCAAGTATGCACAACCTGCCTCGGACAATATGCGAGCAATAGTCAAAATATCCATTCATATGCCAAAATACGACTCAATCCCACCTAAGAGGGGCATAACAAAGATAGCTAAAGCAGCAATGATTCAGGTGCATAGGCAGAATCCTTGCTCAATTCTTGCGAATTAGGAGGTCATGAAACGAAATGGCTAGAAAAATCGGCGTGTTCGAAAGCCAGCAGCAAGTTATTGAAGCAATAGAACAGTTGGAACAGGCAGGGTTCGTTACTGGAGAATTGAAGGTGCTTGCGAAGGATGCGGAGCATTCTAGACGCATCGAGGCGGAGAGCGATGTGCATGCGGACGAGATGCGGGAGCTGGAGGACACGGACGGCAATCGATTCGGGCATGGACTCGGGATTGGAAGCTTGGCAATGGGGGAAGCGGCAGGCTTTGGCGGTGCTGGAACGGTTGCCGCCTATGGGGCAAGCACCTGGGGAACGGGAACGGCGCTCGGCGGATTTCCGGCTGCGCTTGCCGCGTTAACGTTATTCGATACAGACGAGCATTCGAGCTCTCTTCATGCGCTTGGACTTGATGACGAAGAGACCAAAATATGCTCGCAGGCGATAAGCGAGGGCTCTCTCGTACTGATCGTCGAAACGGATGAGAGCAAGTCGTTGCTGGATAAGGACGGCGGTCCAGACTTATCCCGTCTTGGCGCTGCGGAAGCCGTATTTCGCGGCTGCGGCGCATCATTAATTGTGGCCGGCGCTTAATGAAAAAAACCGCTTGATTGGCCGCGTTATGAACGGGGCTAATCAAGCGGTATTTTTAAAATTATAGAATTACACACGACTCAGCGACTCGCGGTCTAGAGCCACGATCTTCGACAGGTCATTGGGGATGCCTTTAATTTGATCGCGCAGCAGGTGGGAGGCTATCATGCTATAGATCGAGCCGTTGCCTCCATATCCGAGGCAGTAGTACACATTTGGCCAAGCCGGATCTTCACCAATAAACGGCAGATTGTCGCGCGACTCCCCGAAGGTCGCATTCCATTCATATTCGACAGGCGCTTCAAGCATTGGGAATAGAGACCGCATCTGATCATAAAGCTTCTCGCTATGTTTTTGTTGCTTTTGCGCATCGTGCAGCGGCTGCTCAATCTCTTCGTCAAGCCCCCCGACTATGACTCGGTTATGATCATCTGTACGCATATACAGATAGGGACGAGCGGTCTCCCATAGGAAGAAATGTTGATGCCAATCAGCAAGGCTTTGCTGAACACCTGTTACGATTGCGAAGGAGCGGTTCAAGCTTGCTTTGATCAACTTGCCTCGGAGCTCTTCCGGTTCATAGCCAATCGCATAGATAACATGCTTCGCTTCGACTTCGTAGCCGTCTGCAGAGCGAAGCAAGTGAGCGCCGTTCTCCAGCGTACGATGGTCTACAATATCGGTATGCTCGTACGCCTGCAAGCCCGCGTCTACAGCATGTCGCGCCAAGGTGCTGACGAATCGGTACGGATTGATTGCCGCATCTCCGTGGGTGACAATGGCCCCTGACTTGCGGAAAGGAAAATGCTTCGCAATCTTGTCGCCATCCCAGAACTCAACATCGAAGCCGTTGTGATGAAGAGCTTCGTATTCCTTTTTCAACTTTGGCAGATCCTGTTCGCTTGAAGCGTAATACAAGCTGCTTCTTCGCTTGAAACCTACGTCGACGGCAAGCTGATTGGCAGTTGAATCAATCTGATCGACAGCTTCCTTGCAGGCTTTGTAAAAAGCAACCGCGTCCTTGTGCCCAATCTGATCGATAAGATCACATAACATGACGTCATTGCAAAATTGCAGCATGCCCGTATTCGCGGATGTACTCCCGCCGGCAATTTCGCCGCGTTCGAGCAAGGCGACGGATAAGCCGCTTTGGACAAGCACATGGCTGCAGATCGAACCCGACATGCCGCCTCCGATAACGGCGACTTCGACTGATATATTTTTGTTAAGCGCAGGCTGCTCCAATGAGTCTCCCATTGTTCCAGGCCAATACAAATGTCCTGTATACAGCTCCTTCATAGATCATCACTCCCGCTCGTAGTATGCCCGAATAATGGCTATTATGATCGACATTAAGTTTGATGAAACAACGCTTGCGCAAGTGTCTTGACTTAGGATTGGCGCATATTTCTCATGGAATCGCGGTAGGCGGTTGGCGATTGACCGTATAGCTTGCGAAATTGCTTGGAAAAATACAAAGCATCCTGAAGGCCGACAGAAGCTGATATTTGCTCAACGGTGAGTTCAGGTCGCTCACGAAGCATATGCCGCGCTTTGTCGATGCGCAGCTTGAGCAGGAAGGTGACCGGTGATACACCTGTCCGCTGCTTGAAGAAGCGGGACAAGTATGCGCGGTTATACCCCAGCGACTCCGCCATTTGCTCGATCGATACAGGGTGCGTGTATTGCGAAGACAAGTAATGGATCATTTGCTGCAGCAGCAAGTCTCCTTGGCCGTGAGCGGTACGAACCGAGTCGTCGCCGCCGGCAGCATGCAGCGCCTTCATATATTCGGCCAGCAGCAGATGCAGATGGCCTGTTGCCGACAGCTGCGCATCAGCTCCGCCGACCTTGAACGTCTGGTAGATGCGTCGGAATAGGAGGGCTGCCCGCTTCCACTTCGCCATGCCGATCACTTGCTGATCTGCTTGGAAGCCCGCCGCGGCAACGAGCTCGGCAGCATGCTCGCCGCTGAAGGCGACCCAGCGATAGCGCCATGGGTTGGCACTATCCGATTCATAGCTGATGAGCTGCTTCGGCTCAATGAGGAACGTATCTCCCGCGGCAAGAGAATGTCTCTTCCCTTCCAATTGGAAGACGCCTTCTCCTTCCAGCACAATATGCATGAGATAGAAGTCGTACACCTTTGGACCAAGCCGGTGGGACGGCTTCGTCTGGCTCTCGCCTGCGAATAATACGTTCAGCCGCGCATGCTCGCCTTGCGCGTGTACCGGGTTGGACGCAACCACATACATTTCTTGCTGCATCTGACTTTACACCTGCTTTACCCATTTAGTTGAAATCCGTAACATATAACGCGTTAAGATCATGATAGCATGTCCGGATAGAGGTACGAAAGTCACATAAATCCATATAAAGAGCACTTCGAGCCATTTTGTTTTCGGGGTAGTTATTTTATACTAAGTTCAGAAACAAACGGTTGACCCGTCAAACCGGCGGCCACGCCGACCCAGCAATAGCTGAACTACATTCGAGGAAAAAGGATCGTGATAGCAAATGGCAAATCTCCAAGCGCTGACACAACAATTTATACAGCAATACGGCGAAGGCAGTAATGAAATCGCAGTATTCCACGCACCGGGCCGCGTCAATCTTATTGGCGAGCATACGGACTACAATGGCGGCTATGTATTTCCGGCGGCATTAACTTTCGGAACGACGCTAATTATCCGCAAGCGCGACGACAACAAGCTCGGTCTGGCAACGACGAACTTCCCGGCATCGAAGCAGTTCTCCATCGATTCGATCGCATACGATGACGCGGACGACTGGATGAACTACCCGAAAGGCATTGTCTATATGCTTCAGCAGAGCGGCGTAACGTTCAAGAACGGCTATGACTTGCTCTACCATGGGGAGATTCCGAACGGGGCAGGCTTGTCCTCCTCGGCTTCCATCGAGGTCGTAACGGCATTCGCCCTGCAAACGTTGGAAGGGCTCGAGATCGACAAGGTGAAAATCGCTCTTCTGTCGCAGAAGTCGGAGAACGAATTCAACGGCGTCAATAGCGGCATAATGGACCAGTTCGCCGTCGCCAACGGCAAAGCGGACCATGCCATTTTGCTTATGTGCGATACGTTGGAATACGAGCTCATCCCGTTCCAACCGGGCGGTTATCAGCTCGTGATCGGCAATACGAACAAACGCCGCGGTCTCGTCGATTCCAAATACAATGAGCGCCGCAGCGAGTGCGATCAAGCTGTAGAAGAGTTGAAGGCGGCTTATCCGGAGCTGACATTGCTCGGACAGCTCAGCCTTGAGCAGTTCAATTCGGCCAAACATTTAATTAAGAGCGACATCGTACGCAATAGAGCGCAGCATGTCGTGGAAGAAATCGACCGCGTGCTTCAATCGATCACGGCGCTTCGCGCCAACGACCTGAAGCAATTCGGACAACTGATGAACGGTTCGCATGATTCGCTTCGCGATCTGTACGAAGTGACGGGACATGAGCTTGACTCGATGGTAGCGGCGGCACGCCAAGTGCCTGGCGTTCTCGGATCGCGTATGACGGGAGCGGGCTTCGGCGGATGTACGGTTTCGCTCGTTCATGAAGACAGCATCGAAGCGTTCAAAGAAGAAGTGGGAAGCAAATATACGGAGGCTACCGGCCTGAAAGCCGACTTCTATGTATGCTCCATCGGCAACGGCGTAGAGCGCTTGGTGTAACGCTATATAAGGTACGGGCAATAACAATTAACGGGCTGTAGAGAGGGGAAATGAACAATGGCAGTATTAGTAACGGGAGGAGCCGGATATATCGGTTCCCACGCAGTAGCGGCATTGCAGGAGCGCGGCGAAGAAATCGTCGTAGTGGACAATCTGCAGCAAGGGCATAAGCAAGCTCTGCTTGGCGGCAAGCTATATGAAGGCGATCTTCGCGACGCGGCATTCCTTGACCGCGTATTCCAAGAGAACGAGATCGATGCGGTCATCCACTTCGCAGCGAACTCGCTGGTCGGCGAAAGTATGAAGGACCCAGGCAAGTACTATCACAATAACGTATTCGGTACGTTGTGCCTGCTTGAGAAGATGAATGAATACAACGTCCGCAAAATCGTATTCTCGTCAACTGCGGCTACTTACGGCGAGCCCGAGAGCGTGCCGATCGACGAGTTCGATCGTACGCTTCCGACGAACGCATACGGCGAAACGAAGCTTGCGATGGAAAAAATGATGAAGTGGTTCGATGTGGCCCACAACATCAAGTTCGTATCGCTGCGCTACTTCAACGCGGCAGGCGCTCATGAGAGCGGCAAGATCGGCGAGGATCACAGTCCGGAGACGCATCTGATTCCTATCGTGCTTCAAGCAGCGCTTGGACAGCGTCCGCATATTTCGGTATTCGGCGAAGACTACGCCACGGAAGACGGAACTTGTATCCGCGACTACATCCATGTAAGCGACTTGGCTGATGCGCATGTGCTTGCCGTAGACCGCCTTCGCAGCGGAGCGGACAGCGCCGTCTACAACCTAGGCAACGGCCAAGGCTTCTCGGTTAAGCAAGTAATCGACATCGCGCGTGCCGTAACGGGCAAAGAGATTCCAGCAGTTATGGAAGCTCGCCGCGCAGGCGATCCTGCCGTGCTCGTCGCTTCGTCGGATCGCGCTCGCAAGGAGCTTGGCTGGAATCCGAAGCGCAATAAGCTCGAAGATATTATTCAAAGCGCTTGGAACTGGCATTTGGCTAATCCTAAGGGCTATAACGACAAGTAATACGTCAGCTATCGCCGTCTCCAGACGGCGATAGCTGTTTCAGATAGAGAAGGGAGCAATACCGTATGACAACCGAACTGCAAGCGCAGGCACCAGCTGTGAGTGCCGAAGATGCGCTGCTGCTTATAGAACGTCTGCTTCAATTCGCGAAGCAGCGGGGCATGATTGAATCGCTTGATGTGCATGCTGGCCGCAACGCCCTGCTGGATCTATTCCAATTCACCGAGCCAATGGAGGGAGAGGTCCCTTCCGAGCAGTTGGAGAGCGCCGTGGAACTGCTCGAGCCGCTGCTTGATTACGGCTATGCCACCCGGTTAATTCCAGACAACACGACGACGTTCCGTGATTTGCTTGACGCGAGAATTATGGGGCTCATCATGCCGCGCGCTTCCGAGGCCGCTGCCGCATTCCAGCGTCTGACTGCAGCGGAAGGCATTAAGGCGGCAACAGACGCCTTCTACCGTCTGAGCATCGATTCGAACTACATTCGAATGGACCGCATTCGCAAGAACAACTACTGGCTTCACCCAACCGAGTACGGAAAGCTGGAAATTACGATCAATCTGTCGAAGCCGGAGAAGGATCCGAAAGAAATTGCGCTGCTTAAGACGCTTCCGCAGTCGAAATATCCGAAGAGCCTGCTCAGCATCGCCAATGTAGGTTATGCCGGCCGTGCCGATCATCCCGCTCGCCAAAACTTGCGAGTCGTGCCGCTCTCGCTTCAAGGAGAGGAATGGTTCTTCCAGTATTCGCCTTATGTGTATTACAACGAGCATAGCATCGTGTTCAAGGGCAAAGATGAGCCGATGGTCATTACGCATACCTCATTCGCGAGACTGCTTGATTTCGTTGAACAGTTCCCGCATTATTTCGTTGGCTCGAACGCCGATTTGCCGATCGTTGGCGGCTCGATTCTTAGCCATGACCATTACCAGGCTGGACGTCACGTGTTCCCTATGGAGGTTGCTCCCGCTGACAGCAGCTTCACCGATCCGAAACATCCGGGTGTAAGCTATAGCATCGTGAGCTGGCCAATGTCGGTCGTTCGTCTGTCTGGCGCCGACAAGACTGAGGTGCACGGCGCAGCTTGCCGCATGCTCGATGAGTGGCGGGGCTATAGCGACGAGGCAGCCGATGTTCGGGCCTTTACGGAGCAGGACGGCGGTGCTCGCATTCCGCACAATACCATCACGCCGATCGCCCGTCTGAGAGATAACGGCGAATATGAGCTTGATCTTGTCCTTCGCAACAACCGTACGAGCGAAGAGCATCCGGACGGCATCTTCCATCCGCATAAGCATCTGCATCACATCAAGAAGGAAAATATCGGACTTATCGAAGTGATGGGGCTTGCGGTTCTTCCGGGACGATTGAAGGAGGAGCTGGAGCAGATCGCTGCTTATTTGACGGGCGAGAGCGACGCTGGTGACGCGGGGCTGAACGAAGCAGCGCACCCGCTGAACAAGCACGCAGCATGGCTGAGAGAGCTTGTAGCGCGGTTCGGAACGGCTTGCACGCCTGAACAGGCGCAACAAATCGTGGAGGCAGAGACCGGCGATAAGTTTCTTGAGGTGCTGAAGGATGCCGGCGTCTTCAAACGGACAGCCGATGGCGCTGCCGCTTTCGAAAGATTCCTTTCTTCTATGGGCTTGCAAAAGGCTTAAACAATATTTGAAGAAGCATGCCAATCTGGTTGCTTCTTCTTTTTCGTTTTGCAAAAACTGACCTTTAATATACAGTTGTCTGTTTAATAATAAATTATTAATTTGTAAACTGCAAAAATTTATGGTATTTTTTATATGAAAAACATTGCTTATTGCATAATTCACTTTGTTGACGTTACTTACAATTTAATCAGGAGGATCGATATGACCGAGAAGATGATTCCGTTAGATGAGTTTTTGGAGCTGAGCACAGACGAGCAAGTAGAGAAGTTGAAACGCTGGAAGATGGATTACACGCTGAAGGACATTCGAGAGGCTTGGAATTTCAAGCATTCCGCTCAATATTATATGCTGTTGAAGAAGCTGCGCATTTACGAACGCGTAGTGAACAAATCCGATAAATTCTATCCTGTTCAGGAGCAATTATTGAACCAAAGCGGTGCAAATGGGGAACGCGGCTGGAGAGGCCAACCGTCTTACCTGCAGGAGACAAGACTGCCTGCCGACAGTTTCGACTATCACTTGAATACGACGCTTAGCGGGCCGCAGCTTGCGGATAAGCTGGAGCGAATTGCTCACTTCCTCAAGGGAGAGCTTAAGGACGTTACGATTAAGCTGTCTATTGTAGCTGCTGAAACGACGGCAGATGAGCAAGAATAGGAAGCGACCACAAAGAACCGAGGCAGTCATGTCATAACTGCGTTCGGTTCTTTTGTCGTTTTCTGTGATATATTGTCTGTTAATGGTATAAAATGTAAGTTAAAAAATGGAGACGTAATAATTAGTTGAAAATAAATGCTATTTGCCCCGCAGTTTGCCTAGCTCAGACACGAGCGCTTCCACTTCGCTAATGCTGAACTTTTCTTTCGATGCGACAACATCATATAGATCTTTAATATCCTCATACTGTTCAACTTTAAAAGAAGAAGCCTGCATCGCGGCTGCGGAAGCCATCTTGAGCTTGGCTTTAATGGTCTCGATCATGAACTCGATGTTTTCTTCGGTTGGGGATTCCAGATTGTTCATCATAATGCCTCCTTCAATTGCTGTGCCGCTCGAATTGCGACACATGTCTTATATAGGTGTTTCCGACATTGTATCATTTTTTGAGACGGGATGCTCATCAATTGAAGCGAAGCCCGAAATTGGATACAATCAATGCAATACCTGAATAGAGGAACGATAGAGTGCGAGGCATTAATATGACAACTGAATTTGACCATAACGAACTTCTTGAATTTTTCCAAAGCATTGCGAAGCATCAGCCTGATCGGAATCGCATCGTATTCGTCTGTATCGGTACCGATCGATCGACGGGCGATGCATTCGGTCCGCTCGTTGGTACGCTGCTTCAAGAGCGCGGTTGGCCGCGAGTCATTGGCACGCTGGCAGAGCCTTGCGACGCGCATTCCGTTTCACAGGCACAGGCTTCTATAGCTGAAAGCGATACGGTAATTGCCGTTGATGCCTGTCTAGGACATCCGAAATCGATTGGAAGCTTCATCGCAGCCGCACGAGCGCTGCAGCCGGGCAAAGCGATAGGCAGACAATTGCCGTCGGTAGGACATTATAGTATTGCCGGCGTCGTGAACATGAATGGCCCGAAAGCGTATTGGAAGCTTCAGACAACGTCGCTGCACCTCGTTATGCAGATGGCTGGCAAGGTAGCCGTAACGGCAGAGCAAGCCTGGAGTCAACCGGGGGCCAGGGCGATAAACGAAGATGATGAAACGATCAAGCTGTCTATTCCATACTAGAAACAAACGTATAAAGGAGCGTGTCTACGATGAGCAACGGAGAAGAACAACAGTTGATTTCGATAGCAAATGCTAAGGTTGAACTGATTAATGGTATTGAGCTTGCTTATTATGACTCTTCCTTGTCGTCTGAGGTTGAAGTTGCCGAGAGTGGCAATGTAATCGTACTGCTGCACGGGTATTGCGGCAGCTCTGCCTATTGGGAACGCGTGGTTGGCGATCTGTCGCGTACGGCGCGCGTTATTGCGCCTGATGCAAGAGGACATGGCTTAAGCGCAGCATCGGACGATGAAGTGTATGCGATGGAGACATATGCAGGCGATGTGGCAGGACTGATGGAGAAGCTGGGTATCGACAAAGCATGTCTGCTCGGTCATTCGCTTGGCGGTTATATTACACTTGCTTTCGCAGAGAAATATGGGGAGCGTTTAAGCGGATTTGGCCTTATCCATTCAACAGCCAAAGAAGACAGTGAGGCGGCTAAGCTTAATCGCGACAAAGCTGCGGCGTCGCTTCAGCAAGACGGAGTTAAGCCATTCGTGGATGGACTCATTCCGAAGCTATTCGCTCCGGAGCATGCCGCGGCTCGACAAGCGGATATCGAGCGCGGCAAGCAGATCGGTTATGCAACCTCGCTTCAAGGCGCGATCGGAACGGCTAGAGGCATGAAGCAGCGTCCGGACCGTACAGAGGTTGTGAAGTCAACGTCCTTGCMGGTGCTGCTTGTTGCGGGAGCTGCCGATGGGGTCATTCCCGCGGAGAGCACGTTCTCGGCTGCTGGCGCGCATGCTGTTCAGCATCTATTGGAGGCATCCGGTCATATGGGAATGGTGGAGCAGCCGGAAGAACTGACTGCGATCATCAGCAAGTTCGCGGATACGTTGAAGAAGTAGGGAGTGAGGGTCATTGTTCCAACGGGATTATTTCATGCGGATGATTGAGCAGATGACAGAGGCTGTCGGTCAGATCCTGCAGCTCAGACGAGAGAGGAAGCAGGAGGAAGCGCTGCTTGTGCTTGATGAGCTGCTCGATAAGCGATTTCGTCTCAGCAGCAAGCTCATTCGATCGTTATCCGATGAGGATTTGGTTCGCATGATGACAACGAACGGTTTGCTTGAGGCGGATCAATTAGGTGCGATTGCAATACTTGTGCGGCAGGAGGCAGAGCTTCATGCCGAACTTGGACGAGAGGACGAGAGCTTCGTGCTGTCGATCAAGGCGCTTCATCTTTTTCTAAGGCTATCGTTAGCGGATACGGAGACAGTCATTGTGAATCCGAACGAACAGATCGCTGAGCTGCTGGAGGAGCTTCTGCCCTACGAGCTTCCGGTGCATACGAAGAAGCTGCTGTCATCTTGGCATGAAGCGGAAGGACGTTATGATCTGGTGGAGAATATGATGCATGAGCTGTTAGATGACAGGGTGCTCTCGGCAGCGGACGCGACAGACATTTATCGCCGCCTGCTGCTGCAGGACGATGAACGGCTTATTGCCGGGGGATTGCCAAGAGCGGAGATTGAGCAAGGACTTCGCGAGCTGAATGACCCATATAAGCTGGGCTGAATAGAGAAATAGTAGGAGTGGATCGACAGCATGACAGAGCAATGGCAGCAACAGATATATGATTGGATCGGCAAGGACGAGCTGATGCAGGCTACGCTGAGCGGTTTGCGCCGCAAGGATGGAAATGCAGCACCTAAGACCGTCATTCGCAAGGTGCAGCTGAAGAGCGGCATGCATTACCAATTTGAATCCCATTTCGCGAGCAAAGTGCTGCATGAGAATGTTGCGGAGGGTCAAGCTGCGGAACGTATAACAGGATTGCTAGAAGAGCAGTACAAACAAGCTCTTATTAAGACTCCTTCCGCTGATTTTCAAATGCTTTTCAACAAGAAAGGCAAGGCGACGATCCTGTCGAATGCTCCGACTGGGGCGGTGAAGCAGGCTAATCTCGATCATAACCGACAGAAGCAGCGCATTATCGAGGAAGGCAACGCTGCACCGTTCCTCGTTGAGCTGGGCATTATGACTCCTGACGGCAAAGTTCATGCGAAGAAACAGGACAAGTACCGTCAGATCAATCGGTTCCTCGAGATGGTGACGGATGTGCTCGATTATTTGCCTAAGGATCGCGAGCTGACGATCGTTGATTTTGGCTGCGGCAAGTCGTATTTGACGTTCGCCTTGTACCATCTGCTTGCAACCCAGCAGAAGCGGAGCATTCAAGTTGTCGGACTTGATCTCAAAGCGGACGTTATCGCATTCTGCAATGAGCTTGCCGGTAAGCTTGGTTATGACAAGCTGCGCTTCCTCGTTGGCGATATTGCAGAGTACGAAGAGCTGCAGTCAGCCGATATGGTCGTTACGCTGCATGCGTGCGACACTGCTACGGATATGGCGCTTGCGAAGGCCGTGAACTGGAATGCTTCTGTCATTATGTCAGTACCTTGCTGCCAGCATGAGCTGTTCCGGCAGATCGACAATGACGTGCTTTCGCCGATTTTGTCGCAAGGCTTGCTGAAGGAGCGATTTGCTGCGCTTGCCACTGATGCCGCAAGAGGAACGCTTCTCGAATCGCTTGGCTACAAGGTTTCGATGCTGGAGTTCGTTGACCCGGAGCATACGCCCAAAAATTTGTTGATCCGTGCCGTGCGCGGAGAGAAGCTCGCCTTCTCGGACAAAAAATGGGAGCAATATGAACAGTTCAAGAGTTTCTTACATGTATCGCCAACTTTGGAGAGAGCGCTGTCTGACCGCTTGCCTGGACGATAAGCCAACTGTAAGCGTTGCACACTTAAATTAGTAGATTGTCGTTCCCAATTAGATTTGATACAATGGAAGAAGATGGCTATTACGATGGATGGGTGAACCGAATTGGGATGGATGTTCTGGATAGACCCGGCAATGTTTCTCATTTTGTTCTGCTTATTTTTTTATGTTTTTTCTTCCAATTCCATTACTGTGCTGCATCGTATTTATTTATTGCTCCACATCATCTTCATGATATGGCCGATATGTCAATTTGTAGCGCAGACTGCCAGTAACTCTGGATATCAGCTTTTGTATTTATCGGGCTCCTATGTTGGTCTCTCTTTGCTTGGCGTCGGTTGGTTCGTATTAACGGTGTTTTCTACAGGCCAATCGTACGTCGTTAGGAAGAGCCGTATATTCATGATGGCTATACCAGCCCTTGTTTCGGTTGCGGCAATCGTAATCAACCCAAGCGGCATGTTTCTTTCCATTAACGATACAATTGAATCCGAGAAGCAGCTTCAGCATGGTCCGCTTTATTGGGTCATGATTGGACAGCTTCTCGTTTATGTGGCTGTTTCATTCGCGATTATGATCTATAAGCTTCGGACTTCTGATTCGAAGAGGTACCGGACGTTAGTTAGAACCGTGTTGATCGGACTGATGACGCAGCTGCTGTTCTCGCTGGCCGACCTATTCGTTAATGTTATGTTCATAGACCACCTGGATCACTATGTGCCTCTAATATCGGTCGGTATGGCGCTTACTGCTATTTATTTGGTTCACGCGATAGGCCGGAACAAAGTGTTGGATATTATCCAAATTGCCCAGCGCGATGTGATCAATACAATGTCGACGGGTATTATCGTCCTGGACGAATTCGAGACGATTATTGAAGTGAATAAGGTCATTAAGCCGATTATCAGGCTGCGCATCGGTGATAAGCTGGACACCGCAATGATTGCTGCCACGTTCAAGGAAGAAGCGGCGAAAGAGTTCGAAGCGTTCTTCAATGAGGTTCGCAACCGTCCAATGGATCGCGTGGAATTCGAGCTGGAGCTGGAGCATGATCGTTTCCGTCACATCATCATTCAGTCGGCTCCGATTTTGGACCAAAGAAGAGCGGCGATCGGCCGAGTGCTTACGTTCCAGGACGTAACGGAACTTAGGCTTCTAGTGGAAGAGTCGAATCGTCATAACGCACAGCTGCATGATCGCAACAGGGACTTAATGCTTATGCAGGACGAGCTGTCTCAGGCGAATAAGAAGCTGGAGCAGATGGCGATCACGGATGGCTTGACCGGCTGCTACAATCGCCGCTACTTGCTTCTGCAATTGGAGCAAGAGGTGCTGATGAACTTGAAGTTCGGCATTTCATTCTCCATTTTCTTGTTCGATTTGGACTACTTTAAATTAATTAATGATAAATACGGTCATCTCGTAGGCGACGAGGTGTTATGCAGCACGGTCAATGCCGTGAAAGGCGCCCTGCGAAAGACCGATATACTTGCGCGATACGGCGGAGAGGAATTCACCGTATACTTGCCGCATACGAATCGCGAGCAGGCAGATCTTATTGCGGAGCTAGTGAAAGAAGCCGTTGAGAGTAACAGAGTACATATTGGAACAGGAGAGCAGTCTATCTCCGTTACGATTAGTATGGGCGTTGTGACCATTGAGCACTTCGAACCATCCGTCATTGAAGATCCGAAAGCTTACTTGAGGGAAATATTAGCTCAAACCGATTCCGCTTTATATGAAGCTAAGTACAGCGGCAGGAACAGAATCGTCAAGCGCAAGCTGGCTTAATCATGTAGTCCGAAGGCAGAGCTTTCGGACTATTGGTCTTTCTTCTTATCGTAGTCAATCTGACCGATTTCTGATAAAATAAAAATCTACTAAGAGCTTTATAACTGTTGAAAGCGGGAACTGGTCGAAATGAGAAAAGTGCAAATTGAACTGGTAAAGCCCGGAGATAAACTGGCAAAACCTATTTTTCAAGAAAATGGAAGCGTACTCTTGGGCGAGGGTATCGAATTGAATGATCGCTATATTGATCGATTGCGCGGTTTGGGCATCGATTTTTTGTTCGTTGAGGACGGGAAGACGGTCGATCTTATCCCCGAGGAAACGGTCAGAGACKAGACGCGCAAGCAAGCGGTCGATGCGATCTACAAAACGATGAACGCCTTCAAGGAGCCTAACAACCTAAAGGGAAGAACGATTGCGCCGGATATGGGACGGACATTCCGCTCTGTGTTCGGGCAGATTATGTCCGATCTTAGCACGCGGCCGAACCTGCTCGTCAATCTGACAAGCATCCACTCCAAAGACAATTATTTATTTCAGCATTCGTTCAATGTTGCTGTTCTTGCCGGGATCATGGGGATTGCCAAAGGATTTAACCGCAATCAGCTTGAGGAACTCGGTATCGGGGCGCTGCTATTCGATATCGGAATGACGAAGGTGCCTGCAAGCATCCTCTCTCGAGAAGGCAGGCTGACGCCCGATGAGCATGCTCTTGTACGGAATCATACAACCGAAGGGTTCGAAATTTTGCGCAAATACCACGACATCTCCATCGTATCGGCACATTGCGCTTTGCAGCACCATGAACGCTTCAACGGTACGGGCTACCCGCGCGGTCTTAAAGGAAACGAGATTCATATGTATGCCCAGATCGTTGGACTAGCTGATACATTCGATGCATTGACTTCGCCTAGGCCGCATCGTAAACGGTATACGTCCAGCGAAGCGATCGAGTTTTTGTTCGCGGCTGGCGGCACATTTTTTGATATCGATTTAATTAAGCTTTTCTGCAAGCATATATCGATTTATCCGGTTGCGACTACGCTGCAGCTTAGCACAGGGCAGATAGGCGTCGTTTCGGTAAATAACGAACTTGCCGTGCACAGGCCTCGCGTTCGGATCATTACGGAAGCGGATGGCACAGAGCCGGCGTCTCCTTACGAGATCGAGTTGAAAGATGAACTGCATATTACGATTGTGAAAGAGCTGTAGCCTTTCGCAAGCAATGAATAAATATAGGTTCTGTCCTCTAGGAGCCTGACCATACGCGCTTCGTCCTCTCTGCATATTTTATTGCATATGGATGCAGAGGAGTGAGAGAAATGGCGAATAGAGTGAGGCCGCCATTTTACGGCGCGAAAGGCAAGAAAAAGGTTATCAAAAGAACGACTGGCGCGACACAGCCGCTCGGACCGTATCTGAATCGGTTGACAGTGCTTTGGGTCGATGGAAATGGCGTGCCGTTCAATACTACGGGATTCAATGCAGCCTTATATCAAGGATCGACGCTCGTGCAGACTGCGTTCTTTGATCGTTTCGGAGTCGTATTCTTCAGTCGCGTTGAGACGCTGACAAGAGTTCCGTATACGGTACAGCTGTATGATAACAGCGGCGTCGTGTTCCGCACGAGGACGATTCCTGCAGGCGTAGAGGCATTTGCGGTTATTGGTTAACATTTGTTTGGAACATGCGAGGGCCTTCCGGGCAGTACGGCAACAGCCGTATACTTGGGAGGCTTTCCGTTTTTTCTTTGAATATGTAGGAGGATTAAGGTAAAATAACGAGTAAAGACCGATAGGGGATGTGCGTGCGTAGATGGCAACATTGCAGCATCATAAGCTCTCCAAGCTGGACTTGCTTAGACGAGTGCTGTTCATTACACTCGGAGCTTCTTTAGTCGCAGTGGGGCTTGAAATTTTTTTGGTTCCTAACCACATTATTGATGGCGGTATTGTGGGCATTTCCATCATCGCCTCTCATTTGACGGAATGGCCGCTCGGACTTTTCTTATTTATTCTTAATCTTCCCTTCTTGTTTCTTGGCTACAAGCAGATTGGCAAGACGTTCGCGATGTCTACCCTATATGGGGTATCGGTTATGTCGATCGGAACGGCGCTTCTTCACCCCGTGCCTCCACTGACTGTTGAGCCCTTTCTTGCCGCCATATTCGGCGGGGTTATTCTCGGCGTTGGCGTCGGCATGGTTATCCGCTTCGGCGGATCGCTCGACGGTACCGAGATTGTAGCGATTGTGTTCAATAAGCAGATTCCCCTCTCCGTCGGCGAAACGGTTATGTTCCTTAACCTATTCATTCTAAGCAGTGCGGGTTTCGTGTTCGGTTGGGATCGGGCGATGTATTCGCTTATTGCCTATTACATTGCTTATAAGATGATCGATATTACGATCGAGGGCTTCGATGAATCGAAAGCGGTATGGATCATTAGCGAGGAATGGAAGGAAATCGGTGACGCGATCATGAACCGTCTTGGCCGAGGCGTTACTTATTTGCACGGAGAAGGCGGCTTCACAGGAGGCAGCAAGCGCGTTATCTTCTGCGTCATCACGCGACTCGAGGAAGCGAAGATGAAGTCGATCGTGAACGAGCTCGATCCTATCGCCTTCCTCGCAGTAGGCAATATCCATGACGTGAAGGGCGGACGGTTCAAGAAACGCGATATTCATTAACAGGCAAGAGGGGCAGCGAAGGAGCGCAAAGCATTGGATGAATTTGCAAGCATTCATCATTGGACTGGGGCGCGGCAGAGCGCCGAGTGGCAGCAGCGGCGAGGCGTCGTGCTTGGGATCGGCGACGATACGGCAATCGTCGACGCCTGGCTGGCAGAGGACGGCGTTGCCGCGCCGAAGCAGATGCTGTTGGCGGTTGACACGATGGTGGAAACCGTCCACTTCAATGATGTGACGATGCGCGAAGAGGACATCGGCTACAAGGCGCTGGCCGCGAATGTCAGCGATATTGCCGCCATGGGCGGCGTGCCGTTGCATGCGCTCGTGTCAGTCAGCGTACCTCGTACATGGGGGCCGGAGCGGATGCGGCGGCTGTATGACGGGTTGTACGCGTGCGCCGAGCGCTACGGGGTTGCCGTGATCGGCGGCGACACGACGTCGGCGCCGGCGCATATGGTTATATCCGTGACCGTGACGGGAACGGTCGAGGCAGCGCTTGCGCTGCGCCGCTCGGGCGCTAAGCCGGGCGACGCCGTATTCGTGACCGGCGCCGTCGGCATGTCGGCGGCCGGTCTGCATGCGCTGCTTGCACAGAGGGAGGATGGCGCTGCGGAAGCTGCGCATCCCGCTATCGTGCAAGCTCACCGAAGGCCGGCGCCGTCCGTAAGGGCTGGCCGGCTGCTTGCCGCGCATGGCTCCTGTCATGCGCTTAACGATGTAAGCGATGGACTCGCCAGCGAAGCGTGGGAGATCGCCGAGGCGTCGGGCGTGCAGATTGTGCTGCGCGAGACGGAGCTGCCGCGAAGCGGCAGTATGGCGGCTTATGCCTCGGAAGCAGGCATAGATCCACTCGATTGGATGCTTTATGGCGGAGAAGATTACGTGTTGCTGGGAACAATAGACAAAGCGTCAGTCAAAGCGACCCTGGATTCATTCCGTCAGGAAGGTATTCCGTTCTTTATCATCGGCGAGGTCGAAGCTGGCGATGCCAAGGTTGATCTAGTGCGCGCCCGCGCAGCGGGCAGCAGTCATAGCAATATACAAGAGAAGAGAGTCGCGCTGGAGAAGCGCGGCTATAATCATTTTGAGCGATAAAAAAAGCAGGTGACATCGATGCAGCAAAGGATAGGACAGGGAAGTTGGCTTGCCCATACCGAGCAAGATACAATCAGGCTGGCGGAACAGCTGGCCGCATGGGCGAACCCAGGTACGATGATCGCGCTGGACGGTGATCTGGGCGCGGGCAAGACGAGATTCTCGCAAGCGTTCGCCAAGGCGATCGGAGTTGACGGCGTTGTGAACAGCCCGACCTTTACCATCATTAAGGAATATATGGGGGAAAGCCTCCCTTTTTATCATATGGATGTATACAGGCTGTCAATGGAAGAGGCGGACGAGCTTGGTTTGGACGATTATTTCTACGGCAGCGGCGTGACGATCGTGGAGTGGGCGAGCTTAATTAAAGAACTGTTGCCGCCGGACAGGCTGGAGCTGTTCATTGAACATACTGGCGAGGAATCTAGACGCATCGCATTAACTGGGTATGGTGAGCTGTATGCAGATTGGTGTGAAGCTTTACTTGAGATAGGAGCAAGCGAATGAGATTGGTACAGCAGGATATGAAATCGATCGAAGGGCCTGTCATTGCGTTGGATACGTCGACGGCATCGATGGCAGCAGCGGTTGTTCTTGGCCATAACGTTCTCGGCGAGATACAGTCGTTAGCAGAACGCAACCACTCCGTCCATGTCGTTACGCATCTGAAGCAGCTGCTGGCAAGCTGCGGCGTGAACGAGCAATCGCTGGCCGGCATTGCGGTAGGCAAAGGACCGGGCTCGTATACGGGTATGCGGATCGCCGTGTCCGTCGCCAAGACGCTCGCATGGGTATGGAATAAGCCGCTTATCGGTGTCTCAAGCCTCGAAGCTGTCGCTTATGGCGCATTACAGCATGTCAGCGAATCATCGCAGGCATTGTTGCCTGCTTCCGGCGAGAAATGGGTGCTCCCAATAATGGACGCGAGGCGCGGACAGGTATACACTGCGGGCTTCCGTATGACTGCAGGCGGTGCTTGGGAGCGATGGGAGAATGATGCTGTTAAGCTTATGCACAATTGGGTGGATGACGTTATTGGACGGGCAACTACGGTGACGCAGCAGTCTTCCTCGCCTGTAAGCCAGATATGGCTGGCCGGCGATCTCTCGCAGCACGAAGCGGAAGCAGAACGTCTGCATCAATTAGGAGCGGCGAATGGAATTGAGATCATTAGGCAGCCCTATGTACTAGAAGGGCGCTGGATTGCTTATCTAGGCCAGCAGCTGTTGGCAGCCGGTGTTACTGATGATGTTCACACCTTCGCTCCTAATTATACGCAGCTTACAGAGGCTGAAGTGAAGCTGAAGGCGAAGCAAGCGGAAGAGGGCGTAAAAGGATGAGTGTAGACGTCAATCAATTAGAATTCCGCTTCATGGCGCTTGCCGACATTGCTGCAATTGTGGCGATTGAGGAAGAGGCATTCTCCAGCCCGTGGACGACTGAGGCGTTCACGAATGAGCTGATGAACAATATGTTCGCCAAGTATATGGTCATGGAATTAAGCGGCGAAATTATTGGTTACGGCGGTATGTGGATCATTATGGATGAGGCGCATGTGACGAATATCGCCGTGCGCGATGACTACCGCGGACAAGGTCTGGGAGATCTTCTGCTTGGAGAGCTTCAGCGGACGGCTGTGTTTTTTGGCGCTGCCAAAATGACGCTGGAGGTTCGGGTGTCGAACGAAATTGCGCAGCGACTATACCGAAAGCACGGTTTCGAGCCTTCCGGCATTCGGCCGCGCTACTATTCGGACAACGACGAGGATGCGCTCATTATGTGGGCGGAGCTCGATCGTGAACGGCTGAAGACAGAGGAGCTGTAACAGTGAGTCATCTAGAGAAAAGAACAAGCCTCGTTTCAGAGGATCAGATTATATTAGCCATAGAGACGAGCTGCGATGAGACATCCGTAGCTGTTATTCGTAACGGCAAACATATATTGTCGAATGTCGTATCGAGCCAAATCGACATACATGAGCGTTTCGGCGGCGTCGTTCCGGAGATTGCTTCCCGTAAGCATGTAGAGTCGATTACTGTCATTATGGAGCAGGCCGTCAAAGAGTCAGGCCTGACGCTAAACGATATTTCGGCGATTGCGGTTACCCAAGGTCCTGGCCTTGTCGGTGCATTGCTCGTTGGAATCGTAGCAGCTAAGACACTTGCGATGGCGCTCGATATTCCGCTTATCGGCACGCATCATATTGCCGGACATATCTACGCCAATGAGCTTGTCGCCGAGATGGTATATCCATGCATGGCGCTTGTCGTATCGGGCGGACATACCGAGCTCGTATTGCTGGAGAGCGAAGGCAGCTTCCGAATGATCGGTCGAACGAGAGACGATGCTGTCGGCGAAGCGTATGACAAGGTGGCGAGAGCTTTGCGTTTGCCTTATCCGGGAGGACCTTATATTGACCGTTTGGCAAGCGAAGCGGAGGAGGCTGTCCCGCTTCCGCGCGCATGGCTTGAAGCAGACAGCTATGACTTTAGCTTCAGCGGTCTCAAGTCCGCCGTGCTTGCTGTCATTAACCAGACGAAGATGAAGGGGCTTGAACTGAACGAAGCAGCGCTTGCCCGCGGCTTCCAAGAGTCCGTCATCGAGGTGTTGGTTACGAAGGCGCTGCGTGCGGTTAATCAATATGGTGCCAAGCAGCTGCTGCTTTGCGGCGGTGTAGCCGCTAATCGCGGCTTGCGAACTTCCTTGCAAGCGAAGTGCGAGGCAGACAATGTACCGCTTCTTATTCCGCCGTTGCCGCTTTGCACGGATAATGCAGCCATGATCGGTGCGGCTGCGAGCCTTAAGCTGAAGCGCGGCGAATACAGCGATCTTGATCTGAAAGCCGATCCGGGCTTGTCACTGGAAGAGTGGTCGGTGGGAGCAAGCTAGCTCATTTTTTCTCCAGATCTGAATTGACAGATAACTTACCGAAGCATATAATAAGCAACAAACCTTTAACAACATATTAACAAACGCAAAGATCAGGATTAGTAAAGTTCATCCGGGATCGTTCGTCAGCCTCTAAGGGCGGCGACAACAGAGAGCTGCGGGGCGGTGTGACGCAGTCGATGGAAACTTGAAACTCACCTGGGAGCGGAACAATGGAAGCGCAGGAACGATGCTTTGCTGCATCGATGTACTCGCGTGTACATCGTTACGGTTAACCTCCGTAATGGGGTGCATGGCGTCAACATCCGGAGTTGACCTATGCTTAAGGTGGATATCCACGCTCGACTAGCAGGTCATGTTGTCGGGGAATGGATGTCAACAAGGGTGGTACCGCGCGGGTTATAATAGCCTGTCGTCTCTTGAATATAGAGACGACAGGCTTTTTTTGTTTTCAACAAAATAAAAATTCAACGCAAGGAACAGGAATAGTAGAACGTAAAGCCGGCAAAGCGCAAGAGAGCTGCGGGGAGGTGCAACGCAGTCGAGGCTTAAGGTTCGAAGCTCGCCTGGGAGCGGAACGTCAGAATCGGATGAAGCGGCATGCGGCTTAACCGAATAGGACGTTACGGCTGGCCGCCGATATCGGGCAACGAGCGGGCTTGGATGCGTACATCCAGCCAATTAGAGTGGTACCACGGCAGCTATTAAGTCTGTCGTCTCTTGTATAGAGACGGCGGGCTTTTTTTGTACCCAAAAATCAACTTTAGGAGGTCATTCTCATGACAAACGAAATGAAAAAAATTCAAATTTTCGATACGACTTTAAGAGACGGCGAGCAATCCCCTGGTGCATCTATAGCACCAGAACGCAAAATCATTATCGCAAGACAATTGGCGAAGATGGGCATCGACGTCATTGAGCCGGGTTTTCCTGTCGCAAGCCCAGGCGAGTTTGCTGCCGTGCAGCAAATATCGAGGGATATGCAAAACGTCGAAATAGCAGGCTTTGCACGCGCCGTTAAGGGAGATATTGACGCTGCGGTTAAGGCGACGCAAGATGCAGCGCGCAGAAGGCTGCATTTGTTCATCTCCTCCTCGGATATCCACCTGAACCATCAGCTGCGCAAATCGCGCGACGAGGTTGTGCAGATTGCCCGTGAAATGGTCGCTTACGGCAAGCAGTTCGTAGACGAGATCGAGTTTTCGGCTATGGACTCAACTCGTTCGGGCCGCGATTTCGTTATCCAACTGGTAGAGGCGGTAATTGCCGAAGGAGCCTCCATTATCAACTTGCCTGATACGCTTGGTTATGCAATGCCGGATGAAGTAACAGAGCTGTTCCAGGCGGTACGGAGGCAAGCCAGAGGCGGCGAGACTGTTAGATACAGCGCGCATAACCATAATGACCTGGGACTGGCGGTTGCCAACAGTATAGCCGCTATCAAAGGCGGAGCAACGCAAATCGAGGTAACCGTCAACGGAATTGGCGAGCGCGCAGGCAACTGCTCGTTAGAGGAATTGGTGATGGCGATTGAGACGCGTAAGGATGCATTGCAGGCTGAGACTAACATCCAGGTCAAAGAAATTTACGAATCCTCGCGGTTGGTTAGCCGCGCAATGAACTTTCCTATAGCCTATAACAAGCCGATTGTCGGCCGCAATGCCTTTCAGCATGAATCGGGCATCCATCAGGACGGTTTGCTGAAAAACCGCAGCACCTATGAAATCATGGAGCCCGAGGCAATGGGTATATCTCGCAATATGATCATACTGGGCAAGCATTCCGGGCGTCATGCCATTAAGCATCGGTTATCGGAATATAACATCATATTGACGGATGTCCAGCTGCAGGATGTGTATGACCGATTCAAAGAGAAAGCCGATGAACAGAAGATCGTTACGGATGCCGAGCTGATTCGTATTGCCGGCGATCTGACGCAGACACAGCCAGACCCATACGTGCTAATTGATTTGCAGGTGCAATCGGGCACGCAGCGGTCGCGTACAGCAACGGTAACGATTCGTGAGAATGAAGGAAGCCAGGAGAACGCCTATATGGCGATTGGTTCAGGGCCGGTCGAGGCTGTTATCCAAGCCATTCAACAGGCTATTCCTGTAGCGTCCGAGTTCGAAGACTTGGAGCTGCATTCGTTATCAACAGGTGAGGATGCGTATGGTGAAGCGGTCGTATCCATCATTCATGAAGGGCAGCGATTCCGCGGTACATCTATTCACAAAGATATCATATTGGCAGCGGCCCAGGCTTATATCTCGGCATGCAATCAAGCGGTCATGACGACAGGCAACAGAACGGTCGCAAGAACTAAGGAGCAGAAAGCGAACTGACGAGGCGAAGGGGGCGTATAGGCATGAAGGAAGTCATTGATTATTACAATAGGTTTGATGAATGGGGGCGGTTGGAAAGAGAACCGCTAGAGCTTCGCATTTATTGGCATTATATGAGCCGCTACCTGCCAGCATCCGGCCATGTTTTTGATAACGGCGCCGGACCAGGACAATATGCGCTTAAGCTGGCTCAGCAAGGTTACGAAGTGACGATCAATGATCTTACGCCTCGACTCGTGGAGCAAGCCCGACAGAAGGCAAAGGAGTTGGAAGTGCTACGTAAGTTCAGAGGTTTCCATTCCTTCAATGCAACCGATCTAACAGGACTAGACGATCAGCAATTTGATGCTTCGCTTATGCTCGGCCCCTTATATCACCTTCAGAGGGAAGAGGATCGTTGTCTGGCTGCAACTGAGCTGCATCGCGTTACGCGAAGCGGCGGCTACGTGTTCGTTGCGATGATGACGAGAACGAGACATGTTATGACATCGCTACTGTATCCGCAGTCTTGGAAGCCGAACGATACGATTGAAGGGATTAGAACTTTTCTTGAGACAGGTGTGTTCAACCATCTTGATCAAGGTCGGTTCACAGGTGCTTACTTCTATAAACTCGAGGAAATTGAGCCCTTCATGCAGGACCATGGCTTCCAATGTGTCAAGCTGGTTGGTTCATCAAGCACGGCCGGTATATTCCAACAAGAGCAACTCGATTATTGGCGTAACCAAGGGGATTATGCGTACGATGAGGCTATAAAGCTAATGGCCGAAATGGCGGGTGAACGGAGTATTCTAGGTCTCTCCCCTCATGTGATGTACATTGGCCGGCGGATATAAAAGGATGTTTTCCCAGCGGACAGGGTTATCCACATAGATAAAGCGAATTGTGCATAACCTTTCAAAGCCTTGGTACAACAACGTTTTCGATGAATTGTAAATGTGGGGTAAACGGGGATAGTTTTTTCACAGCCTTGCTGTGGATAATGTGGATAACGTGGACAATTAAGAAGGGAATTGTTAACAGTTACCGTAGAGTGATATTTTTCGTGAAATTATAATATGTCGAAATAGTCGGTATCGACTGAATTAACTAACAATTTATGCAGATATGTGGATAACTATGTGCATAAGTCTAATGGCGTTCGGTATCCAATTTTGGCCTCTGATTTGCGCATTTGTTGCGGAGCGCAAAATTTTTGCGGAAATTACGAGATAGGTTTTCGGTGAAAAATAGAGATGTATACGTTATCTTAAGAGTATGATTTCTATGAAAACGAGCATCTCAAACTGCGCTTAAGCGTGAATGGAGGCCAATCATAAATGGATACGCAGACAGTCATTCAGGTAAGCTCAATAAGCAAGTATTATGGGTCGAACACAGCGGTTGACAATGTATCGTTTCAAGTGAAGAAAGGTGAGCTGTTCGGGATCGTTGGCACGAATGGAGCCGGTAAAACAACGTTGCTCGAAATGTTGATGGGCTTGCGAATGCCTGATTTGGGCACGATTCACGTGCTCGGACGCGATGTTTTGTTTGAGGCGGATTTGCTGAAAGAGGACATTGGCATTCATCTGCAAAGCACGACGTTGATCGATAAAATGAATGTTCGCGAGGCGCTGGAGCTGTTCCAATCCTTTTACAAACGAAAAAATGATCTCGATTTTATTATAAATCAATTCGGTTTAGAGCCTTATGTTGACAAGATGGTCAAGCGTTTATCTGGCGGCTGGAGGCAGCGTACAGCGCTTGCAATTGCACTTGTTAACGATCCTCATATTATATTTCTCGACGAGCCGACGACCGGGCTTGACCCGGCAGCCAAAAGGGATTATTGGTCGCTTCTGCTTGAACTTAAGCGTCAAGGGAAGACCATCGTGGTAGCTTCACATGATATGGAGGAGCTCCAACGCAATTGCGATCGCATTGCCGTCATGCGCAAAGGGGAATTGGTTGCATGTGATAGCCCGCCGGCTCTTATATCCAACTTGCCGGCTGGTGGAATGACAATGGAGGCCGTATATATGCAGTATGCGGTTGAATATAAGAAAGAACAACAACATCATATTACGGATGACAGCATTAGGGCGCTCAATTTGCTTATGTAAACCTCAAGGAGGGCTTTGCGCACATGGATCATGGCGATCACACCAGTAGTCCGTCAGCCCGCAAGACACAGTTATATCAGAAGAGAATGGAGATGATATCGCGTTTAATGAATCGACCAGATGAGGAGGAGAATGACGAACAAATTAAATTAACAGCCGAAGTTTGCAAAGGGAAGAAGAAGGCAGGGATTAGGGAACGTCTATCGAAATCGATTGGGCTTGAAAAATGGTTAAATGTCGTTTATCGTATGTTTACTTAAGAGATTCATAGTATACTTGGTAATAAATTGTATCTCTCGGAGGCAAGCGAATGGTGAACGGCAATACGTTAATAGAACAGCATATGCGGGCCTTAATCGGGCAATATTTTACGGCGGAACCGCTGTTTCATTATGCACTTCGATTTACGGAGGATAAGCTTAGCGAGACGATTAAGTTCGGTCAGTTGACGCTTCTCCACTATCGCATGTTCGGAGGCGCGGATCCTGTTATCTACCAAGCGGCTGCAGCGGTCGAGCTGTTCATATTAGCATCTGATATATTCGATGATTTGCAGGATCAGGATGCTCCGGGAAGAAGCTGGATGCAAGTGCCGCCGCCGATTGCGATTCACGTCGCTACTTCGCTGTTGACGTTGTCGCAGCAGGCGATGCAGAGCTGCATGCTTGACCCGTCCGTGCGACTAGAGCTCGTTGATCTTATGAACAGACAGCTTCTGCAAGCAGCTAATGGACAGATGCTCGATCTGATGGATCATGCTACGGATGAAGAAACGTATTTGGAGACGGTGAAATTGAAGTCCGCCTCGCTGCTGCTGTTCGCTTGTATGACAGGGGTTATTGCCGCAGGCAAGCCCTGGCAGCCGATTGTGGCCGAATATGCAATTGAGATCGGCATTGCCGCACAAATTCGCAATGATCTGCGAGATTTGCTGAGATGGGACGAGAAAAGCGATTTCTTGCAGCGCAAGCGTACGTTATTAACGATGTACATAATAGAGAGCGTAACCGGCGACGATCAATGGATTGCTGATTACTTCGAAGGCTTGCTCAGCAAGCAAGAAGTAGAACGAAGATCAGAGCTGTTCGAAGAGGCATGCGAACGATCGGGAACGCTGTTATACGGGGCGGTCATGAGTCGTATGCACTATAATCGCTTCGAGGAACTGCTGAACTCCATGCAGGAAATAAGTCCTTGGAAAGCAGAGTTTTTGCACATATTGAACGGTGAAATTGCATAAAAACAAATCACGCAAATGCTCTTTCGGTAAATACGAATCATTTTTGCGTTTTCTGTCGAATCTTTTCCTGTTATATTAGAAGTGTGTAATAAAAAATCGATTTTAATAGAGGAACGGAGGAGTTAAAATGTTGAAAGAAACGATTCGTCAGTTGGCAAGCAGTACAGAAAAAATGTCTATGGTTATGGGTGGACAAATGCAATTAGCGGGTGTTTCCGTAGCTGAACAAAAAGCTCTTTTCGGAGAACTGAAAAACAAAAACGATAAAAAAGAAAACTATCGCTTGTCGTTCTGGGTATAAGAAATAAGATATTCTTGTGCAGGCAATGGGGGAAAGAGCATGAAGTCCTACATACCAAATCGAGTCATATTTCTTCTATTCCTGTTGGTTTTAATAACGATATTATCCTACCTTACCATTATTATCGTTCGCGAACCTTTCATAGGCGCAGAAGTTGTAAAAAACGATGACGGACAATTCGTTGTTAAGCTAGTTGAACCTGCCGGACAAGCCGTGTTCAAGGGAATACGTGCMGGAGATCTCATTATTGAGGTTAATGGCGATCCGGCGGGTCAATACAAGAACGTAATTAAGTTCAATTCGATCGAAATGGCCGACACTGTAATCGTTAAGCATTTGGACGGCAATGTTCAGCGCATGACGTTTACTGGCGGCTGGACAGGGGATCACTCCAACTGGGAGCTTCTCATCCAACTCTACATACCGCTTATTTCTTTTTTGCTTTTCTCCGCATTGTCGATATTTCTATATATGAAGCGTAGAAATGATGGCGCGGCGCTTATGCTTATTTTGTTTTTTGTTGTAATAGGCTTAAGCTATTACTCCTCAGCTGCATCCTATCGAAGCGATCGGGTGGGTATCTCTTTTATTTACCTATTGCTGCCATACGTCTCTATTCTATTTATGTTATTCATGAATAAGTATCTCAGCCGGTTCAAGGTTGTGTTCATAGCCAAGAAACATCTGATTATATTGTCGATAATTGCAGCTGTCATAGCTGCATCCTGCCTCATATATGTATGGACGGATCTGATTTCTCAAGATGCGTTTTTTTATGTGAAAATGTTTTACTTTGGCATCATTTTAGTAGGCAACTTTATTATCGTACTGCAATTAGTACGAAAGTTTTTGTTTTATCGGAATTCAAAGCTTATCTCGCTATTTAAGATTACGCTTATGTCTCATCTTGTTGCCTTTACGCCATTTACTACGATGAATTTGCTTCCGCTTTTTGTCGGTGGAGGTCAAATACTGCCTGCAGCTTTCACAGCGCTCTTTCTGTTTGTCCTTCCAATTGTGTATTTTTATTTGTTGACCTCCAATCAACTATTCGATATCGACTTTATCCTAACAAGGTTTAAATATTATACGTTGCTTGCGATTGTGCCCTCGATGGCCATTGCTGCCGCATTGTTGTTTATCGTGAGCAATACTAGCTACCATTCAACATGGAGCAGCGGATTGGTTATGTTTGTCGTTATCTATACCGGTATGACGTTGTTCTTGTACATGAAGGAACAAATTGACCATCGTTATCGTCCCAAGCTTTTCAAAGCGATGTACAGTTATCAAGATAGTCTTGATCGCTTCTCCCGCAAAATTGCTCGTGTAATGAAGCAAGCCGACTTAGAAGAAATCTTGAAGCAGGAGATCAATGAGCTTCTGCCGGTAAGCGGCATTCATTTCTTGCTCGTCGATTACTCGGAAAACGCCGTATATCCAATAGGCGAAACGCCCGAGGAGCTTATTACGGGAGAGTTTCTGTTAGGGGCGTCATACTCTATGCAGGTTGGCGAGTTGATAGATCTTCCTTACGGACTGGGATTAGTTATCGGACGTCAGCGGACCCGCTATCATATTTTGTGGATCGGCATGAAGACGAATCATACGAGATTCAACTCGGATGAGCTGCGTTGGTTGAAGACGATGTCCAACTACGCAAGCATTGTTTTCGAAAATCTGTATTTAATTGAAGGCTTGATCGAGGATTTGGAATCGGAACTTAAGAAGGAGCATAACACTTCTCCTTGGGTACTGCGCCTCTTATTCTGTCTGTCCGAAAACGAGCGTCGGAAGCTTGCCGCCGATCTGCATGACTCCGCGCTGCAGGATCAGCTTCTATGGTATCGCAAGCTGGAAGCGATTATGATGGATCATCCAATGACGGATACGCTCGAGACGGAGCTGCAGGATATTAAGGAAGGCTTGCTCGACGTTATTCATCAAATTCGGGAAACGTGCAATGAGCTTCGTCCTCCTCTTCTGAAGGAAATGGGGGTTATTGAGGCGGTTGAATCCATTATTGAGCTTACGCAGATGCGCGTAAACTTCGCGGTTGATTTCCGAGCGAAGCCATTCGACCGTCCGCTTAATGAAGAGCAGATTACTGCTATTTACAGAATCGTACAAGAGCTACTACGGAATGCGGGCAAGCACTCCAATGCTAAGCTCATTCGGCTTGAGCTGGAAATGAAGCATGACATGATTTATTTCAGATATAAAGATGATGGAATTGGAATGGATGTCAATCAGATGATTGCGACATTCGAGCATATGGGGCTATCCGGCATCAAAGAGAGAGTGACGAGCCTTGAAGGCGACATCACCTTCCATTCGCAGCGGGGAAGAGGCCTCGAAGTAATTATTTTGATACCGGAGAAAATGACCTCTGGGCTGTCGGAAATGGGGATTTCGCGTGATTCGTATCTTATTAGTTGACGACCATCCTTCTGTAGGCGAAGGGACAAAAACGATGATTGAGCAAGACCCCGACATGGAAGTAACGGTCGTTCTCTCAGCGATAGAAGCGCTTGATATGATTCAAACGAAAAGCTTCGACTTGATTTTGTGCGACTTGAACATGCCGGGAATAAGCGGGCTGGAATTAACGAAGCGGTTAATACAGCAGGATGCTGAACGGAAAGTCATTATTTATACCGGTTATGAGATCGGAACGCACTTTAACTTGTTAATCGAGTCAGGAGTATCTGGGTTTATCTCGAAGACGATATCGAGGGAGCAATTACATAATGCGATTCGTTGTGCGATGCGGGGTGACGCGGTCATTCCAATCTCGCTTCTGAAGCAGCTGCGAAGGAACGAGATTAAGCTTGAACGTCCGGAGCTGTCGATCGAGGATGTATCGATTAATGAGAAGGAGCAAACGATCCTGCACGAGGTTGCGACGGGCGTCAGCAATAAGGAGCTTGCCGCAATGCTGCACGTGAGCCAACGCAACGTTGAATATCAGCTTTCTAAAATATTCGAGAAGCTAAGCGTTCGTTCACGTTCAGAAGCGATCAAAGAGGCGCAACGCTTAGGCTTAATAAGCTTGGAGCAGTATTAAGAAGAAGCCGGTTAGACATGAGTTATTCATGTCCAGCCGGCTTCTTGGTTTGTATGTGGGCTGTGGGTTCAATTATATTCGATAACCATTGCATCGTTTGCTCAGATAATGGATGGCTGAAATGCTGCATGAAACGATTCCTCCGTTTCGTAGCTACATATATTTCTCCCATTCATCATATGCGCTTGATAGAGCGGTCTTGTGCTTCTCAATCTCGGCTTGTATCTCCTGAATGCGAACATAATCGTTAAAAATAGCCGGATCAGCCAACTTCTCTTCCCATTCAGCGATCTGCTGCTCCTCGGAAGCGATATCTTGCTCGAGCTGTTCAAGCTTCCGCTGGCGGCTTCGCTCTTCTCGCTTCGCTTGCTTGTCTGCCTCATACGAGGTAACGGGAGCATTGTCAATTGCTGCCGATTTGGAGGCGTTTGTGGCTTGCTTCGCTAACGCTTCAAGGCGAGCTTCCTCGATCTCGGCTTTTTTCTCTATCATATCGTCATAATTTCCTAGGAAATGATCTGTACCGCTCGGATTTAATTCGACAATTCGCTCGGCCATCTTATTTAGGAAGTAACGGTCATGGGAGATGAATAGCAGCGTGCCTTCGTAATCCATAAGCGCTGCTTCAAGCACCTCTTTACTGAACAAGTCCAAATGGTTGGTAGGCTCATCGAGAATAAGCACATTCGCTTGCGCGAGCATAAGCTTGGCTAGCGAAACTCGTGCCTTCTCTCCGCCGCTTAGTGACGAGACCCGCTTCAATACATCTTCACCGCTGAACAGGAAGTTGCCTAGTACAGTGCGAATACGTGCTTCTTCCATGTGAGAATAGGCGCTCCACACTTCTTCCAAGACGGTGTTGCTTCCGTTCAGACGTGTATGCTCTTGATCGTAATAGCCGATCTTCACGTTTGTCCCCCATCGCACGGTACCGCTGGAAGGCTCGTTCTGTCCGACAAGAACTTTAAGCAATGTTGATTTGCCGATCCCGTTCGGTCCAATCAAGGCAACCGTTTCGCTGCGGGAGAGCTGGAAGGAGACGTTATTGAATAGCGGCTTCGGTTGTCCAGGAAATGTAACCGACAAGCCGCTGACGTCAAGTACGTCCTTGCCGGTCATTCGCTCGATCTCGAAGCTGAAGTGGGCTTTCTTCAAGTCACCCATCGGCTTGTCGAGGCGATCCATCTTTTCCAGTGCTTTGCGTCTGCTCTGCGCTCGCTTTGTCGTAGAAGCCCGTACGATATTTTTTTGTATGAATTGCTCCAACTTGGAAATCTCGTCCTGCTGCTTCTCAAATTGCTTCATATTACTCTCATAATCGGCAGCCTTCAGCTCCATGTAGCGGCTGTAATTGCCTGTATAGCGCTTAGAGACATGCCGCTCGATTTCAATGATGGTCTGGGCGAGCGCATCAAGGAAATAGCGGTCATGGGAGACAACGACAATTGCGCCTGAGTATCCGCGCAGGTAACCCTCAAGCCATGTCAACGTTTCGATGTCCAAGTAGTTCGTTGGTTCATCGAGCATTAGTAGATCAGGTGCTTGCAATAGAATACGGGCAAGCGCGAGCCTCGTCTTCTGTCCGCCGCTTAATGTAGCGATTCGCGTATCAGGCGGAAACTGTCCGAAGCCCATCCCGTGCAGTACGCTGTTAATGCGTGTGTTGATCTCGAATCCGCCTTGCTCGCGGAACCAGTCCGAACGCTTCGCATATCTCTCAAGCGTGTCAGCATATCGCTTCTCATCGTCATGCAAGGCAGGATCGGCAATCTTCACTTCGAGATCGCGCAGCTCCTGCTCAGCCTCCAGCAGGTGAGAGAAGACAGCCCTCATCTCGGCTTCGATGGTTCGATCCGTGTTAAGACCGCTATTTTGCGCTAAGTAACCGATTCTGGTTTCTTTCGCTTTATGAATATCGCCGGAATCGGGAGTGATCTCGCCGGCAATAATTTTTAACAATGTCGACTTGCCTGCACCGTTGACACCGACGAGTCCGATACGTTCGCGCTCCAGCACTTGCATTGAAATATTGGATAGTACGACGTCAACGCCGTAGCTCTTCGTTATATTGGATACTTGCAGCAGCATCTTGAAACCTCCAGCCAATAATTGCATCAGAATTTGTTGCTTGCCATCCTCTCTAGTTTACCATAAATGGGCGCTTCCATTGGCGAAAGTTGTATAAGAGTGGTAAACTAAATTAAATGGAAGCATATGACGGGACATAGAGTAGGTGGTCTGCCCTTATGGAGGATAAGGAACGGAATGGGAAGCAGGCTATCCGCTCGGAAATGACGCGAATACGGAATGGACTAGCCGAGGAAGAGCGGAGAGCTTGGTCGCTCGCGGCTAGCGGACACGCAGCGGCGTATTTGGAAGCGAGCTCGTTGGAAGCGTTTATGGCGTATGTATCCTTCCGCAGCGAATTGGATCTTTCATCTCTTATCGAGTGGGGCTGGGAGAAGGGGATGGAAGTGATCGTTCCCAAGTGTAATACTGCCGATCGCTCCATGACGCTCTATCGACTCAAGAACTGGGATCAATTGAAGCCTGGCGAATATGGAATTATGGAACCGGACCCGCTTGCAGCCGAGGAGCTTAATCCTAAGCGGATGCCGCAGGTCGTCTTTGTACCAGGTATTGCTTTCGATCTGAACGGCGGCAGAATGGGTTACGGAGGCGGCTATTATGATCGGTTTGCTGCGAAGCTATATGATGCTGGGGGAGCTGCTCATCGTGTTCAGTGGATAGGAGCCTCGTTCGAAGCCCAATTGGTAGAGGAATTGATGCTTGAGCCGCATGATATTCGTATGAATGGAATATTGACGCAGCGTCAGCTATATTTGACAATATAGGAAGCAGAAGAGTATGGATAGAAGGAGCGAATAGTGGTGGAGCTGACTCACTTTAACGAACAAGGCCGCGCGCGCATGGTGGATATATCGGATAAGGAAGTTACGGCTCGCTCGGCAACAGCAAGTACGCTGGTGAAGATGAATCCGGACACATTATCGCGCATCAAAGCAGGAACAATCGGCAAAGGCGATGTCCTTGCTGTTGCTCAGGTGGCAGCGGTTATGGCTGCTAAGAAAACATCAGACTGGATACCGATGTGCCATCCGCTTCCGCTAACAGGCGTGAATATTGTATTCACTGATAATGGATCGGATGAGCTTTATATAGAAGGAACAGTTAAGACGACAGGTAAGACAGGCGTTGAGATGGAGGCACTAACTGCAGTATCTGCGGCTGCGCTGACGGTGTACGATATGTGCAAAGCACTTCAGAAGGATATGATAATCGGGCCGACACAGCTCGTTGCGAAGAGCGGCGGCAAGAGCGGCGATTACCGAATATCAACAAACCTGTAATCGGACTTGGGATGGGAGGAATGGCAGATGCGTTGGAAGGTAGCCATACTGACGGCAAGCGACAAAGGTTCGCGCGGGGAACGCGAGGATACGAGCGCACAAGTGATTCGCGAACTTATCGAAGAAGAGCTTGGTGGGGAAATCGTCGATTATCGAATCGTTCCAGATGAGCAGGATGAAATTATGGCCGCTATTATCGAAATGACGGAATATTTCCATGCGGATCTCGTGCTTACGACAGGCGGTACTGGCCTTGCCGCAAGAGATATTACGCCGGAGGCGACGATGAAGGTGATCGATCGTGTCGTGCCGGGACTTGCTGAAGCTATGCGAATGGGCGCTTTGCAGAAGACGAGACGAGCGATGCTCTCGCGAGGTGTATGCGGCATTCGCKGCAACTCCTTAATCGTAAACTTGCCCGGCAGTCCGAAGGGTGTACATGAGAGTTTGATGGCGATTATGGATCAATTGCCGCATGCATTGGACATTTTGTCGGGAAGACTTGGTGATCATAGAGCATGAGCAATACGAACGATAACTTGGAAATAACGACTTCATCTACATCATTGGTTCAATCGACGAGGCTGAGGGAAGTGTCGGTGTACGATGCGATCGGCTTGCGACTTGCGCATGATCTAACGCAGATTATCCCTGGCCAGTTCAAGGGAAGGTTATTCAAGAAAGGCCATCTGGTGACGGAGGCTGATATTCCTAAGCTGCTCGACATTGGCAAAGAGCATATTTACATCATGGAGCTTGGCGATAATGATCTCCATGAGGATGATGCTGCCATACGGATGGCCAAAGCGCTTTACGGTGAAGGAATAGTACTTAATGAGCCGCATGAGGGCAAGGTCAGCATGAAGGCGAGCGCTCAGGGACTTGTTCATATTGATCGTTCAATTGTGGATGCGATTAATCGTCTTGGCGATATCGCGCTGGCTACGGTGAAGACGAATACGGTTGCTGAACCTGGCAGGCAGTTGGCGGCAACGAGAGCGATTCCTCTGTATGTTCCGAAAGCGAAGGTGGAGGAAGTTGAACGAATGGCGGAAGAATACAGGGCAACACATGATGGCGCCGCTCCCATCCGTGTGCGTCCGCTTCGTTCATTAAAGGCGGGATTGCTTACGACGGGCGGAGAAGTGTTCAGTGGACGAATCGAGGACAAATTCGGTCCAGCCGTTAAGAGCAAGCTGGAGGCACTCGGATCAGAAGTTGCAGAACAGCGCTTCGCCCCTGATGATCGACAAATAATTGTCAAGGAAATACACTACTTGCTGGGCAAGCGGTATGATATGATACTAGTAACAGGCGGAATGTCGGTTGATCCAGATGATCGAACGCCAGGCGCGATTAAGGAAGCCGGTGCTCACATTGTCAGCTACGGAACGCCGATGCTGCCAGGCTCCATGCTATTGATCGGCTATTTGGACGACGTGCCGATTATGGGACTGCCAGGCTGCGTTATGCATGATCCTTATACATCATTCGATGTACTGCTGCCTCGTATTCTCGCTGGAGATACGATTGTGCAGGACGACATTGTAGATATGGGGTACGGAGGGCTATACGGCTGTTAAAGCGAGCCTCGCATTGTTTTGCCATACAAAGCTAGGTAATAATTGTGAGATCGCAACTGCTAATTACGTAATTGTATAGGAGGTTTTGGAATGTCAGGCATAGGTGCAACAGGTATTATATTGCTCGTTCTTGTCGCGTTGCTGCTGTTCGGTCCTAACAAGCTGCCAGAGCTTGGACGGGCATTCGGACGGACGCTGCGCGAGTTCAAGGCAGGAGCAAAGGACATCATGGAAGACGATGATCGTAAGGACAAGGATACGAATCGTGTTGAAGTGAATCGGGTAGACAATTTGGAGAAGAACAATAAGCGGCTTCCGGACTGACCGGGCCCGCTTTTTTGTTGAAATATGAAATTAGATAAGCATGATCTAGGCAGTTCTTGCGGAATGGAGGATAAAGCAGATGGGATCGGATCAAAACAGTTCGTCGGAGCAAAAGTCGCGCAAGCAGCTTATTCGTGAAGAAGGGCTTATGCCGCTGCTTGGACATCTCGGCGAACTGCGCAAACGTATCGTATACATACTGATTGCCCTTACGTTAGGACTTGTTGTAGGACTGCTGCTGGCTCAACGGGTCTATAACTTCCTAATGAGCCAGAAGCCTGCGAATACGATATCGCTTCATACGTTCTCGTTATGGGACGGTATCGGCATGTACATGAAGTTTGCTTTCGTAATAGCGTTAATCATTGCGTTGCCGATTATTGCTTACCAGCTATGGGCGTTCGTGAAGCCAGCGCTGCATGAGCATGAGCAGAGATCGACCTTAAAATATGTGCCGTTCGCGCTCATTATGTTTTTGATCGGACTCGCCTTTTCGTACTTTGTTGTATTTCCGCTCGCCTTCAACTTTACAAGAAGCGTATCGGAGCATTTGAATCTGGAAGAAACATATGGCATTGCTCAATACTTTACGTTTATGTTCAACATTCTAATACCGATCTCGTTACTATTCGAGCTGCCGCTCGTCATTATGTTCCTGACAGCGATTCGGCTGCTTAATCCGAAGCGGCTGCGCAAGATGCGCCGCGTCGCTTACTTTATTATGATCTTCATTGGCGTAACCGTGACGCCGCCGGATTTCATTTCGGACGTATTGGTCGCCATACCGTTAATATTGCTGTATGAAGTCAGCGTTATTCTGTCAGGCTTTGTGTATCGCAAGCAACAGGATAAGGATGCAAGATGGGAAGCGGAGTTTGGACAAGGTTAGCTATGATGCCAAAGGGAAGAAGAAGGTGACCAAACCTTCTTCTTTTTTTTATGGTTGACAGAAAATAAATTCGGCAGTATTATTTAAACAGTTGTTTAAAACGAATGTTTAACATAGACAGAGGAGTGGATAGGAATGGGAACAGCAATAAAGGCATTTATGAAACGGCCTACGACGATCGTGGGTATTGTCACAGCTTTGATGTTTCAAATTATTTTTTCGGTCATTTGGATGACCGGCTATAACGGTGTAACGGATCGCGTGGATCAGCTTCGTATTGCGGTTGTTAACGAGGATGCGCAGTTCGGACAGCAGATTGCTGCTAATTTGGTGAAGGAGCTGCCGTTCGACATGGTTCAGCTCGATAATCTCGATGAAGCGAAGGAACAGCTTGACGCACGCGATCTTCAAATGATTGTGTACGTTMCAGCCGACTTCTCGCAGAAAGCTTCTGCGCAAGGCGAGCAGGCTTCGGTGCAATACTTGCTGAATGAGTCGAATCCGGCTCTAATTAAAAGCATTATGAGCGGAGCGGCTGCGCAGATTACTTCGGAGGTCAACACACAAGCCGTGACGGCAGGACTGCAAAATGTACTAGGAAGCTTGAACATGCCACAAGAGCAAGCTACGGCTGCAGCAGCGAGCTTGTCACAACGAGTCGTATCCGATATTCAATCGACAAATGTGGTACAAGGGATGAACAATCAGATGGTTCCGATGATGATGGTTCTTGCATCATACGTGGGTGCGATGATTATGGGGATGAATTTAGAGCAATCCTCGATGGCCGTAAGCGGCCAACTAAGCAGATGGAAACGTTTCGGCGCGCGCAGCATCATTAATATTGCGGCTGCATTCTTCGTATCTCTCGTAGGCGCTTCCCTACTAGTCGCTCTTGGGGGGCAAATCGAACAAGGTTTCCTGCTGCTATGGCTCTTCGAGTTCGTATTCCTGCTTACCTTCATGTTCGTGTCCCAAATGTTCCTGTACTTGTTCGGAATGGCCGGCATGCTGTTCAACATTATGCTGCTATCGGCACAGCTTGTATCGTCCGGAGCGATCGTTCCGCGGGAGCTGCTATCTGATTTCTACACGGGCTTGGGCAGTGCGCTGCCTGCTACCTACGCAGTCGATGGCAATATGAATTTGCTCTTCGGCGGCCCGGCGGTCGGCTCAGATATTATTAGCTTGCTCATTATCGCAGTCATAGCCGTTGCTATTAGCGTTTCCGCGGTGGCGGTTAAACGTCGTCAGCCTGCTCCGCAGCCAACGGCTGCCATTGCAAGCCACAAATAATAATTAGCTAAAGAACAGCTTTGACGGAGGAACGCCATGTCAAACTTGGATAGCGATATAAAAGTAAGAATCTTGCATGCAGCCAAGAAGCTGTTCGCCGAGAACGGCTTCGAGGGTACGTCAGTAAGGCAAATCTGCGAAGCGGCTGGCGCTAATGTAGCGCTTGTATCGTATCATTTTGGAGGCAAGGAGAATGTGTTCGCTGCCTTGTTCGAAAACTTTTTCCCTAATGATAAAATACGCATCTTGCAGGCCGAGCAGATCGAACCGGTCGCTGGCGTCCGGCTGCTTATCCGTGAGGTAACGCTTTACCGCCAGGCCGAGCCCGAGCTCATCCGCATCGTTCAACAGGAGATTGTACTCAACACGCCAAGGATCAAGAAGATTCGTGAGCATGTGATGCCGATGTGGGAACAGTTGCGCATTTGGTTAGAGCAGGGCCGTGAACAAGGCAAGTTCGAATTCCGTTCATTGGATACCGTGCTAATGTCGATTGTCGGTACGCTTCTATTTCACCGCGATAATGAGTATTGGACAGTGCTGCAGGGTCAAGAACGAGACTCTATAGAGATGATGATTGAAGATATGACAGCATTCATTATGAACGGATTGCAATGCCGCTCGGAATAGTACGTTGTCACAATGGAAGCCGCAGACGATGAATACATCGTGATGCGGCTTTTATTTGCTGCAATCCAATTTTGGTAGAGTAGATGGATCGTCGATTAATAGGAAATAGAGTATAATTTAGCACATAACAACTTATTCGTACTTAGACGTGCAGACATAGAGAGAGCAAGGTGATTGCCATGTTAAACCAGGCTGAAAGGAGAGTCGGGTATAGGATGCGAAGCGGCAAAACGATTCACGATGAGGTGGAAGACCGGGATTATTGGCTGGAGCAGCTTGATGCGATTGGAGGCCCTGTGCTGGAGGCGCTGGCAGAACGTCGATTAAAGCTGGCTATGCCGATTGAAACGAGCAGCGGAACGGCGGAATCCGTGTTAGAAAGGGGCAAGTATTCGCATTTGGAGGCGTTTGGCCGCTTGCTGTCCGGTATTGCGCCATGGCTGGAGAACGGAGAGCGATATGGAGCGGAAGGAGAGCTGCGTGAACGTTATGTAGAGCTGTCCAGGGCGGGATTGGATGCGGCAACCGATCCGTTATCGCCCGACTATATGAATTTCGGGGACGGCTTGCAGCCGATCGTCGATGCGGCATTTCTTGCGCAAGCGCTGCTTCGTTCACGTAAGGAGCTATTGGGGGCGCTTGAGCCGCGCGTGAAGAATAATGTTGTTCATGCGCTTAAGCTGACGCGATCAAGGAAACCTGTGTTCAGCAACTGGCTGTTATTCGCGGCTACCATTGAATCAGCGTTATATGCGCTCGGCGAAACCGATTGGGATCATATGCGCGTCGATTACGCGTTGAAGCAGCATGAGCAATGGTATCTAGGCGACGGCGTATATGGAGACGGGCCTGAGTTCCACTTTGATTATTATAACAGCTTCGTGATTCAGCCCATGCTTGTCGATGTCTTGGCCGCCGTGGGCGATACGTATGAAGAGTGGAGCTCGATGCGGGATGCGGTTCATATACGGGCACGTCGATTCGCCGAGGTGCAGGAGCGGTTAATAGCGCCGGACGGTACGTATCCGCCGATTGGCAGATCGCTTGCTTATCGTTTCGGTGCGTTCCACAGTCTTGCGCAGAGTGCTCTGCGCGATGATCTGCCTGCCGGACTCGCTCCAGCCCAAGTTCGCAGTGCGCTAACGGCCGTCATACGGCGTACGTTTGAGCTGCCGGGCAACTTCTCGGAGGAAGGCTGGCTGACCATCGGCTTCTGCGGGCATCAGCCTGGAGTTGGCGAACATTATATTTCCACTGGCAGCGTTTATTTGTGCGCAGCTGTATTTCTCCCGCTTGGCTTGCCTGCCGATCATCCGTTCTGGAGCGGGCTAGCACAGGACTGGACGTCGAGAAAGGCGTGGTCAGGCATGTCTTTTCCAATCGATAAAGCAATCAAATAAATAGCACATTAAATGCGAAGGATTAGGATAAGCTAAGAAGTAGGCTTGCCGACCTTGTCTGTACATAATCAGGACTTATGAATTTATCGCAAAATAGTCTCAAGCACTTGAAATCAGATCTGAAAATGAGTATGATAAAATGGATTGTTAGCACTTCATGCTTACGAGTGCTAACGAAATACCAATAAGCGACAAATTTAGAAGGAGGCTATTTTCAATGATTAAACCTTTGGGTGAACGCGTATTGATCGAACCGATCGCGAAGGAAGAAACGACTGCTAGCGGAATCGTATTGCCGGACTCGGCAAAAGAGAAGCCGCAAGAAGGCAAAGTGGTGGCAGTTGGCAGCGGCACGCTTAAGGACGGCGTTCGCGTTGCATTGGAAGTTAAAGAAGGCGATCGCGTTCTGTTCTCCAAATACGCAGGAACAGAAATCAAATACGAAGGCAAAGAGTATTTGATTATGAAAGAAAGCGACATTCACGCTATTTTTGGATAAGCTGCCCGTAACGCTAAGTTAACCGGGTCACATAGAAGGCAAGTGAGCAAGAAGCAACACTACTTAAACCTATTTCTAGGAGGTCACGAAAACAATGGCTAAAGAGATTAAATTTAGTGAAGACGCACGCCGCGCTATGCTTCGCGGGGTTGACGCGCTTGCGAATGCGGTTAAAGTAACGCTCGGTCCTAAAGGCCGCAACGTTGTTTTGGAGAAAAAATTCGGCAGCCCGCTCATCACGAATGACGGTGTATCCATCGCCAAAGAAATCGAGCTGGAAGACGCGTTCGAGAACATGGGCGCTCAACTGGTTAAAGAAGTAGCTACAAAAACGAATGACGTAGCAGGCGACGGTACAACTACGGCGACTGTTCTTGCACAAGCGATGATTCGCGAAGGCTTGAAAAACGTTACTGCCGGCGCTAACCCTATGGTTATCCGCAAAGGCATCGAGAAAGCCGTTAAAGCTGCTGTTGAAGAGCTGAAAGCAATCTCGAAACCAATCGAAGGCAAACAATCGATCGCGCAAGTTGCTTCGATCTCCTCTGCTGACGAAGAAGTTGGCCAACTGATCGCGGAAGCGATGGAGAAAGTCGGCAACGACGGCGTTATTACGGTAGAAGAGTCGAAAGGCTTCGTAACGGAGCTTGAAGTGGTTGAAGGCATGCAGTTCGACCGCGGTTACGTTTCCCCTTACATGATTACGGATACGGACAAAATGGAAGCGATTCTTGACAACCCGTATATCCTGATCACCGACAAAAAAATCACGAACATTCAAGAGATCCTTCCGGTTCTTGAGAAAGTCGTACAATCCGGCAAGCAATTGCTGATCATTGCTGAAGACGTAGAAGGCGAAGCGCAAGCTACGCTGATCGTCAACAAACTTCGCGGCACTTTCACATGCGTAGCGGTTAAAGCTCCTGGCTTCGGCGACCGCCGCAAAGCGATGCTGCAAGATATCGCGGCTCTTACTGGCGCACAAGTGATTACGGAAGAGCTTGGCCTTGAGCTGAAATCGACGACTGTCGACCAACTCGGTTCCGCTCGTCAGATCCGCATCACAAAAGAAAACACGATCATCGTTGACGGCGCTGGCAACTCGGCCGACATTAAAGCTCGTGTGAGCCAAATCCGTGCTCAACTGGAAGAAACAACTTCCGACTTCGACCGCGAGAAGCTGCAAGAGCGTCTTGCTAAGCTTGCTGGCGGCGTAGCGGTAATCAAAGTCGGCGCAGCTACTGAAACAGAATTGAAAGAGCGCAAGCTTCGCATCGAGGATGCCCTGAACTCCACTCGCGCAGCTGTGGAAGAAGGTATCGTATCGGGCGGCGGTACAGCTCTCGTGAACGTATACAAAGCGGTTGCCGCTGTTCAAGCAGACGGCGACGAGCAAACAGGCGTTAACATCGTGCTTCGTTCCCTTGAGGAGCCAATCCGCACGATCGCAGCGAACGCAGGCCAAGAAGGCTCCGTTATCGTTGAGCGTCTGAAAAACGAGAAAATCGGAGTAGGCTACAACGCTGCTACCGGCGCATGGGTGAACATGTTCGAAGCAGGTATCGTTGACCCTGCCAAAGTAACGCGTTCCGCACTGCAAAACGCAGCTTCCGTTGCGGCTATGTTCTTGACAACTGAAGCGGTTGTCGCTGATAAACCTGAGCCTAAGGGTGCAGGCGGCGGCATGCCAGATATGGGCGGCATGGGCGGTATGGGCGGAATGATGTGATGAAATCATTATCGAAGTAATTCGATGATGAGCGACCGCGTTTAAGCGGTAGATTTCATCGCCGATGGAGCAAAGTGCGCTCCATGCGGTAATAAGGGATTAATCCCTTATGCATCAAGGGTTTTTCGTAAGGAAAACCTCTAAATGGTAACACAAAAGAAGCCTCGTAAGTTCTTTGAACTTGCGGGGCTTCTTTTTTTTGTAAAAATATAAGAAAGTATAAAAATTTTATTTATACAGTGCTTATATTTCATCCGCGAAACGACAGCTTACTCCGCCAAAGGACGGCGATAGCAGTTTACGCTTGTTGGAGGAAGTGTCGTTTTTTAAAACCTAGGTCTCTGATGGGTATGATTCAATCTAATTCTTGCTCTAATACAGGAAGTACTAGACGACGTACTTCATCAGTAGATCGGGTATCCATTAATTGGTTTCTTAGTTCGCCTGCACCTCTAAACCCGCGAACATAGATTTTGAAAAAGCGAAGAAGCGGTTTAAATGATCGCGGTGAGGTTTCTGTTGAATATTTATCGTGAAGATCTAACTGTAAAAGCAGTAGATTGAGAAACTCCTTCGCGCTATGTTCTTTAGGTTCTTTTTCAAAAGCAAATGGATTGGTGAAGATGCCGCGGCCAATCATGACGCCATCAACGCCGTATTGTTCAACTAATTTCAATCCTGTTGCACGGTCAGGAATATCTCCATTTATCGTTAATAACGTATTAGGAGCTATTTCATCGCGTAATTTTTTGATTTCAGGGATTAGTTCCCAGTGCGCCTCTACCTTACTCATTTCTTTCTTTGTCCGAAGGTGAATGGATAGATTGGCAATATCTTGTTTCAATATATGTGATAACCAATCGCGCCACTCTTCAATCTCAAAGTATCCCAATCTTGTTTTAACACTAACGGGTAATCCGCCTGCTTTGGCTGCTTGAATAATTTCTGCCGCAAGTTCAGGATGTTGGATTAAACCAGCACCTTTTCCATTGGATGCGACGTTTTGTACGGGGCACCCCATGTTTAAATCGATACCACGAAAACCAAGCTTTTTCATATCGATACTCATCTGTTCAAACAATGCGGGCTTATTGCCCCAAATATGAGCGACGATCGGCTGCTCATCTTCTGTGAACGTTAGCCGACCACGAGTACTGTCTATTCCTACGGGGTGACAATAACTTTCTGTACTTGTGAATTCCGTGAAAAATACGTCAGGTTTTGCAGCTTCACTAATGACATGACGAAATACCACATCTGTGACATCTTCCATTGGCGCTAATATAAAAAACGGCCTCGGTAAATCAAGCCAAAAATTGTGTTCGTTACTCATATAATCTCCTTTTGTTGCAACATATAATGATGATTTGCTTATTGTAAAGTCCCTTACCCATCATACATAGTATCATTTTTTTACGGTTGATGCACAGAATCATATTGTTCAATAATAAAAATTCCAATTGACTGCGTAATACGTTGCGATTCATTATTATAATGGGGATAGCACAAAAGTTGCCAAGAGAGGAAGGTCGCGATGGAACCGAATATTTTCCGCTATGCGACGAAAGAGCTGTCGCAGGATGCTTTCTTATGTTGGCTATTCGGCCATGCGAGTATGGAAGAAGATCGTGCGCCTAAGCGGATCGCGAGAAAGCTATTGGATGTTATGATAGACAGTTATAACGGCTTGCACCGAGAGCCCTTCATCGCCGAGCAATGGGATCATTACAACGTTAGCATTCAGCAGCAGGTCCAGCAGATCGATATTTTGCTGACCTTTACTTCCAAAGTGAGCGGCCGCCAATTTCAAGTAATGATTGAGGATAAGACGCGAAGCGGCGAACATGGCGACAAGCAGCCGGAGCGCTATGAATTAAAGCTGAGGGAGCAAAATCCGGAGATGGCCGTTTTGCCGGTTTTCTTCAAAACAGGCTATATGACGCCGGCTAAGCTTGAGGAGTTGCGTGAACGAAGGATTGTGACGATCACTTACGAACAGATTCATGATGCTTTTGAGCCTGATATCGATCCAGATAATGTCGTTTTGCAGTCTTGGTGGGACTATTTTTTGGAAGCATATTATTTGCCGATTACTGCCGCATTATCAGTGCCACTCGAAGAGGCTCTTGCCGATTTGCATGATTGGAGCCAAGATCAGACGGAGAAAGAGATTATTTTCGACCGATTGACTGACTATCTTTTCCGGGGAGAAGCTCTCCCTTACATTAGCCGTCGGAATGTAGAGAATGGGAAAGCGCAAATCTTATATGAATTTATTTTTCACCTGCCGTATTGGCATATGGCGAACAAAGAGCTTGAGATTAACCTCTATTTCTCTTGGTACAAGAACCTTACTTTCGAGATGAAGACGATCCCCGTTCCTTACGTCGGAAAAAACAAAATGTCGGAGACGCGTTTGAACCGTTACTTGGACGAGCAGCAAGCAGTCAGGAGCGGAATGGCATGGCCATCCCTTTGGAGCGAAAGTCGTTCCCATCTTCAAATAGGCAGATACAAGCATGKACCGAGGCTTCATACGCTAAACCTAGAAGGACTGAAACAAAAACTGTTGTCCGATATGGCATTCATAGCGGCACAGTTCAACTACACAGAAGCGAATATGCTAACTTCGAAGGAGTGCAGATGAGATGATCGATGTGGAAAAACAGGACAAACTGGTATTGAAAGCCTATCAGCTATATAAGAGCAATACGAAGCCGGATGTAGAAGAACTGGCGAATGTAACGCTGAAGAAGCTCCGTGATGAGATCGACGAATGGGATGGAACGATTGACAATATGAAGTTTTATAGCGGCTACCTTGTTAGCAGAGAGATGGCAGCAATCTCATCTACGGGAATGGCACAAGCAGCTGTCAACACAAATGACTTTCTAGCCGTAATGGCACAACCCGCACAACAAGCTTTGTTTCAAGAACTGTTGCTCGTTCGTAAAAATAATAAAATCATTTCTGAGCGATTGGCAGGCCCGATTGCTGATGTTAGATTCATCTATCGAACGCTTAATTTGAACGCGTTCGCAAGCGGTCAGCCTAAACAATACGTGAACCGATTCGTTGTATCAGTATTTACCGAATGTATGACGACGATAGCCAAAGAAAAGCAGCTTAAAGATACTGCAATTCTTTTAGGCAAGAATCCAAACGGTGTATCAAACGAGAGGCTGCAAATACAAGTTCGCACACTTGTAGATGAGTCGCTTGAACGCCTTCAATTGGACGAGAACTGGAATTTGTTCAATCGAGCTGTCATAGGCTATTATCTTCTAGATGCGGCTAAGGAGCTTGAGCTTAGATAACTAGGCAGGCTAACTGCCCGAGGTGAAGCAGCTTGACTTTCGCAGCACCCGTTCATACACTTACTTAAGTAAATGAAATAAGTTAGCAGGTGCGCAGCGGCAATGAAAATAGATAAAAGCGTTATTAATACGATGAACAAGAGAAATGTACTGTTGGCGATCCGGGCATCGGGACAAATATTCAAGGCGGAAATTGCCCGCAGTACAGGCCTTAGCATTCCAACCGTTATGAAGATAACAGATGAATTGATCGGACGCGGACTCGTGAGAGAGACTGGCAAAGGGGAGAGCAGCGGAGGTAAGCCTCCCCAACTGCTGGAGTTCGTTCAGGATCGCCATTATGTAGTCGGCGTCGACATTGGAACGACGAATATTTTATCCATTCTGATGGATATGTCGGCGAACATTGTGTATAAGCACTCGGTGCCGACTATGGTAAACGATTCACCTGATGCAATTATTGATCGTATCGCGACTTCCATCGAGACACTCATGGCTCAATCAGGGTTTGAGCAGGAAAGCCTGCTCGGCATCGGACTTGGCATGCCTGGACTGCTTGATAAGGAGACTGGCACCGTGCTGTTCTCGCCCGACTTCCATTGGGAGCGGGTCGAGCTGCTGTCCGCGCTTAAAGCTCGGTTTGCGATGCCGATGGTCGTTCATAATGTGACTCATTCCATGGCTATGGCTCAGAAATGGTATGGCTATGGTCGCGATGACGTTAATAGCTTCATCTGCGTTAATCTAGGACATGGCATCGGTTCGGCTTTGTTCCTTGACGGTGAACTGTTCAGTGGAGGTTCGGGCAGCGCAGGTGAACTAGGGCATATGACGATGGAAAAGGACGGTCCCATATGCGTATGCGGCAACCCTGGATGTCTAGAAGCTCTTGCATCGGGCGATGCCATCGCGAGACGCGCTCGAGCGGAGCTCGGCATTCTGGACGATGCGACTATTCGGAAGAAAGCCGATGAAGGCGGGCTGGAAGCGAAGGACGTTTTCGAGGCTGCAGGTCGTCAGAACGAGGCGGCGCAGCGAATCATAGGAGATGCCGCAGAATATATCGGTCTCGCGCTTGCGAAAGTGATTAACCTGCTCGATCCGGAAATGATCGTCCTTGAAGGAGGGCTGTCACGGGCAGGATCAAACTTTATAACCGCTATACATGATAACGCCCAGCGCTACCAAATGAAATATGCCGGTCGCAATACGAGGATTGTTGTGTCTGAGCTTGCAGAGCAATCCGCGGCGATCGGTTCAGCTACTTTCCTTATCAAACGGTTGTTTGATGTTGGGGGAGATCAGACCTTACTATAAGCCTGTGTATGCCCCTCTCCGAGGGGCGTATTTATTTGATTGACACTTAGAGGAGTCGACCCTTATACTTACTTAGTAAAGTTAAGTAAGTATAAGGGCGGTTTATTTTAATAACTAATAAAGGTGGCTATTCGCATGCAATATCGAGCGTTAGGGAATACAGGCTTGAAGGTGTCGGCACTTAGTTTTGGAGCTTCTTCGCTCGGTTCTGTCTTCAAGAACATTGATGAAAAGGAAGGCATTCGTACCGTCCATGAGGCGCTCGATCAAGGCATAAATCTCATTGACGTCTCGCCTTACTATGGGCTTACGAAAGCGGAGACCGTGCTGGGCAAAGCGCTGCAGACCGTGCAGCGGGACCGCTTCATTCTATCGACGAAGGCGGGACGCTACGGGGAGAATGAATTCGATTTCTCGGCAGACCGAATCTTTCGAAGCGTGGAAGAGAGTCTTGCAAGATTGAATACGGACTATATCGACATCCTTCATCTGCATGACATTGAATTCGGCAATCTAGACCAAATCATAGAGGAAAGCATACCAGCGTTGCAGAAGTTAAAGGAACAAGGGAAAATCCGGTTCACCGGCATCACGGGATTCCCGCTCCGTATCTTCCGTTCCGTGCTTGAGCAGACGCAAGTAGACGCTATTATCTCGTACTGCCACTACAGCTTGAACAATAACCGTCTAACGGAGCTTCTACCGCTATTGCAAGCAAAAGGAGTAGGGCTTATCAATGCGTCGCCAATCTCAATGGGACTGTTAAGCAAGCAAGGACCTCCCGATTGGCATCCGGCAACCGAAGAAATCAAGCGCGCCTGCTTAGCTGCAGCGCAGCTATGCCAGGAACGAGGCAAGGACTTGTCCAAGCTGGCTATCCAGTATGCGATCGCTAATCCGGCCATTCCGACGACGCTAGTCGGCACAGCGAACCCGGCCAATATCGTCAAAAATGTATCGTGGGTGAACGAACCGATTGATCTGGATTTGTTCCAGGACGTGCAGCAGCTTCTAAGACCTATTCATAACCTTTCTTGGTAAGCATAAGAGTTACAATAATGAATAACGAAGAAGGTGAAACGTATGCGACTCGACTCGCATCAGCATTTTATCGATTATCGGCCTGAGGATTACCCCTGGATCGGCGAGCAAGAAAGCATCTTGAAGCAAAAGTTTCTGCCCACGGATCTTAAGCCGCTGCTGGATTCCATAACATTCGATGGGGCTATTGCGGTGCAAGCGAGGCAGATGCTGGAAGAGACGGAGTGGCTTCTCACGCTGGCGGATCAGTATGACTATATTAAAGGCGTTGTCGGTTGGGTAGAGCTATGCTCGTCTGATGTTCGTCAGCAGCTCGAAGCATTCAGCAAGAACCCGAAGCTAAGAGGAGTCAGGCATGTTATTCATGACGAACCGGACGATGATTTTATGCTTCGCGATGACTTCTTGCGTGGATTGTCGTTTCTAGGTGAGTATGGTTTGACGTATGACTTGTTGATCTTCGAGAAGCATTTGCCGAATGCGATCCGTTTAGTAGAGCGATTCCCGGAGCAGCCATTCGTTGTTGATCATTTAGCAAAGCCTCGAATTAGCATTGGATCGATAGCAGAGTGGAGCCGGAACATTCAGGCGTTGGCAGCCAACGACAACGTATATTGCAAGCTGTCGGGCATGGTAACTGAAGCGGATATGACGGTGTGGAATCCGGAGCAGTTCAAGCGGTATTTGGACGTCGTGTTCGAAGCATTCGGGCCTGAGCGGCTTATGATTGGATCGGATTGGCCAGTTAGTCTGCTTAGCCGCGATTATCAATCTGTTATGAATATCGTGATTCACTATGCGGATCAATTGTCGGCAGAGGATAGGGAAAAGGTGCTTGGCGGCAACTGCGCGCGATTCTATGGAATTGTATAGGGCTGCGTCGGTCATTTGTTGACAAGGTAGGTTCGCCATACTACAATGGCATCAAATGAAAGGATGTTCGAAGATGGACACTAGTCGCTTGAACACTGTGAAACGTTATCCAACACGCTGCTCCGGACAAATGACAAACGATGAACGTTGTGCGGAGCTTAATCGGGAAGCGTAATCGCTTACGCTTCCCTTCTATCATCGGCAGATAGCATGTATGGAAAAAAAGCGTATGGTCATACGCTTCTTTCGTGATGCTCTCTGCCGGTAATGTAGGATTAAGAAGCTGCTGACGTTTTTGTCGGCAGCTTCTTTGCGTGTAAATATGACATTTTAATAGGAGTGTTCACACTATGCAAATCGATAACAACGTAAATGATAAAGGTTGGCAGCGAAAAATAACATTGTTCCTGACCGCTCAGACGATTTCCTTATTCGGTTCTTCCATGGTTCAATTCGCGATTATTTGGTATATCACTTTGCATACGTCTTCCGGGACGATGCTTATGATCTCAACGGTGTGCGGCTTCTTGCCCCAGATTCTCATCTCGCTGTTCGCGGGAGTGTGGATCGACCGCTATAACCGCAAAACGATGATTATGTTGGCTGATGGTTTAATTGCCATCGCGACACTCCTGCTAGCCTTATTCTTCATGGCAGGATATAACGATATCGCACTGCTCTATCCGGTATTGCTCATTCGTTCGTTCGGGACGGGTATTCAGACACCGGCCGTTCAAGCGATCATTCCGCAGATTGTGCCTAAGGATCGGCTCATGCGGGTAAGCGGCATCAACAGCAGCATATCTTCGATGATGATGTTTCTGTCACCTGCTGCAGGTGCGGCCGTGCTGGCTTTTGCTACAATCGAGACGGCTCTACTCATTGATGTCGCAACGGCAGCGATAGGACTCGTCATCATGCTGAGGATTGCCGTGCCGACGCTTGTGAATGAGTCCAAGGCACGAAGCGCCAGCGGACAAAATATAAAGCAAGGATTCGCGTACTTGAAGGAGCATGCCTATATCCGTCGCTTGCTCGTTTTTTTATTCGCAGTCATGCTGCTCATTAGTCCCGCCGCTTTTCTGACACCGTTAATGGTTAGCCGTTCGTTCGACTCTGAGGTATGGCGTCTATCTGCGAGCGAAATGACTTTTAGCGCAGGTATGCTTATCGGCGGGATCGTCATAGCGACATGGGGCGGCTTCCGCAATCGCATGCTAACGACACTGCTCGCATGCTCGCTGTACGGTTTGCTAATGATTGCACTCGGTACCGCGCCTTATTTTGGTCTGTATTTACTGTTCAATTTGCTGATAGGCATTACATCGCCATCGTTCAATTCGCCACTCACCGTCATGATGCAGGAGAAGGTTGATCCGCAGATGCATGGCCGCGTCTTCAGCTTCATGCAGGTGTCGAATTCTTTCGCGCTTATGCTGGGCATGCTGCTGTTCGGTCCTCTCGGAGATGCTGTGAAAGTGGAGACAATCCTTATTGCAGCTGGCGTTCTAGTTGTTGCATGTGCCGCAGTAGGGTGGCGGTTATTAATTGAACGTGAGAAGTAATGGAGATATGACGCGCAGCACCGCCAGAGGACGTCTATAGCCGTTTCACCTTATTGACATTCGAATCGCAATTCTCTATACTTGTCGTAATCTCATACGTGAATACGTTGAACGAGCGCAGTAGCGGCTTTGTCCCTGTTACAGAAAGCCAGGGGTCGATGGGACCTGGCACACACAGAGATCGCGAAGTACACTCCGGAGTATCTTGGGTAATGCCAAGCGGAATGGTGAACGATACATCACCGAGAGTGGCACGAACGTCTTTGTGGTAATAGGTTCGTGTAATTTGGGTGGTAACGCGGTTAATAATCGTCCCTAGTCTTTTATAGACTAGGGGCGTTTTTTKTTTTTATTGACATTTAACGAAAAAAGGGAGTTGTGTGGCTGTGAACATTATCGACGAACTCGAATGGCGTGACGCCATTAATCAGCAGACAGATGCAGAKGGCTTACGTGAATTAACGAATACGAAGGCGGTATCGCTGTATTGCGGCGTTGACCCGACGGGGGACAGTATGCATATCGGACATTTGATTCCGTTCATGGTGCTGAAGCGATTCCAGCTGGCCGGTCATCGTCCGGTTATTCTGATCGGCGGAGCGACAGGTACGATTGGCGATCCGAGCGGACGGCAGACAGAGCGTTCTTTGCAGACGCTTGAACAGGTACAGGACAACGTGAATGCGCTAAGTGCTCAACTGCGTAAGCTGTTCATCACGGACGGCGACAACGAGATTCGCATGGTGAACAACTACGATTGGACGCATAAACTCAATATCATCGACTTCCTCCGCGACTACGGCAAAAACTTCAACCTCAACACGATGCTGGCGAAGGATGTCGTAGCGAGCAGGCTGGATAGCGGTATCTCGTTCACCGAATTCTCGTACCAAATTCTTCAATCGCTCGATTACTTGCACCTGTACCAACACGAGGATGTGCAACTGCAAATCGGAGGTTCTGATCAATGGGGCAATATTACGAGCGGTCTTGATCTGATCCGCAAGAAGGAAGGCTCGGAGGCGAAGGCGTTCGGCCTTACGATTCCTCTTATGCTTAAGGCGGATGGCACGAAGTTCGGCAAGACGGCAGGCGGAGCCATATGGCTTGACCCGAACAAGACGACACCTTATGAGTTCTACCAGTTCTGGGCGAATACCGATGACCGCGATGTTGTGAAATACTTGAAGTACTTCACGTTCCTCAGCAAAGATGAAATTGAGGCGCTTGCGGAAAAGGTGCAGACCGAACCGCATAAGCGTGATGCGCAGAAGGCGCTTGCGGAAGAGATGACTCGTTTCGTGCACGGCGACGAACTGTTGGACCAAGCAAAGCGTATTACGGCTGCGTTGTTCAGCGGCGATATTCGTTCGCTTACGGCAGACGAGATCGAGCAAGGCTTCAAAGAAATGCCGACGTACGAGGCGAGCGGCGAAGGCGAAGCGAAAAACATCGTGGAGTGGCTCGTAGAGATTGGTATCGAGCCTTCGAAGCGACAATCGCGCGAAGACGTATCGAACGGCGCCATCTCAATGAACGGCGAGAAGATCACCGACCTCGAGTTCGCGGTTTCGTCCGAGCATGCAATCGGCGGGAAATTCATCATTATTCGCAAAGGCAAGAAAAACTACAGCCTTGTTAAACTAACGTAAATTACTTAAAAAAAGCTTCCGAAGGCATGTTATCATGCGCTAAGGAAGCTTTTTTCTTATTGCTGCTTCGACTTAGCAAGCTGCTGCCTAAGCTCGGCGTTTTTCGCCGTCAGTTGCTTCGTTAAGTCTGCTTGCGATGCTTCAAGCTTCGCGGCTTCATCCTTCAGCTTCGTAAGCTGGGTCATTTTGCTGCTTAGGTCGCTGGGCGAAGAGCTCAGCTTACTGTCTTTTTGCAGTTGTTTTATTTTCGCGCTCACTTTTGCAAGTTTCGTTTTATCGTTCGCAAGCTGATTCTGCGTATCGGCAATTTCTCTTTTTAGACGGCTAATAATTGAAGAAGTGAAGCTAATGGACATATGGGCACCTCGTAATCGTAGTGTGTGGCAAATTCTATCTTATCATATAAATCTCCACCTCCTGAAGAAAAGGGCGCACTTGACCTGAACAACTTTGGACAACCGTGAACAAATATGTGCAACTTACCAATTGGCGCAAAAACTTTTTGGCTCTAAATGGCTGTGAACTTGATGTGACTTAGAGCATTTTTGCGGATTGACTTGGAGCGCTAAGTTTAGTGGATGACTTGTGATGCTATATGGTGCTTGGATAAATTGAAATGGCAGGTAAGCTCCTACACGGCATGAAGCGGGTACGCTCCAAAAGCCAGCTCATCTGCTATAGTGTCATTCTAGGCAACTAATTAGCCTTGTACCAAGCGAGCCACCTGTTTAGTTCGATATCAGGCAACTAAAGGGGATTGTTTGGTGAGGTAGTGGCGAATCGGCCGAATTAGTTCGATGAAAGGCAACTATCGAGCTCACAACCGTGAGGCAACGGAGATTAGTTCGACGAAATGCACCTAATGAGCCATATACCCGGCGGTGAGCTCATACACGGCATGAATTTAAAACAAATGCATGACAAATGCCGATTAATCGGATATGATAAGCAACATAATTTCATAGTAGGAACAGGTGCCAATGATCAGTCTCGATTCCGTCGAGCTGTCGATTGGTTAAAAGGGAAGCGAGTGCAAATCTCGCGCGGTCCCGCCGCTGTATAAGAAGAGTTCTTGCAAGATGCCACTGGGAAACCGGGAAGGATGCAAGGGCGATGACGCTTGAGCCAGAATACCTGCCTGTTTCGATATGCCATTCATTCTACGAGCGATAGGAGGATGTTTTTTAGTGTGGGCTTTTTGCTGTGTGCGCTATTAAACCTTTTGCCGATTGCGGCGGAAGGTTTTTTTTGTGCGCGCTGAAAGTATGGTAGACAAGATTTAGTAGAAATCGAAGGACTGGAAAGGAAGTAATGAAAAGATGATCAGGAACAAGTATTTAGCGTGGCTGCTTATCGCAAGCATCCTATTCTCTGTCGTGTTCACGAACGGAGCCAGCATTGCGCTCGCGGCGGAGGATGAATCTGATTCGGCTGCCTATGACGTGCTTGAAAGCATGGTTAGCTCCCAAGATAGCGTCGATGAAGCACTTGCCGATCTAAACGAAGTATTGAGCACCGATGAGGAAGATACGGAGCTGCCCATTATCGAAGTTGTAGGCATAGAAAACAACGCCATCTTAACCAACAGCGAATTAGATTTCGCCGTTACGGTAACGGACAACGTATCGGAAGCGATCACTCCTCAAGTGAAGCTGAATGGGACGGTCATTACGGGAACGGATGGACAATATACGGCGACGCTGATCGCTGGCAACAACACGATTGCGATAACAGCTGATGATGAGGCCGGCAACAAAGCAGAGCAAACCTTTGTCGTTACGTACAAGCAAACGTTCGACGCCCTGCTGGAGCAACAAATCGATGCAAACCTTGCTTATATCCAGAAAACCGTCACGAATCCCGTATTCGGAACGGGGAGCGGGGACTGGTCCGTCCTCTCGCTTGCGCGGGGACAATATGACGTTCCAAACGGATATTACGATATCTACTATAATAATGTAGCCAATAAAGTCACCGAGCTAATGACGGCTAACTCGGGCGTGCTCGACAAGACGAAAAGCACGGAGCATTCCCGCGTTATTCTTGGACTTACATCCGTTGGCCGGGATATAACGGACGTTGCCGGCTTTGACTTGAGAAGCGCGTTAGCAGACTTCGATTACGTCAAGAAGCAAGGCAATAACGGTCCGATATTCGCGCTGATTGCGCTGGACAGTCATGACTATGAAATTCCTGTCGCTCCTGTAGGAAAGACGCAAACGACAAGGGAAAATCTCGTTCAATTTTTGCTCGATAAGGAAATAAAGAAAGGTACCGATCAAGCAGGCGGTTGGGCACTAGGAACGAGCGCAGCCGATGTGGATATGACAGCCATGGCGCTGCAAGCGCTGGTTCCTTATTACGAGACGAACACTAATGTAAAGGGAGCTGCGGATCGAGCGATTGCGTGGTTATCCAAAGCACAAAGCGCGGACGGAGGCTATACGAGTTGGGGATCCTCGAGTAGCGAAAGCATCGCACAAGTTATTACGGCTTTATCCGGCTTTGGGGTAGATGCCCACACGGATGAGCGTTTTATTAAAAACGGCATCTCGGCATTGGACGCGCTATTGGCTTTCGCAGTGCCCGAAGGCGGCTTCAAACATGTCAAGACGGGTAAAGTTGACGGCATGGCAACCGACCAAGGCACATACGCGCTTGTTGCCTACAGTCGATACATTAACGGACTGACGTATTTGTACGATATGACCGACGTAGAGATTTTGACGCCGGATACGAAACAGCCCGTCATCTCGGTTGAGGGGATCGTTAATGGTCAGGAAGTCGATTTGGAACACCTTGGCTTTAATGTTTCGGTTACGGATAATCGAACCAAGGGCATCGTTCCGGTAGTGAAGCTGAACGATACTATCGTTAGCAGCAAGAACGGGAAGTACGAGGCGACGCTTCGCGAAGGAGCGAACACGATTGTCGTAACAGCCGTGGATGCGGCGGGCAATATAGCGGAGAGCACTTTTACATTTACTTATAAGCCTGGAACCGTTCAGACAGCTCAAAATCATTTGAAAAAAAGCTTAACCTATCTGCTTGCGACGGTGAATAACCCGACATGGGGAACGCTTGGCGGAGAATGGTCCATTTTCACGCTTGCGCGGGCCGGACATGACGTGCCTAAAGGGTATTACGAGACGTATTACAATAATGCGAATGCCGCAATTAAAAAGGAAATCGAGGAATACGGTGCGTTTTGGTCGAGCACCGACTACTCCAGAACGATGATCGGACTTGCTTCCATCGGGATGGACGTTTCGAATATCGGCGGAATCGATCTGAAGGACGGTTTGGCGGACTACGATTTCGTAAGCGGGCAAGGTCTTAACGGTCCGGTATTCGCTTTGCTTGCTATCGATGCCTACGATTATGAAATTCCAGAAGCAGCCCCCGGAAAGGTGCAGACGGATAAAGAAAAATTAATTCAATCTATATTGGACAAAGAAATCAACAAAGGCACGGATAATGCGGGAGGATGGACTTTCTACGGAGATGTGGCGGATCCCGACATGACTTCAATGGCCATACAAGCATTAACGCCTTATTGTGCAGCCAGAAGCGATGTCAAAGCCGCGGTGGACAGAGCCGTTGATTGGTTATCCAATGCTCAAATGAGCGATGGAGGCTTTGATAATTGGGGTGCAAACAGCGAAAGCACCGCGCAAGTCATAGTCGCTCTAACGGGACTGGGCATTGACCCTCATACCGATGCCAGATTCATTAAAAACGGCAAATCGGCTTTGAATGCTTTGCTTGACTTCGCCGTTGCCGGTGGTGGATTCAAGCACGTGCAAATGGAGAGCGATGCCAATGCGATGGCTACCGATCAAGGCACGTATGCACTTGTTGCGTATGACCGGTTCCTGAAAGGAATGAACCGTCTCTATGACATGACGGACGTCGAGCTCTATGTGCCCGAACCAACGAAGGACGGTAACGAGCTTGAGCTTCCTGCCGGCGATAAGCCGGAGGTAGTCATTCCGCAGGACAACGAGGATTACACGATTCCGATCACGGCAAGCGACAGCGGCAAAGAAGTGACGATAACGATTCCGGAGGGCAAGTCGTCTAAAGTATCCGTTGACCTTTCAGGCGCAGTGAACCTGCCGGAAATCAAGGCCGTAAAGGGTGGAGCTGCTGCTTTCATTCCAAGCGGTACGCGGGTTGTGAGCGGCGATGCTTCGGCAATCGAGCTGCTGACGTCGAAATCGGTGACGGATCCTGCGTTGATCGCTCAGATTAGCGACAGTCTTCCGGATAATCGCAGCCTGGATGCGCTCGTACAAGCGTTCTCCATGGGCGGCAGCGGAAGAGTCGAGTTCAGCGATTACGTAACGCTGACGTTCATAGGAAAAGCTGGCAAGGATGCGGCTTACATCGAGGGGGGCATCGCCTATCCAATCGGGAAGTTTGCCAACGATGCGGCGGGCAAAGCAAGCGGCAAGAACGAATATGCGTATGACAGCGGATCCGATCTCATCGTCAAAACGAATCATTTTACGGACTATGTCGCTTATTCGTCTTCTGAGGTCGAAGCACCAGGTGGCGGTACGGAGCCTCAGCCGAAAACATATGCGACGTTGTCGGTCGACAAGATGACGATTAATAAATGTTTTGTATTGAGCCCTACTAAAGTTGAGCTGCAGTCCGGGGATACGGTATGGACGGTGCTCAAGCGTGTGCTTGGCAGCAAAAATATTAACATGCAATATTCATGGAGCGAGGAATACAACAGCGTCTACGTAGAATCGATTGCCGGAGACGGTGAGTTCGATCACGGCCAGTATAGCGGTTGGATGTACAACGTGAATGGCATTTATCCGAATTACGGCGCAAGCTTGTATGAGCTTGAAGACGGAGACGTTATTCAATGGCGCTATACGACAAATTTGGGTGAAGACTTGGACATATACGATCCGAGCCAATGTTTCTCGGAGCTCCCATCGGACGGAAAATCGTCAGAACTGATCGTAAACCCTAACGAATCTAACCCGGTCGTTCAAGTACCGAACGATGCTCAGAAAAACTATTTCATTAAATTATCAAAAGAACATAACAATACCGACAACATTACGGTTCAAATTCCTACTACGAACTTAAAGCTGCAACTGCAGCTGGCGGACGTTGCGGACGGTATTCCGCATGTAACGGCCGTTAAAGGAAATATAACCGCGGCGATCGCGAAGGGCACAAAGCTATTGTCTGGCCCGCAAACGATAGAGCTTCTGTCTGCGCCGAGCATTACGATTTCCGAGCTTGAAAATCTGATTAAGTCATCTCTTGCCGGCAGCACAGCTTCTCTTAAAAATGTGAATTACGCTTTCGTACTCGGCAATGACAAGGAACCTGTGAATTTCGATACGCCGGTGACAATCTCACTGAAAGACGCGGCAGGTCAAGTTCCGGGGTACTACGAGAAAAACAAGTTTACGGAAATAAAGGTTTACGATACGGATGAGCAAGGCGCACTGGAAACAAAAGACAACGAGAAAAAAATCTATGCATTCGTGAACGGCAATGATCTTGTTATTAAATCGAATATCGGCGCGGCATTCGTGGCGTATACGAAGCAAGCGATCGACATCGCGAAGCTGTATTCCGATAGCTCATCCATCTCGGCATGGGCTTATCAAGCCATTACCGATGCGACCGGGAAAGGGTTCGTTCAAGGCAGCAACGGAAAGTTCAATCCGAAATCGACGATAACAAGAGCGGAGTTCACGAAGCTGTTGGTATCTGTGCTTGGATTGAAGACGGATATTGACAATGCGATCGCCTTTACGGACGTTGCCAAGGATGATTGGTTCTACCCGTACGTCAATGCGGCATATAAGGCAGGCTTCGTATCGGGCTACGATAATAAGTTTGATCCGAGCAAGAGCATTACGCGCGAACAGATGGCGGCTACGATTGTTCGAGCGCTCGGTTTGAAAGCAGCAACCCCTGTAACGCCTATCAAAGATTTGAGCTCAGTATCGAACTGGGCCAACAAAGACGTACAAACGATTGTCGCATTGGAATTGATGCTCGGTTACGGCAACCAGTTCCAGCCGAAAGCTGACGTTACGAGAGAAATGGCAGCAGTCGTTGCAATGAGGGCTTATGCTCTTACCGGTAAGCAGGCAGAACAGCCTGAAGCTGGGCAGGATCAAGCAGTCAAGCAGGTTATCAATGAGGCTGCATCTTACTTGCAGAAGACTGTAACCAATCCAATTATCGCAAGCATTGGCGGTGAATGGTCAGTACTGGGACTTGCTCGTTCGGGGGTAAACGTTCCAGACGGCTACTATGCCAAGTATGTAGCCAATGTCGAACAAACCCTTAAGGAAAAAGAAGGAAAGCTTCATCATGTCAAATACACGGAATACGACAGGGTCGTCCTAGCGCTTACCGCGCTAGGGAAGAAAGTCGACAATGTGGCAGGATACAACCTGCTCAAGCCGTTGGCCGATTTCAATACCGTCATTAAACAAGGTATTAACGGTCCTATATTCGCTTTGATTGCTCTGGACAGCAAAGGTTACGAGATTCCGGTCGACTCGGCAGTCAAGACGCAAACGACGAGAGCGCTATTGATCGACTTCATACTGGGACGTGAAATCGCAGGTGGAGGCTGGGCGCTTGGCGAGGAAGCGGCTGCGGCCGATCCGGATATTACGGCAATGGCTATTCAAAGCCTTACGTCTTACTATGGCACCAACGAGAAGGTGAAGGCAGCCGTGGATCGCGGCTTGGTATGGCTGTCCAAGGCACAGCTAGCGGATGGCAGTTATGCAAGCTGGGGTTCGTCGAATGCCGAAAGTATTGCGCAGGTCGTCGTTGCTCTATCTGGACTTGGCATCGACGCGGATACCGATCCGCGTTTCGTGAAGAACGGCCATTCGGCGCTTGACGCGCTACTTGGCTTCGCCGTGAAGGGCGGAGGCTTCTATCATGTGAAGCCGGGCGGTATTGACAACGGAGGCGCGAAGCCTGGCGAAGTCGACTTGATGGCAACGGATCAATCCTTCTATGCTTTAGTCGCATATGACAGATTCATTAAAGGGCTTAACCGATTGTATGAGATGTCGGATGTCACTTAATAGAGCAGATGCAAGCAAGGCAGGCGCGACAATATGAATAATAAAAAATGGCTCGCAGCGCTGGCGATAATAGCCGTTCTGGCGGTTGCTTTCTTCTGGGGCGGCGATTATGGCAAAAGCACGCAGCCGAGCAAGAGCAGTGAGGCCGCTTCGCAGGTGGTGGAAGAGGGCGAGGTTTCGTTGGACGAAGAGAGCGAGCGGCCGACAACGACTCCGGACATCGCCGGTGCGAACGAGCCGAGCTTAAATCCGCAGGCGACGGGAAGTGTTATTGTTGAAGCGGGCGAAACATCGCCTGCTTCAACCGAAGCTACCGGCACACCTTCGGCAACGCCGAAGCCGAAGCCAGATAAGCCTGAGGCAACGGCCACGGTAACGAGCCGTCCGGCAGAAACGAAGACGCCGGCAACGACGCAGACGACCAAGGAACCCGATAAGGATAAATATCTTACAGATCCCGTCCCTTCAGGCAAGCCGAAACCAGTGGAGCCACAGGATGTTACGGTCGACAAGAACAAAAAGCTGACCGTCACGTTATCCGTAAGCGCCGCTACTATACTGGACAATTTGGATATGCTCGACGAGGACAAGCTAGAAGTGCTACCGAAGGACGGGGTTATCTACAAGGCTCGCAAAGTGACTTTTTACGAAGGTGAATCGGTATTCGACGTGCTGCTTCGGGAAATGAAGGCGAACAAAATTCATATGGAATTCGAGATGACTCCGATCTATAACAGCAACTATATCGAAGGTATCAACAATTTGTACGAATTTGATTGCGGCGAGCTGAGCGGCTGGATGTACAAGGTGAATGGATGGTTTCCGAACTACGGCAGCAGCCGCTACAAGCTGAAGGACGGCGATGTCGTTGATTGGGTATATACATGCGATCTTGGACGCGACGTGGGCGGCGATGCGGCCACGGGAGGAACGGGACAATGAATAGGGAAGCGAACCGCGACAGCTTCTCCGGTTATCATCCATTCATAAGCTTCGGATATTTTGCCGTAGTGATTGCTTTCAGTATGCTGTTCATGCATCCCGTATTTCAAGCGATAGCGCTATTTAGCGCTATCGCTTACTCTATTATGCTGAAGCGCAGGAAAGCCGTTAGATTCAACGTTCTATATATGCTTCCGCTGCTGCTTGGGATGGCGGCGTTGAATCCGCTTTTTAACCACGCGGGTGTCACGATTCTATTTTACTTGAAAAACGGTAATCCGATTACGCTGGAATCGATCTTATACGGACTCGCTTCCGCATGTATGTTCGTAACGGTTATTGTATGGTTCTCTTGTTATAATGCCGTCATGACTTCGGATAAATTTATTTATTTGTTCGGACGAATTTTGCCCGCGCTGTCGCTTATTTTTTCTATGGCGCTCCGACTCGTGCCACGCTATATGCATCAGATCAAGATCATATCGAACGCGCAGCGGAGCATCGGCAGGGATGTGACGCAGGGCAGCCTGCTTGCCAGAGTTCGCAACGGACTGACGATCCTTTCCATAATGACGACCTGGGCACTCGAAAATGCGATTGAAACGGCCGATTCGATGAAAGCCAGAGGTTATGGGTTGCCGGGGAGGACGAGCTTCTCGCTTTATCGGTTTGATCGGCGGGATAAAGCGGTGCTTGCTATCATGCTGGTACTCATCGCCGCCATTCTATACGGATGGGCAATAGGCGAAAATACGATGCGTTATTTTCCCTCGATGAAAGCGGCTGAAATGAAGGCGGTTAGCCTGGCCGTGTATGTCGCGTATCTCGGATTATGTTTGCTGCCTGTCATTACAAATGCGGTGGAGGAACTGAAATGGAAAGCTATCGAATCAAGGATTTAAGCTTCAAGTTTCCTCTTGCAGAAGAGGAGGCGCTGAAAGGAATCAATCTCACAATCCATAGCGGTGAGTTCATTACGATCTGCGGAAGGTCCGGCTGCGGCAAGAGCACGCTGCTAAGGCAGCTGAAGCCGATGCTTGCGCCGCACGGCGAGCGTACGGGACAAATCCATTTTCGCGGCATTCCCATTGAGCAAATCGACCAAAGAACACAGGCATCGGATATCGGCTTTGTGCTGCAGCATCCCGACAACCAGATCGTAACGGACAAAGTGTGGCATGAGCTGGCTTTCGGCCTCGAGAGCTTAGGCGCAGACAACGCGGCGATTCGTCTAAGGGTAGCCGAGATGGCGAGCTTCTTCGGCATCCAGACTTGGTTTCACAAGAACGTGACGGAATTGTCAGGCGGGCAGAAGCAGCTCCTCAATTTGGCTTCCATCATGGCGATGCAGCCTTCCGTGCTTATTTTGGACGAACCAACTTCCCAGCTCGATCCGATCGCCGCGACCGATTTTCTAGAGACGGTGTTCAAAATCAATCGCGAGCTCGGTACGACGATCATTATGACCGAGCATCGGCTCGAAGAAGCGCTTCCGCTCTCGGATCGCGTCATCGTTATGGACGAAGGCTCGATTATAGCGGACGATTCGCCTTGGGTTGTAGGCGAAGCGCTAGCTCGCATGAACCATCCGATGTTCGCTTCGATGCCGTCTCCCATTCAAATCTGTGCCGGCGTTGACAGCGAGCTGCCTTGTCCGATTACAGTCAAGGAAGGGCGACAATGGCTGAATGCGTATCTGGAAGGCAAGACGGCTGCCGAATCGGGGATCGCTGAGGGACGACGGGACGTATCGAAGAAGTCGCACAGCAAGGCAATCATGTTCCAAGACGTTTGGTTTAAGTACGAGAAGAACGGGGCGGATGTCATCAAGGATTTGTCGCTGGAGGTTGGCGAAGGTGAGTTCCACTGCATCGTCGGTGGCAACGGGACGGGGAAGTCTACCGCGTTATCTTTAATTGGCGGTATTCTTAAGCCTTATAGAGGGAAGGTGCTTATCGGCGGCAAAAACGTCGCGAAACTGAACGACAGAGAACTATTCACACACAATCTTGGCATTCTACCTCAAAATCCGCAGCATCTGTTCGTGAAGAAAACGGTTGAGCAGGATTTGTACGAAATGCTTGATTCGTCCGGATTGACGAATGAGGAGAAGGCCGCCAAAGTTGCGGCTGTAGTCGAGTTCGCCGAGCTGGATCGGTTAATGGCTATGCATCCTTACGATCTGAGCGGCGGTGAGCAGCAGCGTGCCGCGCTTGCGAAGGTACTATTGCTCGAACCAAAGATTTTATTGCTTGACGAACCGACGAAGGGGCTGGACGGTTACTTTAAGGAGAAGCTGGCCGCTTTTCTAAAGCGGTTGAATGGAAAAGGCGTCACGATCGTAATGGTATCGCATGATATCGAGTTTTGCGCCAGGCATGGGGAGGTTTGCTCGATGTTTTTCGACGGGAGCATTATTGCGACGAACGAGACGAAAACGTTTTTTGCAGGCAATAGCTTCTACACAACGGCAGCCAATCGCATGGCTCGCCACGTGTGGCCGGGCGGCGTAACGGTAGAGGATGTGATTGGGCAATGCCGGAGAAGCGGATAGTGAGCGACAGGCTCAGTCGCCGGACGCTGATATCCACCGCGCTTATCTTGCTGGTTATTCCTGCGACGATTTTGTTCGGCATCTTCGTTCTGGACGACCGCAAATATTATTTTGTTAGCTTATTGATTATTTTGTATACGATGCTGCCTTTCGCGCTCGTCTTCGAGAAGCGCAAGCCACAGGCGCGAGAGTTAATCGTTATTGCTGTATTGTCAGCTATTGCTGTTGCCGGACGGGCGGCTTTCTTCATGCTGCCGCAGTTCAAGCCGGTTGTGGCGATCGTTATTATCGCGGGCGTCAGCTTCGGTGCGGAGGCGGGGTTTCTCGTCGGCGCCGTTGCGGGATTTGTCTCCAACTTCTTTTTCGGACAAGGCCCTTGGACGCCATGGCAAATGTTTTGCTTCGGCATCATCGGTTTTGTGGCGGGCATTTTGTTCAAGAAAGGCTTGTTGAAGAAAACGCGGCTGGCGCTTTGCCTATTCGGCGGACTGGCAACGTTCTTCATCTATGGAGGCATTATTAACATCGGATCGTTGATGATGTTCACGTCCACCTTCTCATGGGAGGCGCTGCTTGCAACGTACGCTTCGGGCTTCTGGTTCGATATGGTGCATGCCATCGCGACAGTCGTGTTCCTGGCCATTCTCTCGCGGCCGATGCTGGAGAAGCTGGAACGGATCAAAAGCAAGTATGGGCTGATCGAGCGCTAAAGAAGCTTAAAAAAGCTAGCAATCCGGGGAACGGGTTGCTAGCTTTATTTTTGTTCATTAATTTTAGAAGTAAAACTTCTGCATCTCTGGAGGGACACCGTTACGCCGCAGCAACTCCTCAAGCGTCTCGCTTCTCCCAGGAGCATCACCGGCAGTTAGAAGCCGGACGGCGAACTTGCTTGCCTGCCGCTCATACTTGCCTACATTAAAGAATGATTGCTCGTCCAGCCAAAACCGGTTGAATCCGGGATGCAGACGGTCATGTCCAAGCTCATGCGCGCATACGAACCGACGCCAATCCTCTGGGAGCTGTTCGTGAATGACGATGAAACGTCTGCGTAATATTTTATAATAAATGCCTCTCGTATCCTCGCCTAAATCCGCGTACCGCAAATGGATGCCAAGCCCTTCGGCTATCGTGAAAGGGTCGTTGGTCTGGAACTTTCGGATCAGCTTACGAATTAGTTTATCCATAGCAACAGCTACCTTTCGGCATCGTCAGATCTCGCGTCCTGCGGTGCAGTCTTCTTATGCTTGTTCATTTGCTTCGCTTCCCAGAACAGTCCGGTAAGCACATCCATGACACGCTGACGGTCAGTAGGGCTCATTGGGACACCGTCGAACATCACTTCCCCGTCGTCCTCCAGCAGCTTCTTGAAGTCGCGCTTATCTTTATACGTAGCCCATTCCGGAATAGTTGCCGTGGAATGGTCGCGGCCGAGTAGATAATCGGTTGTCGTTGTTAAAATATCCGCTATTTTCTGCAAGTCCTCGCTCGTCGGCGTTACGCGGTCGTTCTCGATATGGCCGAAGTTGGAACGGCCCATTTCCAGTTTAGCAGCAATTTCCTGCTGAGTCAGCCCTCTTTCGGTGCGCAGCTCTTTGATTCTTGACCCTAGTGACATTTTGAATACCCTCCATTATTGTTGTAACGGTATTTAAACTACTTGACGGTATTATAAATACCGAATACAATGAAATTCATCAGAAGGAAACGTATGGCTGTCTAATGAATAGCGGGGTTGCTATTGAAAATACTTCACAGCTAGTATATTTCTCGATGATGGTATTGTCAATACCGAAGTGTAGTTATATTTTTTTGTTTAGAAGGGTATTTAAAATACTTAAACAATAAATAGGAGGTCGTATCAAATGAATAAGGAAGAAATCGCACTTGAATTGCTGGGCTCATATCGCCGTCTGACGGCGCGCATGAAGCAGCTTGAGAAAACATCGGTCGGACCGGGCATCCGACTTAGCGCAGTGTCAGAGGACGATAAGCTGCAGGAGCTGCACCGAGAGCTTCGTAAGCTGCCGACTTATATGTATCTGGACGAGAGAGAGCAGCAGATTGAATCGGCTGCTCATGCGAACTTAACGAAATATCCGCTTGGGACACGCGCGCAACTTAAGGAAGTGAAACGAATCCAGGCTTCGGCAAGCCCGGAGGACGAGCAGCTGCTCAAAGAGCTGGAGGCCAAGATCAAGAAGGTGCTGGAAGCGAGGGCAGGTGCATCCTCATCGGAAGGGTATCGGGGCGTGCTCGATAAGATTAGCGAGCTTCAGGATCTGGAGCGACAGAAGCGGGAGATCGACGAAGCGCTGGAAGCGTTGGAGGAATGCGAGCCGCAATACGCGCAGTTGTTGAAGCTTCGTTATATAGAAGGAAAGCAAGCGGAGTTCGTTGCCTCAGAGCTTGGTATTGTGGATCGCACGTTCCGCAGATGGAAGCAGAAGGCTGTGCAAGAGCTTGTCCGGTTTATGTCCGCTTAATGTCCGAAGGTTGTCCGCCGGATGTCCGATATCGCCAAAAAAACCGTGCTATTATGATATTGTGCAAGAGATCATGAGCGAGGGACAAGCGGCTGAGGGATAAGCTGCTTGTCCCTTTTTGTACCAAGCCCGAGAGGAGTGATTCAGATGTAGCAGCCGGGCAGCACGATGTAGGCTTTTAGATGATGGAGGTAAGGATGGATGAAGAAAAGCGACAGGAAAGCAGCGAAGCCGGAGCAAAGCTTTAGCAAATCACAGTTGCTTGCAGCGAGCAGGTATTCGACTTCCGAGAAAGACGTTCTAGCCGCAGTGCTGGATGGGGACGGGACTTACTCGCATGAACAAGCAGCGAAACAAATCAGCGTTTATTTGACAAAGGAGGTCATGTAGAACATGGCAGGTGGAAATTGGACAACGCAAAACAAAATTCGTCCCGGCGTTTATATTAATGTGGTTGGCGAGAAGAAGGCAGTAAGCAACATCGGCGAGAGGGGTATTGTTTCAGTCCCGCTAACGCTTGACTGGGGCCAGCCTCAGCAAATGATCGAAATCAATGCGGAATCGGATGTATTCGGCTTACTGGGCTACACTCTTGACGCACCGGAGCTTGGATGGCTCGCAAGTGCGCTGAATCGTGCTAAGACGGTTCTGGTGTATCGCTTGAATGAGGGGACGAAAGCAACGGCTGCGATCGGCAGTCTTACGGCAACAGCGAAGTTCGGCGGCGTACGAGGCAATGAGATCAAGGTTGCTGTTCAGGAGAACGTCGATGACGGTGATTTGTTCGATGTGATCACTTACGTATCGAACGTACAGGCGGATGTCCAGACGGTGGACGGCATTGCATCGCTTGTTCCGAACGCTTTCGTCGTATTCGGCGGTACTGGCGCTCTTAGTGCAACTGCTGGCACTGCGCTTGAGGGCGGAGCGAACGGTTCGATTACGAATCAGCAGCATATCGACTTCCTGTCGAAGATCGAGCTGCTCGACTTCCATACGATCGCGCTCGTATCCAGCGATGATTCGCTTAAAGCGGCGTATGCGGCTTTTGCCCGTCGACTTCGCGAAGTAGAAGGCCGCAAAATCCAAGTTGTCGTTGCGAAATACCCTGCTGCGGATCATGAAGGCGTCATTAGCGTCAAAAACGGCGTTAAGCTGGCGGATGGTACGATCGTGGATGCGCAAAATGCGACGGTATGGGTGGCAGCAGCAACGGCAGGAGCTGCAATGAACAAATCGTTGACTTACGATGCTTACGAGGATGCTGTAGATGCGGATATTCGTTATACGAATACGCAGATCGAGGCAGCTCTGCTGGCCGGCGAATTCGTATTCACGGCAAGCAACGGTCAAGCGATCGTCGAGCAGGACATTAATACGCTGACGACGCTAACGACTGGTAAAAGTCGAGTATTCGCCAAAAACCGTGTCATTCGCGTGCTGGACGGCATTGCGAACGACCTTAAACATATTTTTGAAGCATCGTATATCGGCAAGATCGACAACAACCAAGATGGACGAAGCCTTTTCCGCAGCGAATGCGTGAAATATTTGGATGGCTTGCAGCGCCGCGGTGCTATTCAGCAGTTCGATTCGCAGACGGATCTAACCGTTTCGGGCGGCGAGTCGCCTGACAGCATCTTCATCGATGCTTATATCCAACCGGTAGACAGCGTAGAAAAAGTATATATGAAAGTGACGGTGAAGTAAGATGGCATTTTTGAACGCGGGAGATACGATTTCCGGTCAAGAGGGACGGGCGTATGCCAATATTAACGGAATCAACGAGGAAATGTTCTATATTAAGACGCTGGAGGCAAGCATCGAGAAGACGAAGGCCGAGATCAAGACGCTCGGGCATCGCGGCTTGCAGCACAAGGCGACGGGCTGGTCGGGTACGGGCAGCATGACGATCTATTACGTGACGACGAAGTTCCGCCAAATGATGCTGGACTACGTGAAGACGGGCATCGACTCCTACTTCGACATCGTCATCGTGAACGAGGACCCGGCTTCCTCCATCGGCAAGCAGACGGTTACGCTGTATAACGTCAACCTGAACAAGGTCATCATCGGCAAGCTGGATACGGAAAGCGAGGCGCTGGAGGAAGAACTGGAGTTCACCTTCGAGGGCGTCGATATCCAAGATCAATTTGCAAAACTTGCGGGCAATTAATTAAAAAACCATATAAACGTATCGGAGGACGAACATGAGTGAATTAAGTTTATTTTTTGCGCAACATGCGGCTGCGGAGGAGACCGAACCTTTTATCGTATCGAATCGCTTCAAGAACGCGGAGGGCGAGCCGATTGCATGGCAGCTTCGCAGCATGACCGAGGCGGAGAACGAGGACTGCCGGAAGTCGGCGACGCGTAAGGTGAAAGGTAAGAATGGGGTATTCGTACCTGAGACGAATACGGATGAATACTTGGCGAAGCTGGTTGTCAGCAGCATTCATTACCCGAACTTGAAGGATGCGGAATTGCAAAAGTCGTACGGAGTCATGGGCGCGGAAAATCTGCTTCGCACCATGCTTCGTCCAGGTGAATATGCTTCCCTTGTCCAGCGCGTGCAGGACATTAACGGTTTCAACCAAAGCTTGAACGATCTGGCCGATGACGTAAAAAACTAATTAAAGAGGGCGACGGAGAAGCGAACTACGCTTACTACGCCCTCCACGAGCTGCGCATCTTGCCCCACGAGCTGATGGCGATGTCCCGCCGCGAGAAAGCGGCTATCTATGCCATGATCGACGTCCGCATCGAGAGCGAGAAGAAGCAGCGGGCCAGATCGAAACGAAAATAAGGACGGGCAGCGCTCTCGGCTTCGGGAGCGCTCTTGCCCGTGTGAAGGGGGTGAAGGGATGGCAACGCCAATCAATTCTTCCGGTATTAACAATGCAACAGCGGCGGTTGAAGCGCTAAACAGGGCTCTTAAGACTACGGTTCAAGCTTTTACAAGTGTGAATCGAAAAGCGACTGGTTTGAAAAAGCTAGAGAGTAACTTCGGTAAAATCTATCAAAGGATTTCTGCTACCGAAGTCGCTGCAAAAAAGCTTGAAACAAGATTAAGCAGCTTATCAACTAGTATGAATGCAATCGTGCAAGCAAGCGCTGATTTTAAAAACAATATGAATAGCGTTCAAGTACCGACTGTTCCAGCTCCATCTGCTGCAGCGTCGGACTCTGGGGATGCGAGCAACCTATTGGAAAATGGTAATGAGGCTAAAGCAGACAGTGCCAATGCAGACAGTGCAAAAAAAACTAGGATGCAAAAGCTGAGAACGCCGCCCCCTACAGAACTGATGCCCGTTTTTGGAGCAATAGCTGCATTTACAAGTCAATTAATGATAGCGGCAGGGGCAGTATCCATCAATGAAGCGTTGAAAGAAAAACAAATGAAAGATATGCTAGCTACCCAAACCGGCAGCGAGAAAACGGGTACGCAAATATTCCAAAACGCAAGCGCAAGCGCATTAAAGCTTGGAATCGATAAAAGTGAGGCAGTTAATGTAGCTTTATCRCTTACATCAACAGCACAAGATACGGATCAACTCGGCCGCATGACAAATATGTCTACTCAAATGGGATATTTAAGTAATGGCGGGGCAACGTCAGCTGAGGCAGCGGATGCAATTCAGGTCGCAATGACAGGAGATTTTACGGGCCTCACCGATAAATTCAACATTGCAAAAGAAGAAATTGAGTCAGCGGGCTTATCCAAATTTGTCGAAGCAAAGGATATKAATGGATTTTTGGATGCGATGGATCAAATTCTAGAGAAGTCCAACTTGGGAAAATCGGCATTAGATACGATGTTGAGTAGCCCCTTAAATCAACTAACGGTACTCAAGGGACAATTAAAGTCCAGTTTTGCCAGCGCAGGGCAAGGTGCTGTAGCACTCTTACAGCCTATATTAGCTAAATTGATTGAAGCATTCGAGTCAGGGAAGTTCCAGCCATTCTTCGATATGATTCATGTTGGGTTATCTATGGCGGCGGATCTATTCGGTATGGTTGTTGACAGTGTAATATGGCTTTTTTCTGTTTTTGGTCAATTTTGGCCAATAATCGGTGGGGTATTGACAGCACTAGTAGCGGTACTATTGCCAGCCATACTTATTGGATTATGGGCGATGGTGGCACCATTAGTGGCACAAGCCATAGCATGGCTTGCGCCGTTCTGGCCGATATTCGCGATTATTGGCGCAGTTGCTCTTCTTTTGGCATTTCTTATGAATTTCGGACTTACAGCGGAGATGATCATTGGTTATGTTGTAGGAATGTTTTATTATTTGTACAGTAAAATTCATAATATCATTGCATTATTATGGAATCATTTTGTTAGTTTTGCTGAATTTTTAACTAATGCATTCATCGATCCTCTGTACGCAATTCAAAAGGCATTTTATGATGTTTTTAAAAATATATTTGATTTCGTTATAAATATTTTTAACTCTATTTTTTCTGGTATCGATAAAATGTTGGAATTAGTAGGCAGTGATATGAGGTTAAATATTAAATGGAATTCTGATTTCATAGAGGCCTTTAAGCCAGAAGATTCAAATAGACCTGTAAAAGATTTTTCTAGTATGAAGCTTGATCAAATAAATAGTACCGATGCGTTTAGTGAGGGGTACAAGAAAGGGGGGAGCTTTGTTCATCAAGCAACAGGAGCGATAGACGGATTCAAAGGTAAATTAGATGGTGCTTTTCCAGATTCTAAGGAAATATCAGAGTTACCTACCACTCCTACCGACCAACAAGGTTTTGGGGGAACGCAACCAGACATTAACCGCGTCAATGAAGTCGGAAGCATCAACGAGACGGTTGATATCTCTAGTGAAGACTTAAAGACGATGAGGGAGCTTGCCGAGATGAAGAACATTCAAAACTTCGTATCCCTGCAGCCGAGTGTCAGTGTTCAGACTGGCGATATTAACAGTGGCCACGACATTGATACGATCATCGGACGTATCGAGAAGACGCTCAATGAGCAGATCGCGACCTCCGCGGAAGGGGTGTACGCATAATGCAAATAAACAATTATTCCGAGTATGGAATCTGGCTCAGTTATAACAATCAGCAGGAGGGCTTTCGAATTCCAGTTAACCCTCCAGATATTCAAATTGGGGATTCAGTCGGCGGCAAAACCTTCGAGGTATCCGGCTTAGGTGAGATTAACGTTATTCAGAGTCCGAAGCTGACAGATATTTCATTCAAAAGCATCTTCCCGGTAAATCATTATGCTTTCGTCGCAAGCCAGGCTCTGTACGATCCGGTATATTACGTGAACTTGATCTTGAATTGGATGAAAACGAAGCATCCGATCCGTTTCGTCTTCACCGGCGCTTCATTCGATCTCAATATGGCCGTTAGCATCGAGAAATTCGAGTGGTCGGAAATCGCGGGTTCGTCGGATATCGAATACAGTATCGGGTTGAAGAAGTTTGTTTTTTATGGCGCTCGGAAAGTGATTTTGGGTAATGATCAGACGGGAATCAAGAAAAAGGTGAACCGCTCATCGGATCGTCAGATACCTAAAACGTATCGTATGAAAGAAGGCGAGTCGCTTCTGGACGTGGCCAAGCTGCAGCTTGGAAATGCAAATCTATGGCAAACTCTGCAATATGCAAATGGTATTCCGGACTACGTGCTTAATGAGAAAGACGGACTTGTCGGTAAAATCCTTAAGCTAAGGGGGTTATGAGATGCTAGAGATTCTAATCGATAACCGAAACGGCAATGTATGGGACATTACGAGTATTGTTCCGTCACTGACCTACAAGACGAAGCGAATCGGGTCGGCATCCAGTTTAAGTTTGACGCTCGTTAAGGGCAGCTTGTTCCAAAGCGATCTATTTACGGTGAACGTTGGTGACGTTATTCGCGTGATGAAGGACGGGGCCGGGGTCTTTTACGGCTATGTGTTCGATATTGATTCGGGTAAGGACGAGAGCGTGTCGATTACGGCGTACGACCAAATCCGGTATTTGCTCGCTAACGATACCTACGTGTTCACCAATATTACCGCGTCGGAGATCGTGAAGAAAATCGCTACCGATTTTGAACTGAATCTGGGGGTTATATCGGATACGGGCTACAAAATCCCGAAAATGTCGGAAGACAATAAGAAACTGCTGGACATTATTTGCAAGGCACTGGACCTGACGGTCATTAATGAAAGAGGAAACTTCTTTCTATATGATGATTTCGGCAAATTGTCCCTTCGAAATATTAAGGAGATGAAGCTCGATTTCGTTGTCGGCGATTGGAGCTTGATGCACGATTACGGTTATAAGCGTTCGATTGATAGTGATTCATACAACTATATTAAAGTGTATCAGGACAATAAGAAGACGGGGAAGCGGGATATCCATACAGGTCAGGACAGCGCGAATATCGCCAAGTGGGGCAGGCTTCAACTGTACCAGCAGGCGGATGAGAAAATGAATGAAGCGCAGATCAAGACGCTTGTCGATCAATTGCTTACATTAAAAAATCGTGAGCAAAAGACGCTCAGCATCGAAGCGATAGGCGATCTTCGTGTTCGGGCAGGCTTCTATATTCCAATCGTCATTCAAGAGCTTGCGATTAGCCAATATTTTCTCGTGGAAGATTGTACCCATAAGTTCGATGCGGATGCGCATACAATGAGTCTGGAATTGAGGGTGATTTAATGGCATTGCTGGATTCGATCAAAAAAGCAGGTGCTGCGGCATATGCAGCTGGTAACCCGATGGCCGTTCTGGTCGGTAAAGTAGCGAGTTTAAATCCTCTGGAAGTGAACGTGGATCCACGTTTCACGCTGCCGGAGGATTTTTTGATTATACCGGAAAGATTAATGAAGTTTGAGGTCGACCTGGGAGAGGCAGCGACCGGGGGCAAGGTTGTTATTCGCAAGGGGCTAGAGGCTGGCGATGCAGTGTTGTTGCTCCGCGTGCAGGGCGGCCAGCAATACGTGGTGCTCGATAAGTTGGTGCGACCATGATTCCGCAGGGGATGAGTTTGTCAGAGTCTGAATTGTTGGAGCACACCGAGACGAGCAGGACGTATAGGCTGGACACGGCTGCTAATCGCATCATTGGTTTAACCGATGGACTGGATGCTGTGAGGCAATCGGTCTTTAAAATTTTGCAAACGGAACGTTATCGATTCTTTTGCTATAGCGCTGACTACGGAGTTGAATTGGAAGGTTTGGTTGGCGCTGATCCGGCGTTTGTTCGTTCGGAGCTTAAGCGTAGGATTAGCGAAGCGCTGCTTCAAGACGATCGGATAAGTGAAGTAAATGATTTTACAATGGAGATCGATGGCGAAGGTGTAAAAGCTACCTTTACCGTTGTATCCAACTTTGGGAGCTTTCGAGAGGAGGTGAGGCAAGATGTATGAGAACGTTAATTTCGATACATTGCTGCAGCGTATGCTGGATCGCGTGCCTAATGATGTGGATAAGCGTGAAGGCAGCATCATCTATGACGCGTTAGCCCCAGCAGCGGCAGAATTAGGCGAAATGTACGCGCAGTTGGATATCCAGATGGCGTTAACCTTTGGCGACACGGCCAGCGGTGAGTATCTAAGTAGACGTACAGCGGATTTCGGTATTACAAGGCAATCGGCCACGAAAGCGAAGCGGCTGGGACGATTTTATGGAGAGGGAGATGCGCCGTTCGAGATTCCGGTGGGCAGCCGTTTTTCGGTAAGCCAATTGAACTTCAAGGTATTGGAACGTATTGCTGATGGTCAATACGAGCTCGAATGCGAGTCCTTCGGCCGCAGCGGTAATGAGCCATACGGCGCTATGCTCCCTATTGATTATGTAAATGGGCTTGCGTCGGCCGTGCTGCAAGACATATTGGTGCCGGGCGAGGATGAGGAATCAGACGAGCAGCTGAGGAGTCGCTTTTTTGAAGAGATTCAAAGTCCGGGAACGAGCGGCAATCAGTCTGATTATCGGAAATGGGCGCTATCGATTGCGGGTGTTGGCGATGTGAGGGTAGAGCCGCTGTGGAATGGGCCGGGGACGGTTCGCGTTATCGTCATAGATAGCAACAAACAGCCCGCGAGCAGCCAGCTAGTTCAAGATGTTCAGCAGTATATTAGTCCTGCTGCTGGAGCCGGTGAAGGGGTTGCGCCGATCGGCGCTAACGTCACAGTTGATGCCGCGGAAGGCGTAGAGATTAACGTGTCGGCTAGTGTTGAGCTTACCGGTACAGCGAATCTGGAGACGGTGAAGACTGCTTTTAGTTCAGCGTTGGAAGCTTATTTGAGAAGCATCGCTTTCTCTAGCGATCCGTCACCAAAGTATGTACGCATCGGATCGATGCTGCTTGACGTGCCGAGCATTCATGACTTTGCGAGCATGACGTTAAATGGCGGAGAGGTGAATGTGTCCATATTGCCTGGGCAGGTTGCTATCATCGGGGAGGTGGCCTTGAGTGAATGATTTGACGAGTCCTATGGGACGCGAATGGCTAGGCCACCTGCCTAGCTTTTATGATGGCAATAAAGAGTTCCGATTGCTGGCCGAGGCCGAAGGTGAAGAGTTAGACAGCCTATTGGTGGCAAGTGAAGCTAGCTTCGATCAACGATTCGTTGATTCAGCCACATGGGGTTTGGTGAGATGGGAGCGGGAACTCGGAGTAACTCCGTATGCCGGGCAACCCTATGATCAACGCCGAGCGGTCATCCGCTCGAAGCTTCGTGGGACGGGCACTGTTACTGCGAAGCTGATTAAGTCCGTGGCGGAGGCCTACGCGAATGGGGAAGTCGAGGTGACCGAGGATTACGGCGTTTATAAGGTTACGGTAACCTTCGTATCTATGCTCGGCGTACCTCCGAATTTAGCAGATTTGGAGCAGGCTATACGTGGTGTGTTACCTGCCCATTTGCAGATTGAATATATGTTTATCTATATAACGTTCGGTGAGCTCGAAGACTACGGGACTACTTTCGGCGCACTGGGCGGGCTTACATTCGGACAACTTGAAACGTGGGAGGGACCATAATATGCAGACGCTGCCAAGCGGAATAAAGATACTAGAAGCGACTGATAACGCAACGGTTGCGAATTTTAATGCAAACGCGGATTTACTCGACGCAAAAATTTCGAAGCTCGATGGAGTAGCAACGGGCGCGGGAACGGTAAATAGCGCGACAGATACCGTTATAGGCAACCGTACAATCGACGATACGGTTGTCGCAGCCGCAGGAGCAGATACGCCTACGCGCTTGTGGTCGAAGCTCGCGAACGTAATAAAAGGAGTTATGGGCACCGCTACTTGGTATACGTTACCGTCAATGACGATAACAGCGATTATCACAGCGCTCGGATTAAAAGCATCAAGTGCGTCGCCCACATTTACAGGGACTGTCACGCTCCCGAGTACGACGAGTATCGGCAACGTATCGTCAACGGAACTCGGGTATCTTGACGGAGTTACTAGCACAATTCAAACGCAGTTCGCTGCGAAAGCACCGTTAGCTTCTCCGGCCTTAACGGGTACGCCGACCGTGCCTACTGCGGCTGTCGGTACGAATACGACGCAAGCTGCGTCAACAGCGTTCGCTAACACGGCCGTTGCGGACAAGATTACGAATAAGGTTACGGTAGCTACGACGGCTCCGACGAGTCCCGCTGTTAATGATATTTGGATCGATCTAAGTACGTGAGGTGACGGAATGGCAACGATTAAATATTGGAACGGGTCAGCGCAGGCGAAACCGAAAGCGATACGTGTATGGGACGGATCAGCGTGGACGCAACGGATAGGAAAGGTATGGGACGGATCGGCGTGGAAGGCGTTTATCTCGTATGGCAAGATTTACGCTATCGGAGGCACTACGACAGGCGTGCAAAATGGCGTGAGGAACACGAACTTCGTATATGATCCTATGGCTAACACGTGGGATACAAAGGCCGTATTTCCCTTAACGGCGACGCAATTGGGGGCAGGTTCCGCGCTAGGTAAGGCGTACGTTGGCGGAGGAATGACGAGCGCAGCTACGAATATCGCCGCCACTTACGAATACGATCCGGTCCTCGATACATGGAGTCAAAAGGCAAACATTGCCGGATCATCGACGGGGATTATTCATCAAAAGTTCGCGTCGTACTCCGATAAAGTTTACTGTATAGGCGGCGCTCGCGGCGGTACGGCTCTAAACGCGACGTCCGAGTACTCGCCCACGCTGAATACGTGGACAGCTAAAGCGACGATGGCTAACACGCGTGCCGGACACGTAACTGGCGAGGCTAATGGGTTAATATATGCCGTGGGCGGTTCGACAGCCGATGGTAATCCGTCGACTTCAACAAACTACGAATACTCTCCCGTTACCAACGTTTGGGGATCAAAGGCGGTTTTACCTTACTCAACTTATCGTGGCTCGGGTACGGGACACAATGGCTTAATGTATATGGTCGGCGGCTCGGGCAATTCGACGACCTATTACGATAACACGTATGCATACAACGCCAGCACCAACGCGTGGACAGGACTCGCAGCGGCTCCGAAACAGCTCTACCGCCATTCCGTGAGCGCTGTCGGCGGCGTCCTTTATAGTATCGCGGGTGAAGACCCGTCACTGGCGCGAGCGCTAAACTACGCATACAACATAAATACCAACACATGGAGTGCAATCGCTAGTTTGTCCGAGGCTCGCGCGTATCACGCTACCACAGCCGTATAAAGTGAAAATAGGAGGAGAATGAACATGTTAAACGCATTGCAAATTTATGCCGAGGCGAAGAACACGTACGGCAGCACGCAGAGTTATGCCGCATGTGTCGGGTTTATTAACGCTTTTGATTGGGAAGGCGCGCGCGACGCCGAGCGCGGTAATTACGTTCTAACGCTGTATGATAAGACGTCAACAATTAACGGTATCGCGCCGGACAAAGTCCTCGAGGGCGTTCCGGAGGGCGGCGAGGTAATACTGATTTACGTACGCAGCAAGCTTACGATTATCCAAAGACACGATCCTGCGCAATCCGGATTCGTCGCAATGGATGTAGCGCTTGCTACTGAGATTGGTAACGGTATTATCTATAAATTCGTAGAGTCCAAAGTTGACGAACTCGCACGTGAGACTGTACTGATCCAAATGATTTCTTAAGCTCAGCCTCGGAGGGGCGTTATTATCGAGAGATGAAGAACAGGAAACCGTAATCGTATCGTATGACTTGGCGAACAGGTGATAGGTTAAGAAATTGCAAGCGCGGATTATGTTCGATTTAAGCTCCACTCAGGTGGGGCTTTATTTAGTGTGGCTAGCATGAGCGCTATCTTTAGGTTCAAGTCTTTGATAGTGAAGGCAGTAGTAGCCGTAGCTTAAGGCAAAGGTGTCCTCTGTGAGGAGGCATCTGAATGGAGCCGGCGGCAAATCTAAGATCTGAGGAACACGAACTTCATATAAGGCTAGCGTACGTTGGATGGGTTACTAAACAAACCAAAGTCCTTACTGCCCATGGCGTAGGAGAGTAAATGAAGCAGATACATGGTGAGGAAGATAGCGTTCTTATCTGGGGAGATCTGTACGGAACGCGCGGACATTTCGTAACCCTGCTTGTGAAAGCAGGCTGAACGTACAGAAGTCAGCAGAAGCCATAGTACTTGGGGCTGTTGTAATAGCCCCGCGGAAGGGCTAAACATGGAATAGGAACGAAACTACTTGGCGTTCGAGGATGGGCATGGATAGCAGACAATCCCATTTTTTTTGAAGGAACTTATCTGAGGAAAGTAACGGTGAATACGCGAGGGTACTCAGAAGGGCAGAGTTCATCAACGGCACAAAGAGAAGAGACGTTTACGCAAGGGAGTGTATCGAAGGACGATCGAGGAAGTGTTGTCACGAGAAATTATGCTGTCGGTGCTAGCAAGGGGCGAGGCGAATAAGTGAAGCCATAGCGTAGATAGGATGTCGTAAAAGACTTACGCAGACACATCGTACAAAACTGGCAAGCAATTCACGGAAGCATACGAAACGGAACCTAAGAGCGTGGTCCAGTCCGTCGGGTCGAAATCCCGAAACCGAGTGGTAGAACACGGTTCTTAGGTATTCCAATCGTGACAGATCGCCTTATCMAACAGGCTATCACGCAAATATTAACACCAGTATTCGCCCCAACATTCTCCGAGCAAATCTATGGATTTCGTCAGCAAATAGTGAAGACATGATGCGGTTAGGAAAGCGCTCAGTTACATGCAAGAGAGACATCGTATTGTAATAGACATGGATTTGGAGAAATTCTTCGACCGTATCCATCATGAACGCTTAAAAGGCATACGAATGGGGCAATTTGAGGAAAAAATAATTAGAGAGGGGGAGAAGTCAATGAATCAACTGAAAGAAGCTCTCTCTACCATATTGATAGCCGCCATCGGAACAGGCGGCAAAGAAACCGCCCTCAGCAGCGCAATTGCTGCGGCTGGAATTGTTGTTACCAATTGGCTCGGCGGTTGGGACAAAGCTTTGCAAGTACTCCTGCTGCTCATGCTAGTCGACTACGTGACTGGCGTGCTTGGAGCGATTAAGACGAAGCTGATCGACAGTGAAGTCATGTTCTGGGGCGGCGTTCGGAAGATCACGGTGCTGTTCGTGATCGGGCTTGCCGCGTTGATGGACGACTGGGTGCAGCCAGGCGTTCCGATCTTCCGCACGGCGGCTGTCTATTTCTACGCGGGTCGGGAGGGGCTATCCGTTATCGAGAATCTCGGGACGATCGGTGTGCCGCTTCCCGGCAAGCTCAAGCAGTTCTTAGCCCAACTGAGCGACAAGGGAGAGACTAAGAATGGGAATGGGTAACTACGTTGTCGATCATATTCCGCCTGCGACGCCATGCAATCGCCGACCTGCACATCCCATGCTGCAGCCAACGACGATTACGGTGCACAATACGGGCAATCCAACGAGCACGGCGAGAAACGAGCGGGACTGGCTTACGAATCCAACTAACACTAGAACTGCTTCGTATCACATTGTCATTGACGAGCATCAAGCGATCGAATGCATCCCGCTCTCTGAGAATAGCTGGCACGCAGGTGACGGCAGCGTTCCGGCGAGCGGGAACCGTACTTCGATCTCTATTGAAATATGCGAGAGCGGTAACTACGCACAGACGCTAGACCGTGCAGCTGTACTCATCGCTAAGCTATTAGCCGAGCGAGGCTGGGGAATCGACCGGCTTCGCAGGCATTTTGACTGGTCGGGCAAAATATGCCCTAGGCTTATGTACGACAAAGGAAAATGGACGGGCTGGCTGCAGTTCAAACAGCATATAGCCGCCAAGCTGACACAATCAGCATCAGGGGGAGAGACGATGACGAAGGAAGAGAAAGCGCTGCTGGATAGTCTCAAGACGACGGTCACTCATTTGGCAGAGCGCATCGTCTATCTAGAAAACAAACAAAGAATGAACATACCGGCTTGGGCGCAAGCAGCGGTCGATTCAGCTGTAGGCGCAGGCCTTATTCATAAACCCGATGAGGGGTCGGAGGATTTCTACCGACTCCTTACCGTTATTCACCGCAAAGGTCTGATCTGACCAGCCGAAGCCGTTTATCCGCGAGCCCTGATGGTCATAATGGGTAAAAGACCATCATGAGAATCGGAGTCGGTACATTATGCCAAAGCGCCCTATGCGTCCCATGTTTTCTTCTCGCGCAAAATCGTCCACGAGCTCTGACAAAGAAAAAAACTCTTTCGAGCCATATCCGCCTCACGAGCATACCGGCAAACCGATTGATCCCGATGTTAAGGTCAATATGGAGCGGGTTTGGAGCGAGTTGGGCGGCAGCGATGATCTCGTACTGCGTGAGATTTGTTACGAAGGCAGCGAGAAAATCGCAGCTGCAGTCGTCTATATGGATGGAATGGCGGATAGTGCCATTATAAATAGTTATATTTTTGACGTGTTGAAATTCAGCACATCGACGAATAGCGAGCCGGGGACTGAATCCGATGCTAACGCCGCGGACAAAAAAGATCTGGCTCAATCGTTGCTCCAAGGGATCGGTTCGATCCATCCCGTTCCGGATATGGCGAATCTATATCGCAACCTGCTCTCTGGAGAGGCGATCATTCTGCTCGATGGCAGCACCGAAGCGTATCGCGCCGACATTCGGCAATGGAAGGGACGAGACGTTACCGAATCGACGAACCAGACTTCCATTCGCGGACCAAGGGAGAGCTTCACGGAGACGCTGCGAACCAACACGTCGCTCGTCCGCCGGAAGATCAAGGATCCGAGGTTATGGCTGGAGACAATTACGATCGGGCGCGTGACGAAGACGGATGTGACGCTGCTCTATTTGAATGGGATCGCCAAGCCAGCGGTCGTTGCAGAAGCACGGAGACGTCTAAGGTCGATCGACATTGACGGCATTCTCGAGGGCGGATATATTGAGGAGCTTATTGAGGATGCCAAGTTCTCGTTGTTTCCTACGGTATATAATACGGAGCTGCCGGATAGCGTAGCGGGCGCATTGCTGGAAGGGAAAGTAGCGATTATGGTCGACGGTACACCGAATGCGCTCGTCGTGCCGGCTCAACTCGTCACGTTCTTCCAATCGACGGAGGACTACTACCAACGCTGGAGCTACGCGAGCTTGCTTAGGCTGCTGCGATTCATCAGCGTATTCATCTCGCTGCTGTTCCCATCCATGTATATTGCCATTACGACGTTTCATCGCGATATGCTGCCAACGTCTCTGCTCATAAGCTTAGCTGCGCAGAGGGAGGGAGTACCTTTCCCGGCGTTTATCGAGGCGCTTGCAATGGAGCTGACTTTCGAGATCTTGCGGGAGGCAGGGCTTCGCATGCCAAGGGCGATTGGCCAAGCTGTCTCTGTCGTTGGTACGCTTGTAATCGGCCAGGCCGCGGTGGAGGCTGGCATTGTTTCTGCAGCAATGGTCATTGTCGTATCTGTCACGGCCATCTCGACCTTTACGTTGCCGGCTTATACGATGTCGATTCCTATTCGTATGCTGCGTTTTCTATTTATGGGGGTGGGGGCAAGCTTTGGCTTGTTTGGTATTATTATGGGCTTGTTCGTTTTAATCCTGCATTTGTGCTCGTTACGTTCTTTTGGCGAACCGTTCATGGCTCCATTCACGCCTTATTCGACCGCTGATAATCGGGATTCACTGATTCGCATGCCTCGCTGGCTTACTTATAATCGACCTGGAAGCGCGCAGTCGGGCAACCGGGTTAGACTCAAGCGGCGATCCTGAGGAGGCATGATGCAATGTCAACCATACGCGAACGAATACAGAAGGCGCTTCTACTCTTGCTATGCGTGCTGATGCTCTCCGGCTGCTGGAGCAGACGCGAGCTGAATGAGTTAATGATCGTGTTAGGTATCGGATTGGACTGGGAGGATGGCGAATTTCTTGTTTCATTCCAGGTCGTTAATCCTAGCGAAATTTCGACGTTGCCCAAGGGCGGCGATCGCCCCCCAATGACACTCTACCAGTCTAAGGGAAAGACGTTGTTCGAAGCGGCGCGCTCCTTAACTGCCGAAGCGCCGCGCAAAGTATATATGGGGCATCTGCAAATCTACGTCATTGGCGAGGAGCTTGCGAGAATGGGAATAAGCAAGTTCATAGACAATTCTTTGCGGGATAACGAGCTTCGAATGGACTCCAACCTCATCATTGCGAAAGGAATGAAGGCACAGGATTTATTGAAGCTGTTCACGCCGCTGGAGAGGCTGCCGACCCAGAACATGCTTCATTCTTTGCAGACGTCGGAGAAGTCCTGGGCGCCTACGGTATCGGTCAATCTCGACGATCTATTAAATAAATTATCCACGCATGGCGATGAGCTGGCTGTAACGGGCATTCAGCTTGTAGGTACCAAGAAGAAAGCCACGAGCAAACAAAACGTTGAGACTTATATGCCCTCTACCCGATTTCGATATACCGGCATTGCCGTGTTTAAGACGGATAAGCTAGTCGGTTGGTTGAATGAGCAGGAGAGTAAAGGCTTCACGGATATTAGCGGTAAATTGAAGAGCACCTCAATCGAGCTGCCTTGCGGAGAGAATAGCTATATCGGGATTGAAGTCACGTCTTCCGACACCAAAATTAAAATGAAAATAAAAAATGGGCAGCCGGAGGCGCATATCGATATTAGAGCCGAATCGAATATCGTGGACCGTATGTGTAAAAACATTGATTTGGAAAATCCCGCGACCATTCAACAGCTGAACGAAGAGATTAAAGTGGTCATCCAGAATAATGCCGAAGCTTCTATTAAAAAAGCGAAAAAGCTAAAGTCTGATATTTTTGGATTCGGCAGCACGCTAGGCAAGGAGCATCCGAAGTTTTGGAAGCCAATAATGAAAGAATGGAATGAAGAATGGTTTCCGGGCCTGAAGGTTCAATACCACATCGAATCTCATATTCGTAAGCTGGGCACGACGAGTAACACGACGATGTATTAAAGAAGTGAAAGCTGAAACGGGAGGGAGCTCGGAGCATGGCATCGTTAATTGCAGTAATTGCGTTAGCAATAGGCGTTGCTTTGCTCGACATCCCTCCCCTTGTGCGGAAGAGCAGGAAACGGGAACTGTTCGTATATATCGTTCTGCTTTTGACGGCAACGGCTCTCTATAGCGCACTGGTAATGGAAGTGAATCTTCCTAATCCTTATGCCATTTTGGAGATCGTATATAAACCATTTAAATAACGTAAACAGAAGTGGCAGACGATTGAGGATGGGAGGGTAGTCGCGATGAGTAAATACAATAATGCGAAAATATCGATGCGCCAATTCGCGATTTTAATTGCGTTCGGTTCTATAGGCGACTCCATCCTCATCATTCCGACGCTTACTGCCAAGCTTGCAGGGCAAGACGCATGGATATCGATGCTGATAAGTTTTGTGCCGGGCTTCGCAACGGCTCTTCTCTATGTAGCGATTGCGAATAAGCTTCAAGGAGACGGGTTTATTCATTACGTGCAGAAGTCGCTTGGCGTTTGGCTCGGAAGTGTGGTTGGTTTGTTGTTTCTGTTCTACTTTTTTTTCTGTCATGTCACGTTAACGAGCGAGATGAGCCAGTTCATGACTACGCAAATGATTCCGGAAACGCCTACGAACGCAGTCATCATTTTGTTTATGACAGTTGCTATCATTGCATACCGGTATGGGGTGGAAGCTTTTGCACGAATGGGAGAGCTGCTCTTCCCGATTTTCGTGCTGTTCTTCTTGTTTCTCGTGGTGTTCCTGCTGCCTCAGATTGAATCAGACAACCTGAAACCAGTGATGGCGAAAGGCTTTCTTCCGGTGCTTAATGGCATGAGGCAGTCCTATACTGTTGCTTTTCCAGAGATGATTGTTTTATTGTTGATCGCTCCCCGAGTTATTGGTGCCAACAAGATGAAGCCCATTATGACCGGATTTGCCATCAGCGCTGCAGTGCTGTTCATTACGATGCTGCTATGCGTGCTTGTACTCGGCCCTAATTTGATGGTAACCAAATTTTATCCGACCTTCGTGCTTTCGCAAAAGCTAACGATCGGTAATTTTTTGGAGCGAGTGGAGGCCGTATTGGCATTCATTTGGATTATTACGGTTTTTTTTAAAACATTGCTATATTTCTACGCTTTGGTGCAAGGCATTGCCGAGCTGATGCGACTAAAGGAAAGCAATATGCTGACGATACCGCTTGGGATGATCATACTAGTGTTTTCAACCATGGTGACGCCAAATACGACGATCTATTACTACATCATTGATCATTATTGGGCGTGGTTCGATATGACCTTTTGTGTGGCGCTGCCGCTACTGCTGCTTGGTTGGATTTATGCGAAAGGAATGGTCGCCAAGGAAGAGAATAAGGGCATTGGACCAACTAAATGAGAATGAAAGTGGACGGGTGCGAGGTTGATTGGCCCCAGGTGTGGGCTGCAGGCAAAAATGAGCAAACGCACAATTTATATAATCGCCTATACCGATTGTGCGTTTATACATAGGATACTGTACCTTAAGAAAAAGGAGATGAACAAATGAGCTATGGAGTAGCAGGTGCAAACACTGGACACTGTGCACCATCTTACCCTGTTGCAGGTGTTGGAACTGGACCTTGCGGAACTGGAGTCGGCGGCGCATTCTCGGGCTTAGGAATTATACTTGTACTTTTCATTCTGCTTGTCATTATATCCCGTGCTTGCCTGTTTTAGTAAACCAATGCTTGCTTGCTAATCAGTATAAATGCGTATCCGCTATTTAATGGCAGGATCAAACTTATAAGTTTGATATTCCGAAAATAAAAACCCCCAGTCGGCTGGGGGTTTTGCCATGCCATGCCACGTCGTGATGTGCGGATTAGTAGGCTTAATCGCGAATCTCGGCAATCAGCTCAATCTCGACAGGCGTATGGAACGGAAGATCGCTCGTCCCAATCGCGGAGCGGGCGTGGCGGCCGTTCTCGCCGAACACCTCAATAAGCAAATCGGAAGCGCCGTTTATGACGTACGGCTGGTCACCAAAGCCCGGCGCGCTGTTGACGAAGCCGAGAATCTTAACGATCTTCACGACGCGGTCAAGATCGCCGAGATAAGCCTTCATAGCGGCAAGCAGATTGATAACGACTTGGCGTGCCGCCTCTTGGCCTTGCTCGATCGTTAGATCCGAGCCGACCTTGCCTTCATACATAAGAATGCCGTCCATGCGGCAATCGAAGCCGGACGTATAGATGAGGTTGCCGGTTTGGTTGACCGGAATATAGGAGAACTTGGGCGCCGTTGTTTCTGGCAGCGTAATGCCGAGCTCGGCAAGTTTTTGATCGATTATGGACATTTGGGGACAACTCCTTTGATGTAGTTCATAGTAGGTAGATAAAGTTTTTTGTTATTCGAGCATGCCGCGGGCGGCCACAGGAACTTTGCGAGGTTGGCCGTCGGCATCCACGATGTATACCGAATTGTGCAGGTTAACGGTGCTGCAAATATGGTTAGGAATAAGGGTTAGCCGATCGCCGACGCGATAAGCGCTGCTTGGATGCACGGATATCATGCCGTGCTCCTCATTCATGCGAACAAGGACAGCGCCCGGATCGCTGACAATATGAGCGAACCCTTGGAGATAGAGCGGCGTATTGCCGGGCTGCACATCGGTCGCGAACGTCTTGCTGCCGCCGTCGATGATGATCAGATCGTCGGCTGGACGGCTAACGACCGTAGCGTGCACGGTCGCGGCGCAATCCTCAAGCGAGCATACGCCGAAGGCGGCTTGCATTCGGTCTTGATAAATATAAGTGCCCGGACGGATCTCGGTCACGCCCTCGATCTCGGCCGCATAGATCGCGGTCGGCGTCGAACCGACGCTGACGTCCACGATTGCGATGCCTGCGTCGCGTAGCGACTGCGCAGCTTCGCTCATGAGGCGGCCTTCCTCATATCCGGCCGCCTGCAGATCAAGCGTCGAGGCGCCGCCAAGCATCGCGCCCCGGTACGTGAAGATGCCGCTCAAGCGAATGCCGCCAAGCGCATCGATCTGCTTAGCCAGCGCTACGGCGGCGTCTGCGCTTACGCCTGTACGGTGCAAGCCGGTGTCGATTTCCAGCCGCACCTCCAGCACCATGCCCTTCGCGACTGCAGCCTCGGATAGGCGCATTGCTCCATCCAGGCTGTCAACCGCCACGATAATGCGCACGCCAGCATGGTTAAGCTGTATCGCACGATCGATCTTCCTCGCTCCGACCAGCGAATAAGCGATGAATATATCACGAATCCCGCCTGCGGCCATGACTTCGGCTTCGGAAACTTTGGCGACGGTGATGCCCGTCGCACCAGCCGCTAGCTGCCTCAGCGCCAGCTCCGGCAGCTTATGCGTCTTCGCATGCGGCCGAAGCGCCACGCCGCGGCGGGATGCTGCTTGCGCCATCGCTTCTATATTGGCGTCAATTCGACTGTTCTCGATGACGATGCATGGCGTCTCGAGTTCATCAATGCCGCCGCCAAGCTTGCCTTTTGCCTCTATCTCGCTCATCTACGTCAGCTCTCCTTCGGAATCGTTTTGCTTGGATTCATCCAAGTAGCTGTATAACGTATATTTGGATATGCCCAAGTAACTGCATACTTTCTCGCCCGACTTCTTAATGAGGAATGCGCCCTTCTGATCCAACAGTTGAATAAATCTGATCTTATCCTCCTTGCTCATTACCGCTGCCGGTCTTCCGATCGTTTCTTGCGTCTCCTGAATGAGCGTATCAAGCAGATCGCCGACGTTGCTGACGAACGATTCGCGAACAGGCGCGAGACCGCTGGCGGTAAGCGACTGCAACGTCTTCTCGGCAACCATGAGATCGGTAATATCGAAGTTGATGCACAGAGCGCCTATAATCGTTCCTTCATTATTTTTAATGTACATCGAGGTGGAGCGGAGCAATCGCCCGTCCTTCGTCTGAGTGACATAGTTATGGCGGTTATCGCCGGCTGCCGTGCCGCGCATAATCTCAAGTCCAAGATTCGTGCCGGGATCGCCGACCTGGCGGCTCGTAACATGACCGTTCTCGATAACGACGATCGTACTGTCGACCGGCTTCGACCAATCATGGACAACGACCTCGCAATTGTCTCCGAATTGGGCAGCTATGCCTTGCGCCAATTCCGTTAGAAATAGTAGCTCCTGCGATATGGATTCCATTCGGTTCCTGCCCTTCATGCCTGCCTTCGATCATATGGTACTACCGCCGCGCTTAGAAATCAAACAAAAAGTTAGCTTTCCTAAAAAAAAGTAAGATTAGCTCATTCCTTGGGATGAACCAACGTAATAATTACGATATAATAGATGACGTCAAAGGTAGAATTAACGATTACACAACGGAAACGGGAGTATGCCTATATGGAACATCATGAACGTCTAATTCCAGTACATTTGCTGTCTGGATTTCTTGGTAGCGGCAAGACTACGCTGCTAACTCGAATGCTTGATTATTATAAAGAGCAAGGACTGAAGCCTGCCGTTATTATGAATGAGCTTGGCGACACGAATCTGGACGGCCAACTGCTGGGCGAGGAAGTGCCGATGGCGGAGATGCTGAGCGGCTGTATCTGTTGCTCCATCCGCGGTGATCTTGGCGTGGAGATCAGCATGCTCATTGACGAGCATCGGCCTGACGTTATATTCATCGAATCGACGGGGGCAGCGAATCCGATGGAGACGCTCGACGGCTTCACGGAAGCTGCGCTCTACAAGCCGATCGATCTGCGATCCGTCATAACGGTCGTAGACGGACCGGAGCTGCTTGCACGCTCGCGCAGCGGCAAGGGGCGCACGTTCAAGCTAATGCAGGAGCAGATTCGGTGCGCGACCGTTCTGCTGCTCAACAAGGCGGACAAGCTTGATCCGGAGCAGCTAGTCGAAGCCCAGCAACTTCTGGGTGACTTGAATCCGCATGTGCCTGCAACGGCGACCGTTCGCTGCGCAATCGACGATTGGAGCTGGCTGGAGCGGGCGATGAGCACGTCTGGAGCAGAAACAATCCGTTCATCCAAGCCGAGTAACGAAGCCAACGAACGCGGACATCTCCACGAACATAACGATGAACACCGCCACCAACATGCCCATCACCATTCGCATGATCATGTCATGGTCGTGACCCATTATTGGCAAAGTCCGATTAGCAGCGAGGCATTCGAAGAACTTCTTCAGCAATTGCCGGACAATATTTACCGGGCAAAAGGTATCGTCACGTTCACGGACGCGCCAAGCCGCTTCTTGTTCCAATACGCGTATCGGGAATCGGATTTCATGCGAATCGAGCCGCAGGGCAAGGTGAATGATGTTGCCGTATTCATTGGCGAGCACTTCGAGAAAGACTGGCTGCTGCGCCAGCTGAAGAAGCTGGAGGAACAGGGGCAAGATCAGCAATCGGAGAATTAGCTGCGAGCATATACCCAGCCGATTTTGTCGAATAATGCCAATTTCATGTCTATAGGACGTCTTGCATGGGCAAAATAATCCAGTAGAGGACGGCTTCCTCTTGAGCATCACGATTCTATAGGATGAAGGAGTGGCATACATGTCAGCAAAATGGTTCATACCGGCGCTAGCTTTATCTGCTCTATTGTTCGCAGCCCCTGTCTGGGCGGCAGCAATTCCGGAGGCTAACGTCTCTGAACAGCAAGCGCAAACGCCGGGAGACGCGAAGCAGGAGCATCATCATGGGCATATGACGCGCAAAGATTTCGAAGCGCATCGCCTTGAGCGCCTGAAAGAGATGGCGCAATACTTCGGCATTGACACATCGGGCAAGACGGCGCAGCAGCTTAAGCAGGAGCTTGAGGTTGCGAAGACGTCCAATAAGGACAAATGGGAAGCCTATAAGGCTGAGCATAAAGCGAGAAGGCTGGAGCATCTACGCGATATTGCCGCCAAGCACGGCATTAAGACGGACGGCAAGAGCGAAGAGCAGCTGCGCGAAGAATTGTACAAGCTCCACGGCGGCAGAAGCAGAGGCCATGGCGAGCAGCCTTCCGGGGGCTGGCACATTCATGAGCAGGATGGGGAGCAAGAGCAGGAACAGAAGCAGCAGGTTGAAGAAGCCAAGTAGCAGCCATAATTACTGAGGCTAGAGGAAATGAGTTCTGTTGCTGGCTAATAATGAAGAACCGTTAGGCAAGCGATTTGCTTGCTTAACGGTTCTTTTTGCATGGAATGATGTATAAACATGTGACACTCTTTGCATGGCGCTTTTTGTCGATTATTTTACCTGTAAACTTATGCAAATAGCATTGTAATGACTATATTTTGTCAAGTATACTAGATCCATATCATATTTTGACATATTGCGTCGATTTATGCTTGTCCAACATGGAGGGACGGATAGAGTAATGAGGAAGTTTCGCTTAAGCATCGCCCAGAAGCTTGTCATATCCTTAGGGATGCTTATACTCCTATCTTTCGGAACATTGGTTTCGGTCCATCTTGGCAAGCTTTACGATACGAATCTGAAAGAGAGCGAACTGCTCGCACAGACCGAGTCCATGGCATACTCCCATCGATTCTCGAAGGAAATCGATGAGACAATTGCGATGCTCGAAACGTTAAGAACAACGATGACGCAGATGCGACAGGATCAAACGCAAAATCGTGAAAGTGTTGTCCAAGTGCTGCAGAAGGTGCTGGAAGAGCATCCGGATGTGCTTGGCATATATACATTATGGGAAGCCGATGCATTCGATGGTCAGGACGCGCTGCATCGAAACCGGCTAAGCTATGACGACGGGACCGGGAGGTTCATCCCTTATGCCGTACGCATGGGTGATGAAATTGCAGTACTGCCTGTTCAGAACTACGAGGACGAGGTCGAAGGCGCATTTTATCAAATTCCGAAACAAACGAAGCGGTTTTCAATTATTGAGCCTTTTATGTATGAAGTAGAAGGCAGGCAGCTGCCAATGACTTCACTAGTACTGCCGATTTTGGACGATCAAGGCGAATTCCTGGGCATGGTTGGCGCCGATTATTCGCTTGAGGAAGTTCAAGCGCAGATCGAGACGATCCATCCGCTTGGCGGCTATGTGAATATTATAACATCAGACAATCGATATCTAGCTAACGGACGCAATTCCGAGCTTGTAATGAAGCCTTACATAACGTGGCCAGGCGAAGAAGGGAACGAGCTGCTAAGAAGCGATAAGCCGGAGTTGTCATATACGGATGATTCTGAGCAGACGGGGAAAGTATTCAGATTGTTTTATCCTATTCCGATCAAGGATCAGCTGTGGCATTTCGAAACGATTATTCCAAAAGATAATATGCTGGCGGATTTCAAAAAAAGCTTAGCCGATTCGATCCTTATTTCCATTGTTGCGCTATTCCTGGTGTCTATTATTATTATTTTTTTGGTCCGTATCATTATATTGGAAAACATCCGCAAGGTCATTCATGTAACGAGCGCTGTTGCGGCGGGCATTATGGACCATAAGCTTGACATTCAATCGAATGACGAGTTCGAATACATGGCGCACCAGTTCAACAAAATGATTGATCACCGCATTGAGGCGGAGCAGTTGATTGAATACCAGGCGACGCATGATCTGCTGACCAGCCTGCCGAATCGCAACGCCTATCATCGTTATATTGAGAATCTACTATTATCCGGCATACCTCGCCAAGGACATCTTGTGCTGCTGTTCATCGATTTGGACCGTTTCAAGGTCATTAACGATACACTCGATTATGGAAGCGGCGATAAGCTGTTGAAGCAGATTGCCGATCGGATCGTCCAAGCGGTTGGGACGCAAGGCAAAGTGTTCCGCTTCGGCGGAGACGAGTTCATTGCTCTGCTGGAGGATGTCAATCATCTGCATCGGACGCTGATGCTGGCTGACGACGTTCTGTCGGCAATTGCCGAACAACTCGTCATTAATGAGCGGATGTTCTACATTACGGCGAGTATTGGAATGAGTATTAAGAGCGAGCTGGGGATGGAGACGGGCGATCAGCTTGTGAAAGAAGCGGATATTGCCATGTACGTGGCAAAGAAGGAACGAAACACTTCGAAAATGTATTCGCCGTCCATGAACGATGTGCCGAAGAAAGAGCTTATGCTCGAGAACAGCCTGTACAAAGCGCTTGAGAAAGGCCAATTCACCCTCTTCTATCAACCGAAAATTGATATGATGACGGGCCGGATTTACGGCGCGGAAGCGCTCATCAGGTGGAAGCACCCGGAATTCGGCATGGTGTCGCCGCTGGACTTTATCCCGATTGCGGAAAAAACAGGCTTCATCATTCCGCTTGGGGAATGGGTGCTGCATACAGCTTGCCAGCAAATCCGCGAATGGGAGCGGATGGGGATGACGGACATGTCCGTCAGCGTAAATATGTCGATGCTGCAGTTCCAGCAAAAGCATATCGTCCATACGATCGAACACATTATTTCCAACGCCGGCATCAGGCCGGGGCAGATCGAATTGGAAATAACCGAATCGATCTTCATGGACAATGCGGAGCATACGCTCAAAGTGCTGCATGAGCTTCAGAACCTTGGCGTGAAGCTGTCGCTGGACGATTTCGGTACCGGTTATTCATCGCTAAGCTATCTTCAAAATATACCATTGCATACGCTGAAGCTCGACAAATCGTTCATCAGCGACATCGTATCCGACTTCAAGAAGCAGATGATATTCAAGTCGTTGATCGTCATTGCCCATAACTTGAACCTGAAGGTTGTAACCGAAGGCGTCGAGACGCAAGAGGAACTCAGCATTATTCGCGAGCATAATTGCGATGCCGTACAAGGCTATATTTACAGCCCTCCCGTGCCAGCGGCGCGTTTTGTAGAAATTTATTTGCACCATAACCAATAGCGAACAGGAAATACCGTCTACTAGAAGTCGGTATTTCTTTTAGTACAAAGGAAAGCTATGATAAATAAATCATAAAAACATATAAAGGTGGAAGGTCAGAATGACTTTGTTCGAACAGCAGCTTTTTGCAAATCCATATCCCGGAAGAACCCTGGCAATTGGAATGACACCTTCAGGACAATATTACGCGCAAATCTATTGGATCATGGGAAGAAGCGACAATAGCCGCAATCGTGTGTTCGAGCTCAACGGGCAGAGCGTGAGGAACGCGGCTTATGATCCAGCGAAGCTCGAGGACCCCTCCTTGATCATCTATTACCCGATTAAGGTGTGCGGGGAGCAGCATATCGTATCGAATGGTGATCAGACAGACACGTTATATGACGGATTTACGCAAGGGATTTCATTCGAGGACGCGTTAAAAAAGAGACAGTACGAGCCCGACCCGCCGCATTACACGCCTCGGATTTCAGGTGTGATCGACACTCATGAGCGCCGTTACAGCGTCTCGATCTTAAAGTCAAATAACAACGATCCGTCCGTCTGTATCCGCAATTTCTATCACTATAGTTCCTTTACGCCAGGAATAGGGCATTGCATACATACCTATAGGGCGGAGGAGCAAGGCGTACTGCGGCCGTTCCTTGGTGAGCCTATGGAGGTGCCGATTTTTGATTCAATAGAAGAAACGGCTGAATTTTATTGGCGCAACCTTAACGAAGACAACAAAATTTCATTGGTAGTCAAGTTTATTAGCGTGCAGGATCATTCCGTACAATATGTCATACTGAACAAAAATCGATAAGAAGCGGGGCCGCTAAAGGTGACGAAGAAAAAGCTGCTCGCGGCGATCGCGGGCTTGCTCGTAACGACGGGGATTGTCGTTGGCGTGTTTCTGGTCCTTCGGTTCGTGTTGCAATCTGCGCCGCTTGAGACCGTCATGTCGGAACAGTACGGCAATCGCATGATCGACTTTGAATTGATGGATATGAACGGCAATATGACCCCGGTATCCGCATCGTCGGGCAAGCCGAAACTGATTAACTTCTGGGCTTCATGGTGTCCGGGCTGCCATGACGAGGCAGAGTCATTAAACCGCATCTATGCGAAGTATAAGGATGAGGTCGAGATCATATCCGTTAACGTCAGGACGGAAGATACGGTAGAGGAAGCACAAGCGTTTTTGGATGCGTACGACATCCAAATGCCGGCCTTGCTTGATGAGGATGGTACGGTGTCCGCACAGTACATGATATCGGCTATCCCAACTAATTTTTTCGTCAAGAGGGATGGCACAATCCATAAAATCACGTTCGAGATTACGGAGGCTGGCGCTGAGGCGTTCATTAAAGAGCTGTTAGTCGATAACGAGAACGATGAAAGCTAGACTCTATTATGGAGCAGCTATTCTCTTTCTAATTGCTGCGGGCCTTGGCGTCAGACGTTATTCGGCTGCTTTTCCTCCATTCGTATCGGACCATTTTGGAGACGGGCTGTGGGCGTGCATGATCTATTGCGGCGTTCGATGCTTGTGGGTGAACAAGATGGTAGGATGGGCGGTCGTCATAAGCACGGCCATTTGTTTCGGCATTGAGTTCAGTCAGCTCTATCAAGCGAATTGGATCAATGAGATCAGAGATACGACCCTTGGCGCTTTGGTCCTTGGCCACGGATTTCTGTTTGTTGATTTAGTCAGATATAGCATTGGCATTATGCTGGCGGTGATCGTAGATGGAATAATGAAACGCCTAAGTCCGCGGACTTAGGCGTTTAGTTTAAGTTTTTTGGCAAAATAGCTATACGACTTGTCCGTCGTACATAACTCGTGAAGACTTGCTTGAATCTGCTCCTTGGCCTGCTCGATTGATGGATCCGCTAGCGGAAGCTTGTCCTGAAGCTGCTCGAGCCAATAGTCTGACGTTTCGTAGCACATGCTGCTCCAGCCTCCGTCATGATCGCTTTCTTTCGCTCCGGTAATGACAATGTCTCCGAAGTTCTGGAGTTGAACGAGCGCGGACTCGTAATCCTTCTTCTGCTCCTTCGCATCAAGCCTAGCTGCTTTCCGCAATTGCCTTGTATCTATGTTGCCTGCCTCACGGATAAGCTCGTACAGCCTATAGGCATGTGTCGATAATAGCCCGTCCCGATACCTCTCTTCTACCGATGTTCCACCCGATAGTAACAACCGAACAAGCGGAAAGGCATCGACATGAATGAAGGAGGCCTTCGTACCGAAAAATTTCCCGTACGCTGCATAACCATCCTTCACGATGCGAGTGCGCCAAAGCCAAGGATCGAGCTCTGTGCCCGAATGCCATTCATTATCGGCTGTTGCAGCGGTAAGTGAAGGATATCCAGCTACGAGATCGGAGAATGGAAATATGCGATAGCGGATAACTTGCTCGACAAACTGATCATAGGTTGTCTTACTCATTTTTTTTTCAAAAGCCTCCCCGCAATGGTTATGTTGAAACCTACTGTTAATTATATCCATTGTAAGTTTGGTTTGCTATAGACGATTAGGCCATCACCCATTGCCGGCAAGATGCGTATTCTGATTGTATTGAGGATTGAGCCTAGGGAGGAATCGGGATGGGATATTTTGTGGAAGTGGAGACGGATGTGAAGATCTATGTGGAGGACGTGAATCCGTCCAGCAGCAAAGTGATCTTCTTCATTCATGGCTGGCCGGCGAGCCATAAGCTGTTCGAGTATCAGTTCAACGTGCTGCCGGCAATGGGTTATCGTTGTATCGGTATCGACCTTCGCGGCTTCGGTCAATCCGACAAACCGTGGGACGGGTATAGCTACGATCGGCTGGCGGACGATATTCGCTGTGTCGTCGAAGCGCTCGGACTGCGGAGCTTCGTGCTGGTCGCACATTCGGTCGGCGGGGCGATTGCGATCCGTTATATGGCGCGTTACCAAGGGTACGGCGTGAAGAAGCTCGTACTGCTCGCCGCCGCCGCGCCTAGCTTCACGCGTCGTCCGAATTTCCCGTATGGGCTGGAGAAGGCTGATGTGAATAAGCTTATCGATGCGACGTATAATAATCGACCGCGAATGCTGCAGGATCTCACTTATATGTTCTTTTACCAGAATGTCGGCGAACCGCTCGCGGATTGGTTTTTTCAGATGAATCTCCAGGCAGCAGGTTACTCGACAGCAGCGGTGCTGGAGTCGTTAAGGGACGAGGTATTGTTCGGCGACTTGCCTTGGATTAAAGTGCCTACTTTGATCCTGCAAGGCATTCATGACGAGATTAGCAAGCCGCCGCTGGCGGAAGCGCTGCATGAGGGGATTGCCAATTCACGCTTAATCTGGCTGTATAACAGCGGTCATGGATTGATGTGGGAGCAGCGGAATGAGGTCAACGACGAGATAAGCAAGTTTATTGATCGATGAAGCAACCTATAGAGATTGCGCCCCGTCTAATATGGAAAATAGAGGGGGATTGCCATGAAGCGATTAATCGGAGGCCGATATGCTGTTGCCGTCATGTTATTGATCGTGCTAATCTTGCTTGCGGCAGGCTGCGACGGAGGACAAGGCGGATATAAGGATAATGTTTTAATTGGCCACTTTTCAAGAGTGGATCACGAACAAGGAAAGGTCATCGTCGACATTTCGGAGTGGGCGCATCGGAACGATAAAGGTCAGGTTCGGAATGATTGGGGAATGGAATATCACGGCCAACTGACGAACAGTACTGTCGTTCGCAATGAAACAGGAGAGAAAGTCGAGCTTGCAGCCATAAAACGCGGCCAGAAATTGCGGATTTATCCGCCAGATCCAAGCAATGATAAGATAGATGAGCTTGTTGTCTTGGAGATGACAGTTCAAGAGAAATATAAGCGTATGGGACTGCTTGCCCCAGGCAATGACCGGCTTTACACCGTTGTCATAAGCGGGCAAGATGCCAGCGAGCGATATGTTGACAGCAACATGGAGCAAGAACTCCATAACGCCCTGCAAGGGGGGCTTTCGTTGATGGAATATGATCCGAAAGCAAATGAGCTTGTCGATGTAAAGGACGAGTTCGCGCTTAAGGCGTTCCCGGCGTTTCTCGTATTTGATAATGAGAAACTGGTTTACAAGACATATAAGACAGATGAATTGGAGAAATTTCTGCAATCGAAATAAAAGAAGAACGGCTGGCTTAGAGGGAGGAGTGCCCCTTTAAGCCAGCCGTTTCTTTTTACCTTAGATCGTCCACTGTGAATGAACGATTGCGCTCACATACCAAGCGCCTTCATATTGCTCGAGCACAAGGATAAGGCTTTCCCAATCCATGCCTTCGTACTGGGCATCGAAGCCGCTGAAATGATAATCAACCGTGTAGCTATCAGGGAATACATCCTTTATATTGACGAGCGTATTGCCATGGCCGATAATCTCGTCTTCGCCAACGGTCTCTGCTTCGATAAACGGTTTGTCATAGACAAACTTATCGTAATATTGCGCGAAGGTGAGGGCGATCGGTTCGCCGGAGCCGTCATAAGCACCCCAAGTATGAATGGTCGCATCGGTCAGTGCAGGCAGAGCATCTGCCTGAAAGGTGAGCGCGGATGCTTGATCAATATGGGCATAAGGAGAGAATAGCAGCCCTTTGACCGGATGAACGAGCGAAGCAAGCATCGTTAGATCTTTGTCTTTAAGCGCTTGAATAATAGCATCTGCGGCCTCATGGGTTGTCGCATAGGTTGTTGGGGGCGGAGCTTCGGTCTCGCTGACTGCCGGGCTAGTTGTTGGGCTTGTTGTCGGCTCGTTCTCATTGGAATTGATATTGCCGCCATTAGCTGCACACCCTATTAAGAGTGCGGTTAGCGCGAAGGCAAACAACAGTTTCTTTATCATCATAATCACCTCAACTGGTTATTCATGAATGTTATTGTATGATGTCAGACGTAATCGGCATGCGAATGTTGCAGGCGGTATTGTCATGAAAGCGCTCATTTGCTAAAATAGGCATTGTAACGTTTAGTAAATTTATTAACTAAATAGAAGGTGGAACATGGCAACGATCAAACAGATTGCGCAAGAAGCCGGTGTTTCCGCTGCCACCGTATCTCGGGTACTTAATAACGATATGACTTTATCCGTCAGTGAAGAGACGAGATCACGCATCTTTAGCATTGCCGAACAGCTCCAATATAAGCCGTCCCGATTGCGTCGAATGAAGAAAGAAGAGCTGCTGTCGAGGCAGCAAGTAGGTTTGCTTATGTGGTCATCGATTGAGGATGAACATAACGATCCCTATTTCTCTTCCATACGCAAAGGAATTGAGACGCGATGCGAAGAGCTTGGCCTCTCGATTGTAAAGGTGCTTCGCGGTAATGCTCGTGCTGAATGGCAGTCTTTGCACGAGTTGGACGGTCTCATTGTCATCGGTTCGATTAACGATCAGGATGTCAATTCGCTCTATGCGCATCGCGACCGGATCGTGTTTCTGAACCATAGCACGCCTCCTCACGATTGCGATTCGGTCAATCTCCATTTCGAACAAGCGATGAAGGACGTGCTTGGCCATTTATTCACGCTTGGCCATACGAGGATCGCTTTAATCGGCGGGGAAGAACGTGTCCATTCGCTAGGGCAGCAAACGCAGCAAGTTCAGGTAATTCTCGATCCCCGCAGCTATCATTTCGAGCTGCTCATGCAAGAGCGAGACTTGTATCGTCCTGAATTTGCGATTACTGCAGATTGGTCAACCGGCGGCGGCTATGACGCAATGAACCGGTTGCTGGATCAAGCGGAGCTTCCAACAGCTTGCTTCGTTGCAAGCGATCCGATGGCAGTCGGCGCCTTGCGCGCCCTGCATGAGCGAGGAGTATCGGTCCCGGAGGAGATGGCGGTCATCGGATTCGACGATATAGAGCTGTCCGCCTACTTGAATCCGCCGCTTACGACCGTTCGCGCCCATACCGAGCAGATGGGCAGAACAGCAGCGCAGCTGCTGCTGGAGCGTATTGAAGGTCGCGAGGCAGCCGTTCATGTAAGGGTCAATACGACATTGATGGTAAGGGAAAGCTGCGGTCACGATTTAACGAAATTACATTAATAGGTTAGGGGATATTACGATGTCTATTCATTATGATGAACAGAAAGCATTATTCCATTTGCAATCCAAGGATACGAGCTATGTCATTCAATTAACGAAGCAAGGTTTCCCTGCGCACTTGTATTGGGGCAAGAAGGTTCGCGGCCTGCAACTGGACCGATTGCTTGAGCTTAAAGAGCGCGCATCGTTCAGTCCAAGCACGGATCTAAGCCAGCTTTCGTTGTCGCTCGATACGCTGCCGCAGGAATATCCGACTTACGGAAGCTCCGACTTCCGGACACCTGCTATTCAAGTTGCGCTGCCGAACGGTTCGACTGTTACGGAGCTAAGCTACGAATCCCATACGATTCGCAGCGGCAAGCCGGCGCTAACTGGATTGCCTTCTGTATACACGGAGCAAGACGACGAGGCGCAAACTTTGGAAATAACATTGAAAGACGAGCTATCGGGACTCACTGTCGTTCTTTCCTATACCGTCTTTGAGAACTTCGACGCGATTACTCGCTCGGCAATGATTACGAACAATGGCAGTTCAACACTGCAGTTGCAACGGGCGCTTAGCATGAGTCTTGACTTCGCGCATGATCGGTTCGAAATGCTGCAATTATCGGGTGCATGGACACGCGAGCGTTACGTGCACAAGCGCAAGCTCGAGCCTGGCATGCAATCTGTAGAGAGCCGCAGAGGCTCAAGCAGCCATGTGCAAAATCCGTTCATCGCGCTGCTAGCTGAAGGAGCCGACGAGGATCATGGTGATGTGTATGGAGCAAGCTTCGTATACAGCGGCAACTTCATTGCCGGCGTCGAAGTCGATCAATTCCATTCGGCTAGGCTGTTCATGGGCCTCAATCCATTCGACTTCAACTGGCAGTTGGAAGCGGGTGAGCAGTTCCAGACACCGGAGGTCGTTCTCGTTCACTCTGATCAGGGGCTTGGCGGCATGTCGCGCAGCTTCCATGATTTATATCGCTCTAGGCTGATTCGCGGCCAATTCCGCGATCAGACACGTCCAATTCTCGTCAACAACTGGGAAGCAACGTACTTTAACTTCACCGCAGACAAGATTGAATCGATTGCAAAGGTCGGACAAGAGCTGGGTATCGAACTATTCGTACTAGATGACGGTTGGTTCGGCAAACGTGACAATGACACGACATCGCTGGGCGATTGGTTCGTTGACCGCAACAAGCTTCCTAACGGTCTTGAGGATCTCGTTAGCCGCGTGAAGAAGCTTGATATGCAGTTCGGACTTTGGTTCGAACCGGAGATGATCTCGCCGGAGAGCGAGCTCTACCGCKATCATCCGGACTGGTGTCTGCATATTGATGGGCGCAGACGGACGCAAGCCCGCCAGCAGCTTATTCTTGACCTAAGCCGTGCTGACGTTCGCGAGTACATCGTACGCGTCATTTCGGATATTCTCTCCAGCGCGCCGATCACCTACGTGAAGTGGGATATGAACCGCAATATGACCGAGATCGGCTCGGCGCTTCTGCCGGCGGAACGCCAACGCGAGACGGCACACCGTTACATGCTTGGTTTGTACGAAGTGCTTGAGAAGATCACAAGCGCATTCCCGCATATTTTGTTCGAGAGCTGCTCGGGCGGAGGCGGACGTTTCGATCCGGGGATGCTGTATTACATGCCGCAAACATGGACGAGCGACAATACCGATGCCGTTTCCCGTCTGAAAATTCAATACGGTACAAGCATTGTGTATCCGGTAAGCGCAATGGGCGCGCATGTGTCGGCAGTACCGAACCATCAGGTAGGCCGAATCACGTCGCTTGAGACGCGCGGCAATGTCGCACTCTCGGGCAACTTCGGCTACGAGCTGGATTTGACGAAATTTACGGAACAAGAAAAGGAAACCGTTAAAGAGCAAGTGGCGCTGTATAAGGAAGTGCGTCATCTGGTACAGTTCGGCGACTTCTACCGCTTGCTTAGCCCGTTCGAGGGGAACGAGACGGCATGGATGTTCGTAGCGAAGGATAAGAGCGAGGCATTCGTTGTGTTAGCTGCCGTTCTTCAAGAGCCGTATCCGAAGCTGAACCGCTTCCGTCTGAAGGGCCTTGATCCGAACCGCGATTATGAGCTGGTTGGCGAGGAAGGCGCATACGGCGGCGATGAGCTGATGCATGCCGGCCTTAAGTTGCCGCAGTTCCACGGTGATTACGCTAGCCGTGTCTATCGTTTCCGTACGGTGTAGCAGCAACCAGCCTGCGGGTTAGTCATTTATGAGGATTTTCTCCCGTTATTTTTTAGGGAATGACCAAACAATTAGTGAATAACGGGAAATCCTCATGTTAATTTCAATCCTATCTGCCTGCTATTAAGAATACGGGAAGATTAACGGGAGTAATTCCAGCTATTTGATAAAAACAGGCTTGAACAGCAATAATAACGGTACAATTTCCAGTTATTTCGTTCGAGCGCGCAGTTACGTAAAAAAAACCGTTCTTTGACAAGTGGCGAGAATATCCGCCATCTGAGCAAGGAACGGTTTTTTGTATGCTTACTTTCCCTCCAAGCGTACGAACACAATCCTTACGCTTGAAGACCGCGCAGGTGCTCGGCTAGCCGAGACCAAGTCTGATCCATGCTCGGAATGAGTCCCATCTCCACGGTTCGCTTCAGCGCGCCCGACGAAACGAATTCAACACGGTTAGTCAGCTTGGTCTTGCCTTGAACGTCTTCGAACGTGACGGTTACGAGCAAACCGTCGTTAGCTTCGATGACTCCGTTCTCGTCGGATATATAATCCTCATAGACGAGCTTGTCCGGCGCTGCGATTTCGCGATAGATCGCTTTGCCCCATGATTTCGTCTGACCATCCTTGAATTCCAGGCAATATTGCCAAGCCCCACCTGGCTGGAGGTCGACATTGCATAACGTAAGATTCCAGTCCCTTGGCCCCCACCAGCGTACGAGCTGGGCCGCTTCCGTATACGCTTGAAACACAAGCTCCCGCGGCGCGTCGAAGCTCCGTTCGAGCATGAGGATGTTGCCTTTAGCTTTTGATTTTAGTTTCAATGCTTCCTTTTTCTTAAACATGCGGTTCTCCTTCATTTAGATGAATCAGAGCTTTCATAAGCTCCTAAAGAGTACATGTATTGTGCCAAAATAGCAACAGGAAGGTACGGACTGCACCTTCCTGTCGCTGTTGCTATAATGGATTGGTATGTAGAGAGAAGGTCAACTAGGCTCCCAGTGAAGCAGAGAAAATGCCCACGATCAACACAAAAACCAAGAAATAAAGAATAGTCACAATCAATGCCCACAGGAGAGCAGCTTTGTAGTAGTTCTGTTTAGTAGGATTGCCTTCTCCGAATGCCCACACGAACATCATGATGATGTTGACGATAGGGATGATGAGAATAAGCATTTGCAGCATCCAGTCCTTAACGCTGATTACCGGCGATACTTGCTGATTCGGATTGTACCCTCCGTTGTAAGGATTGACTTGCGGCTGATTGTTGTAATCCAATTGATTCGCTCCCTTAAGTTTGATTAACGTTGTCACACAACGTTCACATGCTTATTATAGCGGGAACAAACTTTATTACAATCCCTTTTTTGCTAAAATCCCCCTAATTTATTAAAAATACTACGATACTTGTCCTATTTTTCGCTAGAATAGTAGATTAATAGACATCTGTTCAACATCCGTTTAGAAAAATTTGTCGATATCTCTACCTATTATCTATTGCTCTTGACGTTACGTCAAGTCTTACACTTAAGGCAGGAGGTGCGGAAATGGAACAAAGTATGAAGTCTAATCAGAAGTACGGTATAGGCGCTTTCGCGAAGCTGACAGGAGTAACAGAAAGGGCGCTTCGATATTACGATCGCAAAGGGCTGCTCGCGCCGTCTAGCCGCAACGAGCACGGCCATCGTTTTTATACCGAACAAGACCTGTTCCAATTGCAAAAAATATTAACGCTTAAATATTTGGATTTTTCATTGGAGGAGATTCGAAGCTATCTAGAGAAGCCGGAGGTCGATCTGCAGCACTCGTTGGCTTCGCAGTATGAAATGCTGCAGCAGAAGCAGAGGCAGCTTGAACGGGTGATGGAGACGATCTCGCGTATGCAGAAGCTATTGGATGGAGCGGGCAAGGTTGACAGCAACATGCTGCTTGTATTCATTCACAGCATTCAGAATGAGGAAGTGCAGAAGGAGTGGCTGTCGCAGCAAATGCCAGCCTCCGTCGTCGAAGCTATCTTTATGAAAGGCATGTCCAAGGAAGCTCGTCTGGAGCAGGAGAAGACGATGATTGCCATATTGCTGCAGTTGAAGGAGCTCCATCAACAAGGCAAGGACCCGACAGAGACGGAGGTCATGGAGAAGGGGGGCGAGCTGGTTGCTATGCTGGAAGGGCTGCTAGCTCCGATAATGGGCGAGCTTACGGAGCAAGAACGCGCTCAGCTTCAAGAGTTGGGTGAGAGGGAAGGGATGGTCGATCCGTTCTTATTCCCGAACGCTTTTACGCAGGAAGAAGAACTTTATTTCGCCAAAGTGTTCGAGCACATCGAGGCGCTTAAGTCGATTACCGGAGGTGAGAGCAGTGAAGGATAAGGGAAAGATGGAACCCGAGACGACAGGGGGAGCTGGTATGAACGTCAGACAATTTGTTCAGCTCATTGCGAAGCATAAGCCAGCAACATGGCTGATTGCAGCCGCCATGCTGCTGGGAATTGGAGAAACGGCTCTATCGCTTACGATTCCGCTGCTTACGATGGATATGGTCGAAGAACTGTCAGCCTCAAGCTTGCGGGCGGTAACGATTGCCGTACTGGGGACGGTATTTCTGACGCAAACGGCGATGTCAGGTTTCTCGGTCTATACGATGTCCTATATCGGCCAATGCATCATAAGCGGCTTGCGGCGGGAGGTGTGGCAGCGGGTATTGAAGCTGCCTGTTCCGTTCTTCGACCGGAACAGCTCGGGAGAGACGATGAGCCGCGTTACGAACGATACGAACGTCATTAAAGACTTTATCATTGGACATGTTATATCGTTTTTGGGAGGCATTATCTCGGTTATCGGAGGCGTTATTCTGCTGCTGACTATCGATTGGCGTATGACGCTGCTCATGCTTGTAGCAGTACCGGCTGCCCTGCTGATCTTATGGCCGCTTGGGTCGAAGATGTTCAAGGTTTCCAAGTCGATGCAAGATGAGACGGCGTTGTTCCAAGGCGATCTAGGACGCGTGTTATCCGATATTCGGCTCGTAAAGGCATCGCTAGCCGAGCCTTTGGAGAAGCGGCAAGGCAGCTTCCGCATCAATAGGCTGCTCCAATTCGGTCTGCAAGAAGCGAAGATCGTAGCAATTGTATCTCCGCTTATGATGTCGGTCATGCTGCTAATTCTTGTAGTGCTGATCGGTTACGGAGGCGTACGGGTTGCGCAAGGGTCGCTAAGCGGCGGAGAATTGGTTGCTATTATTTTGTACATGTTCCAAATCGTGATGCCTTTCACGCAGATGGCCTCGTTTTTCACGCAGTTTCAGAAAGCGATGGGCGCATCGGAGCGATTGCAAGAGCTGCTGGATGAACAGCCGGAACAATCGGAAGCGGTATTGGAAAGCATCAACAAACACGTAGCAGCTGCGACTTTATCGGCAAATAAACAGCCAATCGAGTTTATAAATGTGGGCTTCGGTTATACGCATGACCGCCCCTTGCTTCAATCGCTTTCGCTGCGAGTGGAGCCAGGAAAGACGACGGCCATCGTTGGGCCAAGCGGCACGGGAAAAACAACGTTGTTCTCGTTGATCGAGCGGTTTTATGAGCCAAGCTCGGGCTTCATTACGTATGGTGAGCAGCCGATTGCCGACATGCCGTTGGACGAATGGCGCGGACGAATCGCCTATGTCTCGCAGGATAGTCCGATGATGGCCGGAACGATTCGGCATAACTTGACCTACGGGCTGGATCTCGAAGCGGAAGACAAGCTGAGGGAGGCGATCAAGCAGGCGAACTTGACCTCGTTCTTAGTTTCGCTTCCGGACGGGTTTGATACGGAAGTAGGCGAGCGGGGCATCAAGCTGTCCGGCGGCCAACGACAGCGCTTAGCCATTGCCAGAGCGATCTTACGCGATCCCGATATCTTGCTGCTTGACGAAGCGACGGCACATCTGGACAGTGAATCGGAGCAACTGGTGCAGGAAGCGCTGCAAGCGCTGATGCAAGGCAGGACGACACTCGTGATCGCTCATCGGCTGTCGACGATACGCGGCGCCGATCGGATTGTTATGCTGGAGAAGGGGGAAGTGACAGGCCAAGGAACGCATACGGAGCTTATGGAATCGCATGCGCTATATTATAAGCTTGTACAGCAGCAAATCGTTGCGGACAGCTAGTCCATCGCCAGTAGTCGTCCGCTTCGCGTATGTCCTGTCGGACGGTTAATTCGTTACAAATACAGCGTCGCCAATTGACAGTGTGCCGGTCTGCTCTACATTAGCATAGACGCCAAAGTTCAGACCGAATTTCTCATTCACGGTTCGCAGCAACGAGCTATCCTTCTCCAGCCGATCAGGATCGATCGTAATCATGGAGCAGCGGTCGCATTCGGATTTCACTTGCAGTCTTATATCTCCGATATGCAGTTGTTTGCCGATCCACTCGCGTTCATGACCTGCATCATTGTTGACGGCTATCACAATATTGGCTCTAAAGCGTCGGTAGTCCAACGACTTGCCCCAAGCGTCCTCAAGCAAACGCAGCGACCGATCCGTAATAATAAGTATGCCGTCGCTATCTACAGCCAGCACGCCATCACGGTCAGGTGCATACTCCAGCATGGTGAGCTTGTTTTTCGAATGGGATTCAATCTCAGCTAACAGCTCATCGTTCCATTCACGAATGCGGCCGTCTGGGCCTGTGATCTGGACCTCAGGGAAAGCGTGCGCTGTGCCTTCGCCAACAAGCTTTGCTTTATATTCAAGCATCCCCGCATAATTGCGGGCGGTGTAATAACGATCCCAGCCTTCCTTCGTCTCATCTATGAAGGCGCGCGCACGGTCGCCATACAGGCCGTGAGTATCGACTTGACTCGAAGACAAGCTCTCGCCTGCGAGAGATTTGACAGGATATCTGTTCAATTGAACGATGGTTCCGATTGGTTTGATCGACATCGTAAGTAAGCACCCTTTCCCTACAGCCTATTTCGATAAAAAAAGGGCAGAGAAGCCGGTTCGCCCAAGCTCCTCTGCCGTATTCAGCATTAGTATAATCGAAAATGCCGCGAATGAAACGCGCTACACCGCTGCAAGGACGGCGATAACCGTTCTACCTTGCCGGTATGAATTGTTTCACCCAGTTGCCGAAGCCTGCCGGATTACGGCTTTGGACAAGGATTACGCCTTCGCCGCGGAATCTGCATACGAGTGCTTCGCCGCTCGTTATGCTGGAGAACCAGCCCTTCGATGCCTTCTCAATCGTGTACTGCATATAGCTCGGCCATGCGACCAAATGCCCGTTATCGACAATGACCTCTTCGCCTGGAGCAAGATTAATTGCATGTATGGCGCCGTACGAGGAGAGGAATACAGTGCCTCTGCCGCTGATCTCGACGATGAAGAAGCCTTCGCCGGAAAACAAGCCTTTCGCGAGATTTTGCATTTTCGTATTGACCTGAATACTGTCCGAGCCGGCTAGGAAGCCGTCCTTCTGCACATTGAGCGTGTAGCTTCCGTCAAGCTCGATGGATTGAATATCGCCCATTGCGGTAGGGGCGAGCAGCACCTCTCCATTTCCCCTTGCAGCGGTCATTTCTTGGAAGAAGAACTTTTCCCCGCTAAGCATTCTTCCGAAACCTCTCATTAGTCCGCCGTCGACCGTGCCAGTCAGATCGATCGTTGGCGACATCGATACCATTGCGCCGGACTCGGCTTTCACTTTCTMGCCCCGATTAAGTCCTACCCTCAGAAGCGCGAACGCTCCTTGGTACAGCACCTCGTATTTCATATGTATTCCTCCCATCAGTTGAAATGTTGTCGTCGTTCACATAGGTTAAGTATAATCCATTTCTACCTTGGAGCGTTAGGTCTAACCATATAGTTAGACACTCCTTATGTACGACTGCAGCACTAATTCGTTTCCTTGGAAGCGAATATCCAATCCATTCCAATTAATCGATCATGACAAGCCCCAGAGGAACATATATATCAGACAGGCTATTATAGGGGACTGGTGGATATGTTTTCGTTGAAAAAGATCGGGGCCATCGTTATTGGCAGCATACTCATCGCTATCGGAATCAATTTTTTCGTTGTGCCGCTCGGTATACTGGATGGCGGCATCATTGGCGTTGCGCTCATCATCAATTACGTCTTCGATATCAAGATTGGGTTGATTATGCTGTTGTGCAGCATACCGATCTTCGTGCTTGCATGGTTCTACAATCGCGAGCTGCTCTATATTAGCGTAAGCGGCTTATTGCTATCCAGTTATGTGATCGATTTCATGGAGCCGTATCAATATTATTTCAGCTACTATATTGAATGGACGCCGTTCACAAGAGCCGTAGTTGGCGGCTTGGCGATCGGAACGGGCATCGGCGTTATGCTCAGGCAGCATGTATCGACGGGCGGAATGGATTTGATCGCGGAATACTTATCCGAGTATATCAAGATTAATGTTGGCATCATCGTGTTAATTATCGACTTGCTCATCATCAGCATCGGTGAATGGATACTCCCGGGCGACAGCTTCTTTCTCTCGCTCATGACGATCACCGCGGGGGGACTTGCTACAAGCTTATGCACGTTACAACGTTCAGAAATAAGTTAAAAGTTAAAAGTTAAATGCTGTAGGCCCCAGTCGCTTGATCGCGACTGGGGCTTGCTTTGTTATAGTGGAGGAGCTAGGCGTTGTATCTGTCGCGGATAATATTCATATGATGCAGCTCATGGCCGGCAATAACATACGCAAGCGCATTGACAGACATCTCATGGTTATTGACGATACCGCGTCTTGCAGGTGCGGTAATCGGCAATGTGCGAAGCAGAGACAAGGTTGAACGGCGAATGCTTGTATAACGCTCCAGGAGTTCTTCGTTCGATAGGGTGTCGAAGGACGCGGGCTCTATATAATCATCCTGTTCGAAACCGGGCAGTGCCGTCCGGTCGCCTCTGGCAATGCGAAGCAGTCGATAGCTCATAATGGCTTCCGTGTCGGCGATATGCCCGAGCACTTCCTTCAAGCTCCACTTGTCCGCAGCATAGCGGTATAAGGCTTGCTGCTCGTTCAGTGAAGAAAAGTAGTTGACCGTATCGGTCTGTTGACGTTCTAGCAGCTCAATAATGTTACCCTCGGGTACAAGACTTATGTATTGATTCTGGTAAGGAATATATTCGTCGCTTGCGGGACGCGTGAACATGATGAAACCATCCTTTCGGGTTTGGGATTATAAGCTAGTATAATAGATAAACCGCCTTGCCGAAAGCAAGACGGTTTCTTGGAGGTAAAGCCGTAACGGTTATGCGGAACGAACTTAGCCGGTAGTAACGGATTTCTTCTCTAGCAGACGCTTCAGTTCTTCATCGACCTTCGCGTTGCGCAGCTCGTTCTGTTGTTCAAATGCATGGTTTTGCGTTATTGACGACGATGGGTAATTGCTTTTGGACAGATCTCGCTGAGCTTCCCACTCCATTACCTTTTGCTCGATTCGATCGAACCCTCTCGAAGCTTCGCTGCCTTGGAGCGACTGCGATGACGGTCCGCCGGCAACACCGCCGTTTTGTCTAACGCGGGCAATCAGCTCCGTGCGCTTGCTTTGCAGGCGCGTCTTCTCTTCTTTTAAAGTCTCGATGCGCAGCGCAAGCTCGGCAGCGGCATTGTTTGCAATTTGCAACAAGCGTGTTTTCTCTTCCACTTGCTCCATGTACAGCAGCTTCGCCTCGAGAGCGAGCCTAGCATCCGCTTCACGTTGTTCCGAAGCCGCTTGAATCGCTTTGCCCTCGTAATAAGCAACCTGCTCATTGAGCTCTGTAAGCTTCGCTTGAAGCATGCGGGCTTGTGCTTGCTGCTGCGGCAAAGCGCGCTCAGCCCCTGCAATTTCCTCGTCCAAGTCACGTAAATAATGATTCAGCATCATAACCGGATTTTCCATCTTGTCCAACATCTCATTGGCCGCAGCCTTCGTCATGCTAACTACGCGTTGCAAAATTCCCATCTTCATCAGCTCTCCTTTTATTATCCGTTAATTTTAGTAGTGATCTACGAATCTGAAATCTTGGTTTGCTTTTGGAACAACCAGCGTGGCGATTAAGTAGATGACAGCCACTGCTCCGAAGCTGAAGAACGATGCGATCACGACTAATAGTCGTACAATTGTAGGGTCAATGCCCAACCACTCGCCAATTCCTCCGCAAAGTCCCGATAGTTTGCTGTCCGTTGTTGAACGAAACAGTTTTTTCATGGTTAACCATTCCTTTCTGCCTCTCAGCTATACCTTTATTGTAAAGAGCCGAGGAAGCTTTCGTAACAGTCCACGGTCGGTTTTGGGAACTGGGCTTAAGGCGGGGAGGAGATGCGACGTCTGACGGGGGGAGCTTGTTTAGGAGCTTCTCTGCATAAGGACAGAATCCTTAGGCAGGAGCAGCGCCAGCAGCCCAAGCAGAGGGAGGAAGGCGCATGCTTTGATGATCTGCTCTACGCCGTAGGCGTCGATCATGGAGCCCATAACGACGGAGCCTAGTCCTCCTAGTCCGAACGATACGCCGAAGAATAAGCCGGCAATCGTCCCGACATGCCCAGGCAGCATTTCTTGCGCATACACGATAATGACGGAGAAGCCCGACATGAGAATGAGCCCGATTGCAAGGCACAGCAGGACTGCGCCGGTTGGACTGGCATAGGGCAGCAGAAGCGAGAACGGCGCGGTGCCAAGAATGGAGAACCAAATCACCTTCTGACGGCCGAACCGATCAGCCAAAGGGCCGCCTAGGAAGGTGCCAGCCATGCCCGCGAATTGAAGGGCGAACAAGCACATTTGGGCGCTTTTTAAGCTTAGGTCGTATTTCTCCATATAATAAAAGGAATAGTATCCGCTCATGCTTGCAAGATAGACGAATTTGGAAAATAACATTAGAACGAGAATCGACATGACATACAGGATGAACGGCTTGCTGAATGTAGATTTGGCTGCAACCTTTGCTTTGGCTTTCGGAGCGGAGGAACGGATCTGCAGCCGATACCATTTGCTTATTTTCGTTTGTAATACGATTCCGATGACGGCAAGCAAGGTAAACCATAGAAAACCGTATTGCCCTTGAGGACTAATGATATAGGCCACCATAAGAGGCGCTAGCGCTTGTCCCGTATTTCCTCCCACTTGGAAGATCGATTGGGCGATGCCTTTTCCTTTGCCCGCGGCAAGGTGAGCAACGCGCGACGACTCGGGATGGAGAACAGAGGAGCCGATGCCGATCAATACGGATGCAAGCAGCAGGTAAGCAAGCGAAGGGGCGAGCGCGAATCCGATCATGCCTAGCAGCGTAAATACCATGCCTAGCGGCAATAGACTTGGCATGGGTCTCCGATCGGTGTAATATCCGATTAGAGGCTGCAGCACCGAGGCCGAAATATTCAGCGCGAACGCGACCCAGCCAATCTCGGCGAAGCTGAGATGAAGCTTTTGCTGAAACAATGGGAATACGGCAGGAACAACAGATTGCATCACATCGTTTAACAGATGCGCAGCGCTTACGCCGAGTAGAATCGTGAATGCTGTGTTTGTGCTTGCGGCTACAGCAACTCGTTGTGACATTTAAGAACATCCTCTCTAAATAAATGATTCTCTAATACTACAGCCAAGCGTGCTTTCGCGTCGTTGCGATAGTTGCTGGACTTTGAGCACGATTTGCTATAACGATAGAAATAGGTGATAGACGATGCAGATCCAATTAACGCTGCCGCAGGTTGAGATCGTTCAAATCGTGAACCGGTTCGAAAATATTCTTCATTCTCATGAAGGACATTTTCAAATGACGATTCCGACGCACGGAACCTGCTATTTTACGCATGAGAACAAGCAGATAGCGCTAACGCCAGGGGAAGCGTTGCTGCTTCATCCTAGTGACCGCCACTGCTTCCATATAGGAGATGACGCGGGTGTCATTATCGCAATTGCGCGAGGCGATCGATTTCATGTCGCTCCCCCTGGTGAGCGGGAAGAGGCCGCACTGCGCAAGTGGATCGAACCCGGTATCGTCAAAGCTTATTTTCGAAGATGGATGGATTTAGCCTTTGAGCATCCAAACGTAGAGCTGTTAGCGGCGCAAGAATCGGAAACGCGTATTTTGGACGATTTGCAGCAGCTTATGTGGGGGGGCGAAGGAAGGCGGCAGTTGGATACAGAGCAGAAACGCCGGTTCAGCCCCTCAGACAGACACTTGATGGAGGCAATGGAGTATCTTCGAGCACATTACACAGAGTCTATTAAGATCGACGACGCGGCAGCCATAGCGCTTCAGAGCAGATTTCATTTTATACGATCCTTTAAAGCGGCTACCGGTTATTCGCCCTATCAATACGTGCTTCATCTTCGGGTAGAGGAAGCGAAGCGGCTCCTTCAGCGTACGTCGCATACGGTCACGGAAATAAGCTTCATACTGGGCTTCTCAACGCCAAGCCAGTTCTACCGCGTATTTGAGAAGTCTGTCCTTGCAACGCCGGAGCAATATCGCAACGGAAAATAAGAGAAAGGCGCCGAATCGGTTTCGGCGCCTTTCACTTATTTGCATGTGATTTAATTTCTATGGGTCAAGCACATGCCAGTCCGCATAATTGGTCAAGTCCCCTCATATGATTGGTATCAGTTATAAAACATTGTGCAGAGGGGATGATTTCATGCGTCGCATTGCATGGACCGCGGCAATCTTGTTATGTTTCTCATTAATAGCAGCCGCTTGCGGTACGAAGGACGCCGAGTCCGTGATTAAGGATCTCGACAAAGTAGTCAACAGTATGGAGAGCTATCAAGGAAGCGGGACGATGACGCTGAATACGAGTCAACAGCCGCTCACGTACAAGGTAGAGGTATCTTATCAGAAGCCAAGCTATTACCGGATTAAGCTGACGAATGAGGAAAAGGATATTACCCAAATTGTACTTCGCAACGATGACGGCGTATTCGTATTAACGCCTAAGCTCAATAAAGTATTCCGCTTCCAAAGCGATTGGCCGCAAAATCAAGGCCAAGTGTACTTATATCAAACGCTCGTTCAAAGCATTCTCGTGGACGGCCAGCGTGAATTCGCGGTCGAAGAAAATGATTATGTGTTCGATGTGATGGCCAACTACAATAACGGCTCGCTTGCCCGCCAAAAAATTTGGCTGAACAAAACGAACTATCGTCCATCGAAGGTAGAAGTCAGCGACACGAATGCAGCTGTCATGGTCGAAGTGAAGTTCGATTCCTTCGAGTTCGGACAGAAGTTCGATAAGAGCGTGTTCGAGACGGAAGCCAACATGAACGCGGCACCATCGAGCCAAAGCAGCGATGAACCGACTGTCGCGATCCCTGAGCAGGATGACGATAACGCATCGGCTGAGAATAGCGGCGATGATGCGGCGGTTCAAGAGGATGATGCATCCGCTGAAGGCGACCAAGCAACGGAAGGCGACAAGTCGACGGACAATAGCGCCGTTGGCGGCGAGCAAGAAGGATCGGGCAATAACAGCGATCCGGATGCGGTGAATGAGGACGATGAAGAAACATCGGCTGGAACGGAAAATGATGCGAAAGCGCCATTCGTTGCAATGGGACCGTCTTACACGCCTGAAGGCGCGACTTGGCAAGACATGATTGATATCGTGTTCGGCGGCAACCCAGGCGTCATGAACCGTTACTCTGGCGAATACAGCTACACGCTAATTCAGACGCAGCCGAAGGATATGGCAACCTCGCTCGTCGCCGGCGATATGGTTGATCTAGGCTTCACGATCGGAGAATTGACAAACGCCGCGGATAATGATCAGAAGACGCTTACGTGGACGTACGAGGGCAGTCAATTCCGTCTTACAAGCGCTAATCTGCCGCAAACCGAGATGATTAAGATTGCCCAATCCGTGCAAGGCGAGATCGATAAGTAAAAGAAGCAGCTTACCTTAATTTCCAAGACGTTCTAGTGGAATCTGGATGCCATTTCATTGACAGTCTTAGCAGCAACGTTTAACATTATTTCTATTGATGTTTGCTGCTCGGACTGTTGTGGCTGTCAGATGAGGAGAAGGTGAACGACTTGGAATCGTTTTATCGCCCGACGAGGGTAGAAATAAATTTAGATGCGTTGAATCATAATTTGCAGGCGTTCAGGCAAGCGATGCCGGCGGATTGCCGGCTTATGGCATCGGTGAAAGCCAATGCATATGGACATGGAGCCGTTGAGATTGCAAGGGAAGCGGAGCGCGCCGGGGTTGATTACTTGGGCGTCGCCTTCCTTGATGAAGCGCTTCAATTGCGTAATGCCGGCATTCGCACGCCAATTCTGGTGCTCGGCTTTGTGCCTGCAGATGGGCTGCAGGCAGCTAGAGATAATGATGTGACGATTAGCTTGTTCAGAGACGATATCATTGAAGCGGCAGCCAAGCTTGAAGGAGATCGCGAAGGCCGCAAGCTGAAGGTTCATATCAAAATCGACTCAGGCATGGGAAGACTCGGTATCGTAGGCGCTCAGGCTGCGGAAGCTTTTATTAGGAAGGCGCTTAACGTGGAGCAGCTAGAGGTGGAAGGGATGTTCACTCACTTTGCCCGCGCTGACGAAGCTGACAAAAGCTACACGAAGCTGCAGCATGATCGTTTCAGTGAGGTTGCGGAGTTCGTCCGCCGCGAGAAGCTGCCTATCCCTATTATTCATGCAGCGAATAGCGCTGCTGGCATCGACACGCCTGAATGGGCGGGCGGGATGCTAAGGCTCGGCATCAGCATGTATGGCTTATATCCTTCTGCAGAGGTGAATAACCAGCGAATTGCACTTGAGCCAGTCCTGTCGCTAAAGACCGGAGTTTCGATGGTGAAGAAGGCGCCTGAAGGCTGGGGCATTAGCTATGGCACACGATATTTTACCTCTGGCGAGGAGCTTATCGGCACTCTGCCGATCGGTTATGCCGACGGCTTCAGCCGTATGCTGACAGGCAAGGCGTACGGTCTCGTACGCGGGGTGCGTCTGCCTATTCGCGGCACGATCTGCATGGATCAATGCATGATAGCGCTTGACGGGGCACAGACGGAAGCTCAGCCTGCGCCCGTTCAAGCTGGCGAAGAGGTTGTACTGATCGGTCGTCAAGGTGCGTCTGTTATCACAGCCGAGGAAGTTGCTGACCAGCTAGGGACCATTAATTACGAGCTGATCTGCATGATTGCGGCACGAGTTCCACGGATTTATGTTAAGGACGGACAGGTCACGGCTATTACGAACGCACTCGCTTAAATCATTTTCCAAAAATTACATGTGGTTATTTGTGGTTACGCAAAAGGATTTTCGCACTTTAAAGCGAATGTAGTATGACAGTTGATCTACCGGGATGATGCATGAAGACATACAGCATATTTGATATACGGCCGACATAGATATGTTTGAGTATAGTGTCGGCAATATATTGCAATAATGAGTATTAAGGTTTTGGAAAAGTTTTGGGGGTGCGAGTTCSGTGGCCAATGTGCAAAATACGAAAAGAATCATGATTAGCCTGCCCGATCATTTGCTGGAGGAGGTTGACGGAATTGTCGCCAAAGAAAATTCTAACCGCAGCGAATTTATTCGGCAGGCCATGAAGCTGTATCTCGTGGAGCGCAAAAAACGTCAAATCCGTGAGTCGATGCAGCGCGGATACATGGAGATGGCGAAAATTAACCTGAACATGGCCTCGGAAGCTTTTCAAGCGGAGGAAGAAGCCGATCATACGCTTGGCCGTCTCGTAAGCGGGGTGTAGAGCTTGATCGTAAAACGCGGAGATGTGTTTTTTGCGGATTTATCGCCCGTAGTCGGATCGGAGCAAGGCGGTGTGCGACCGGTGCTCGTTATTCAGAATGACATCGGCAACCGATTCAGCCCGACCGTTATCGTCGCAGCTATTACGGCTCAAATCCAAAAGGCGAAGCTGCCCACTCACGTCGAGATGGAGGCGGCAACGCATGGCTTTGATCGTGATTCCGTTGTTCTGCTTGAGCAGATTCGAACGATCGATAAGCAGCGTCTGACCGACAAAATAACGCATTTGGACGACGAAACGATGCGTAAAGTAGACGATGCACTGTTGATTAGTGTAGGCTTAATCGATTTTTGAAAAGTATAGGAGCAAGTCATAAATAGGGTACGGAATGGTGACATTCCCCATGTTTATGGCTTGTTTTTGTTATGTCGCAAGCCTTTATAGAAACAAATGGAAAAATAATGATAGACAAAATATTCAGTCATTTGCTATTATGAGCGTAGTTGGTTGTTGAATTCATATATGAGAGCAAGTTTTGCGAAGAACGCATGTGGTATAGCCGAGGGGCTGCCGCTGCGTTCTTTTTTTATGCGCTCGGGGGAGGAGAGGCGATGAACAGACGAAGGAATATATGGATTAGCTTGATTGCGGCGCTTTTATCGGCATCGCTCGTAGCAGGGCTGTATCAACTGCAGCGAATCCAAATGGAGAGGGAAGGAACGATTGCGGTTGTTGTGCCAAGTCGCTTCATAAGCGCAGGCGAGAGACTGACGACTGATATGCTGACTTATAAGCATATTCCGGAATCAGCATGGGAGCCAAATATGATGGTTGACGCTGCCGAGGTCCAGGGCAAGGAGACGGTCATACCGCTAGGAGCGGGAGAGCCGATTCTCGATTGGAAGGTCGGCAGCTATTACTTGCAGCCGAAGCCAACGGAATCGACCTTCCAAATTCCGAAGGAGTATGTTCGTTCAATCTCGAATGGCATACGCGCAGGTGATAAGGTGCTGCTCTACGCATCCGGTGAAGGAACAGCATCACGAAGGCTGTTCGGCGAGAGTATAGTCGTGGCCTCCGTGAAGTCGTCTGGCAATGTCGAAATCGACAATATGGACAACCCGAATCTGATGTCGATGGCGGATGGCGATAAGGAGAAGATGTACGCTTCCAGGCGGGAAGCGAACGGGATGATCGAGTATTTGAATCTCAACATGACTGAGGAACAGTGGCTGGAGCTCGACGGGCTGTGCAAGGACGGGAAGCTGAAGGTTGTTGTTGCGTATAGTCCGGAGTCGTTAAATGTCGATGCGGTCGGCGGCGAGGGGGCTGGATCGTGAGCCGGCAAGATGCCTCGCTGGCCGCATTCGTCGGGACAACGCCGAATATCGGTACGACTGCAGCCTCCTTCGCGACCGCCTATCGCATGGCGGGGGCAAGCAGTGATTCGATTGCCTATTTCTGCATGAACCTGAAGAGCGCAAAGCTTCATCGTTTCCTAGGGGAGGATGAGCCCGAGGTGTCGCTCGACAAGCTCAGGCCGGAGCTCATCGCGCGAACGCTGACTCCGGACAAGCTGCGAAGAGCGGCTAGTCCGATTACGAAGCTGCCCAATCTACATGTCTTATTCGGCAACATGGTCAGGGATCAAGCGGAGTTTTTCTCGCCGGAGGAAGTGAATCACTTGTTGGACGTTGCGCGCGAGACATTCGCGTACGTGATTTTGGATGTCAGCGCTTATTGGGACAATGCTGCTACGGTCTGCGCGCTGCGGATGGCAGATGTGCGGATACTTGTGACGACGCCAGCGCTTTCGCATTTCCAAGAGGACGGCAAACGCTGGATTAATCAAGTATCGCCGTTGTTCGGCGTTACACCTGATCAATATGAAACAGTTATTATACACAATTCGCATGGAAGCGGAGGTTATCGAATGAAAGAAATATGCAAAGAGCTCGGTACAACATCGCTCGGTCAGTTCAAGCTTGGCGAGTCATTGTTCAGTCAACTCGATAGCGGGCGCTATGAGGAATGGCTGCGCAGTGACGCACAAGGCAAGCAAGCGATGGACGAGCCTGCCAAACAATTGATGCATCGACATGGAATACACCCCGTTTTCAAGCCGGGCAGGACGCAGCCATGGCATCGCAAGCTAATGACGCATCGCAGAGGGAGCAGTTCATGACGGCCGGGCAAGGGAAGTTCTCGCCAACCGAATTCGCTGCGCAGGTCAGACCCGCCCGTATGATGGCAGACAAACCGGAGGGGATTAGTCATCAAGCGGACCATGAGCCGACCGAATTTCAGCGGCTGGCGGAAGATATACGGTCGTACTTGAGCGCCCCGCAAGGATTGACCGAGTTCGAGCGCAAGCAATATACGGAGACGCTTAATCGGGCGGTGCTTGGCTTCGTTCAAGAGCGGGAGCAGGTGCTCGCGGTTATAACGGATCGCCTCATTCGGCTTCGCATTCATACGCTGGAGGATGTGCAGCAGCCGTATCAGACATTGGCAGAAGCGCTGTTCGCTGAAGTAATCGGACTTAATGTGCTTGAGCTGGTGCTTGCAGATAAGGAGGGGCTCGAAGAAATTCAAGTCGTGGGCAAACGGATCTTCGAGGTGAGGGGCGGCCAGACAACGGCTTCCGCTTATTCCTTCGAGAGCGTAAGAGACGTCGAGCGAATTCAGCAAAACTTAGTGCTGTATAATAACGACCGAATTAATCCGCGCAAGCGATGGGCGGAGGTCATGCTGCGGGACGGTTCTAGGGTGACGATGACCGGCTTCGGCTTCACTTCATCGCCAACGCTGACTATTCGTTTCTACACGGTGCGAAGCTTCAGTCTGGAAGCGCTATGCGCGCCCGCGCTGCGTACGATCAACGGGAGAATACGGAGCATGCTGCTCTCCGTGCTATCCGCGAGCTTCAATGTCGTCATTATCGGCGCGACGAACTCGGGGAAGACGAATCTGATGAAGGCGCTCATTGCCGAGCTTCCAGCCGATGAACGGTCCGAACTTCTCTATATGCGCCATTAATCCTCTTCCACTTGTTGAATTAGTAATAAATACATCGATGATTTATTAGACATAATCAAGGAACAGGCCTGATGATATGTTTGTAATAAGAATGAGCTAATGATTTTGTTATGAGACTCTACTCAGCGGTAGAGTCTTTTTTGTTGAATGTATGAAGGATAATGATGGAAAATGTCGAAATTGCTGAATGGAGTATAACGATATTTGAAGGAGTTTTTTATGTTGAGTATACCATTATGGAATTTGATAAAACTACCATTTATTATAGCGTTAGCATTTGCTGGTGTTATAATAAACGCCATTTACTACAGTCTTTTTGAAGGTAGGTATCGTAAAACTGGAAAGATTAAAGAAGACATGCGTAGAGACTTAAAACTGAGTAATGAGTTTGATGAAGAGGTAGTAGCAATTAGTTGGAGATATTATCTTTTGCAAATTGGTTTTTACTTGCTCTTTTCTCCAAAGGATATAGAGAAATGGTTTCATAAAGTTATCTATAAAGATCTTGCCTTCGAAGGAAAAGATAAGAATTTAACATTTACTTTGAGTGAAGTTCTAGTTGAAACAGATAAAATATCCAATATGACTTTAAAGATTCATAACAGCGAAGAATCAGAATTCATAATAAATAAAATGGAATGCTCTCTAAGGATGAATAATAGAGAGATTGAGAATACAAAACTTCTTAACATTGATGACAATGCATTAGTTTTGAAACCAAGTGGAGAGGCTATCTATAATATTCATTTTAGTGAAGTGAAAAGTAAATATCTAATACCCTCTAATGAGATAATTGTTAATATAACGATTAATAGTGGTTTGAAAAACAGACGCTTTAAGTCCTGTAACTTTATCATTGAGCAAGAAGTTCCTCTAAAAATACAGCAGTTAATTGAAGATAATATTTCTACCTCGAAACTATACTCATTTTTAACTTCTGGAGGGTATTTCCTTATTGGAATACCACTGAGTGTGCTAATCACAATTTTAGCCGTCTTTATAGGGGGAATATTCACTACTCTGATTAGTTCCTTGTTTATAACAGTAATTCTATTGACGTGTTTCTATTTGAATAGAAGGTTCTCACTTATTTATCGATTGCTTGAAAATAAAAGGGCAAAGGAATAGTGAACATGGCATTTCAAAAGCTAATAAATAAGCTCACTGACAGAGATAAGCTTATTAACGAGTTTGATGTATTAAAAAGTAAAGTTAGCCAGTTAGAACATGAAAAGTATATCCTAATAAAGGAACTAACATTAAGAAATGAAGATTTATCTAAACTTCATTCAGTAAACAATGAACTACAGGAATTAACAAAATTAAATAGCGAAACGATTCAACAACTTAAAGAGCAAGCCCAAGAACTAATAATTAAAAACCAAACACTTAGTGAAACTGAGCAAAGTTATAGGGAGCAGTATGGAGACATTCATGTTTTCAAATCAGAAGAAAACCAAGTTGGAGACTGGGATGTGGACAAAGACTTCTTTGACTACATAGAAAAAATAAAAGGGAATCCGTTCAATAAAGACCAGGTTGAAGCTATAAGATATACGATGGATAAAAACTTGCGCATTATTGCTGGGGCTGGAAGCGGGAAGACGGAAACTATATGTGCTAAAACTGCATATCTAATGACGATGGAGAATGTTGAATCTTCGAGTATTTGTATGGTTACTTTTACACGTAAAGCAGCTGATGAGATGAAGGAGCGGGTAAACAAGTTCCTTTCGACAGATAATTCACGTGTAGCTATTGGTACATTCCATAGTATATTTAAATCTCTATTTGAACAGCTTCTAAAACAAGTACCAGCTTGTGCTTCAGTTGGCGTTGTTGGGAATAAACAAGACGATAGTGATGAAAAAGCGAATCGTTTATTTAGGCAGATCATTAAAAAATACAACCTCTATCAGTTAGATAGAGAAGGGGATAAAACAATTAAGGAACGAATTGAATATTGGACTAACTTGGGGCATAGCGCCGAAGAAATGAAAGGGTTTGTAGCCAAGCATTACGATAGTCTTGAACCTTTATCTGATTATCCAATTAATCGACGGTTCTATGACATGTATATAGAATTTGTCCGGATCCGGACAAATGAAAAAATTGTTCTGTTCGATGATTTCTTGCTAAATCTGTATCGAGCATTACAACAATATGAGTCTGCACGTATGTTCATTCAAGGGAAGTTTGATTATATTTTTGTTGATGAATTTCAAGATATCAATCCATTACAAATGGATATTTTGAAGCTGATTGCACCTACGGATGGCAGTGGAGCAAAGTTAATCATCGTAGGTGACGATGACCAGAGTATCTATGCATTTCGAGGTTCAAATCCAAGTTTTATTAAACAATTTCATGAGGTTTACGATACGTATACGTTAGAACTCATGACTAACTACCGTTCTAAACAGAATATCGTACAGGCTGGCAATCGTGTTATAAAACCAAATGCGCATGACAGGATAGAAAAAGCAATGGAGCCTTTTCACAAGGTTAACGGAGATGCTTATATTTGGGCTGCTCCAGACCAAAGCGAAGAGGCAAATTGGATTATTACAAAAGCCCAAGAGATTGGTAAGATTGAGCCATTCTCAGTTAAGGATAGAGTTGAGCCAATAAACTACACGCAATCAACCATTCTGTATCGTTCTGTTGGACAGTTACAAAGTGTATATCAAGCATTAGATTATCGAGGAGTTCCTTTTGTTATTGAGAATAATGATGACGTAATGGGAATTTTTAATATTTTCGAGTTTAAAATTGCATTTAGGAATTGGTTAGATTTATTGGCATCTGAACCGCTCAATCAAATAAGCGCATGGCGAACAGTATTACTAAATGTAGCCAATGCACACTTTATTAAGAATCAGGATTTTAACAGGTTTATAGAGCAGAACCATTTTTCATCTGTTCAAGCCTTACTACAAGAGTTTGTTGCATTTGTTAAGCATGAAAAGAAGAAATCTGAAATTGCATTAATCGAAAAATATCTAAACGGTTTATTCAAGATGATAAAAACAAGTTTTGTCGAGGTGTTGGAATTCATTGAGCCACTTGTACTATTTCCTAAGAATAAGATTAACATGTCAAAAGAAGAAGTGAATTGGATAAATAAAGAGTGTCAGCACTACAGAACTTKGACTGATTTAATTGCATATAATGAACGTTTAAAAGAAAGACGTAGTAATATGAAGAAGCAGCTAGAGCTATATCACAAAGGGGAGTATAATGCCCTTTATTTCTTGACTATTCATAAGAGCAAGGGGCTTGCTTTCAACAATGTTTTTGTCATTGGTGTTAATGATGGAGGATTACCGTCAAATCGTGCGGTGCCATTAAACAAAGTAGATATTATCGAATGCAGAGAAAAAGCGGAGCCTCCAACAACTGTTGAAGAGGAACGTCGGTTAATGTATGTCGCAGCAACTAGAGCAAAACACAATTTATATGTGACATTCCCTAAAACAATTCAAGACAAACCAAGCAAGCGGTCCATATTTATAAAAGAACTCAATCTTCCACTTAGAAATGGTTAACAACGAAAGTGCTATTAATAGGATGCTTTGTAGCTAATGGAGGGCATTATGTCAGTAAAAGATGTAACGTATGTAACAAGGTGTTTAATGATTATAGGTAGCTTTTGCTACCTTCTCATTCCAGAAAAGAACTATATGATTTTTATGACTTTGCTTGTTGCCTGTGCATTTGTTCCTGAAATTATAGGTATATGTTTTGGGGAGAAAAAAGTTAAGGGCAGAATAGCCACTAAGGATAAACAATCAAAAAAAACAAAATTAACCGATGTACCAGAACAATTAAAACCCAAATTAGCAGACCATGAACTGTTGCAAGCTGATGTCGATACTTTATCTGGAACTGACTTTGAAAGATTAATTGCTCTTTATTACCGAGACCAGGGATATCAGGTTCAGATGGTCGGGGGTTCAGGAGATAATGAAGTGGATTTAATCTTAAATGGCAAGGAGGGTTACAAAATCGCTGTACAATGTAAGCGTTGGAAAAAGAATGTAGGGAATGACATTGTACTACGTTTGAAGGCTGGAAAACAGGTTCATGGGTGTTTAGATGCTTTGATAATTACAACAAGTTATTTTACCAAAGATGCAATTGCTGCAGCTGAGAAGTTAAATATTACGTTGATTAATGGTATTACGATTGCGAGTAAACTGAACTCCTGGAAGAAGAAAAAGTATTATATTAGAAATTAAAGGCGGTTGGTAGTGTGGACAATGATTTTTATACTGGAATGTTACCTATAATAGTAGTAATTACATTAATGCTGCTGTTTCTTCTTAGAAATCTCCCTGTTATGGATAAGAAATTATTTAGTAAGCTTATTTTATGGACGTTCTTTTCCTCATTGGCGTTTATAGTTGTTTTCGGATTTTTCTTCTTTATGATGTTCGTTGCAGATTTGAATACTGCAATAGAATCAAAAATAGATGGACAGAGGGTTTTAACTAACTTTGAACATTTTGAAGGACTGATTTTTGATGCGGACAATCCAGGCAATACATATTTTCAATTGTTTTTTTTAAGTGCAACGAGCTATTTGGGGTTGGGATATTCAGTAAGTCTTGTTGGTCCTATTCAAATAGCTATTATTATTGAAAGATTTTTAGGATTAGCCCTACCATTAATGTTTGTTGTTTTGATATTTCAGCATCATACCAAAATTAGACGAGATGGACAGGACACGTTGTTTATTTACTTAAATAGAGGGTGGCAGATATTAAGAGTAAAACAATCAAAAACTTTGAAGCTTCAAGAAGTTGAGTTAGTAAGCCCCAATGCTGATAGGATGACGGAGTTGTTATTTGTAAGCAAAAATCCAGATGTTGATGATGCAATAAAACATTTTAAAATCAAATGGAAGAATGCAGACATTGCTATGGTTCCATTCTTTATGAAGTTACTTTCCGATGAACTTAGAGGAAAAGATAATGAACTTGCGTTTAAAGCCTTAGAATTTAGTCTTATTTGGGATAAAATTGATGTGGAACAGTATTCAACTCTATACTCTTATTTAGAAGAAGTCCAAGGAAATATAAGTCTAGATTCTGATATTTCCTATTCAGACATAATTTCTATACAAAAGATATTAGAGAAAAATATGCCTCAAATAGAGAATGACTTAATAAATACAATTGTTGAGGTATCAGACGATGATAAATAACCCTCATAAGTATGATACACTTGACAGACTCGCATCGTTAGCAGAAAAAGTATTACTTAATTATACTAGAACAAAATTTACTTTGTTTTTCTTAAACTCTCCAATAGTAATAAGTTGTTTATTAGCCTTTGTTTCCATACTACAGCTCAAAATAGTATTTGGAAAATACACAACTGTACTTTCATTGGCTTCTATTTTTTTAGCTTTAATTGCTATTTTCTTAGATTTACGTAGTAATACAAGAATTCAATACAAACAAACGCTGAAAATTCTAGATAAATTGATGAGTCAGTTGCATACTCTGTATCGAACAATTGAGAGAAGTGGAGAAGAAACAGATTACTTAACCTATGAAGGAGTAATTGAGTTGCATGAAAAGAATGTATCTGAGATTATCAATGACCTCAGTTTTCAGTTGAAAACAGCTAAATGTGCCAGAAGAAAAATGAAAAAAACAGTAGAATACAATTGGATTGCAGAAGCAAAATCGTATAATTTAGCTTTTAGAGAGGAATCAAAAAGACAATTGACGTAGACTTTTGCTCCTTGGTATATTATTATCAAAATTATACGTAACGGAAGCACCGTTGAACAAAGCATGTAGAATATGCTTTGTTCAACGGTGCTTTTTGCGTTAAGGAGGAGTTAATATGAAAAGAAAGAAGAGACTGATGCGCCTTATACATGATGAGCAATTTCAGAACTGTATCAACTCTGGTTCAACTGTACAAGCACATATCAATGGGGAGTTAGTAATGGAGGGAATAATATCATCATTTAGTGAGTATGCCATTTTATTTGGCAATGAGGTTTATTTTAGAGAACATTTTTCATTTTTCACTTTACAGAACTACTTTAAAATTAATAATGATTCTCCATTAATTCGATTTAACGAGGAGTATGTGTTTGAGTAGTTCATATCTATAATGAAAGTTTAAATACGGTAGTTTAAGAACAATTATTTAAAGGGTTCAAAGAAAAAAGCTGCTTCAAGTGAAAGCAGCTTCAAAGTAGTAGCGTTGACTGGTTTCGACTGGTCAACGCTTATTTATTTTGTTATGATTAAATGTCTAGGAAGCAGGAAAATACGAACTAAATGGCGAACATTAATTCGTTATGTCGAAATTTGATTTGAGGTAGGGTAAACAACCATGAATAATGCACCAACTATTTTTTCATTTTTTTCTGGCGCGGGTTTTTTGGATTTAGGCTTTGAAAAAACTGGATTTAATGTCGCGTTCGTAAACGAGTATCATCGCCCTTTTATGGAGACATATATGCATTCACGCAGAGTCATGGGTATTCCAGAACCAGAGTATGGATATCATTTACGTGACATTACTGAGTTCGAACAAGAGGCTGAAAGCGAGACCCTTTCAAGACTTATTAATAAAACAAAAAATGAAAAAAAACTAGTTGGATTCATTGGCGGTCCTCCTTGTCCTGATTTCTCTGTTGCTGGAAAGAATAGAGGACATGAAGGAGAAAACGGCAAGTTATCTGCTACATATGTAGATTTAATTTGTGAGCAAAAGCCTGATTTCTTTTTGTTTGAGAATGTAAAAGGGCTTTGGAGAACTACCAAGCATCGTGCATTTTATGAAAAGATGAAAACGAAATTGCATGGATGTGGGTATTTGACTACTGAACGTTTGATTAATTCAATTGAATATGGTGCGCCACAGCAACGTGAACGTATCATATTAATAGGCTTCCAAGAAAGCGTATTGAAAAATCTAGGGATTGGGCTTGAAGAAAATCAATCACTGACAGACATTTTCCCTTGGGAAGAGCATTTGAAATATCGTATTGAAGATATTAACGCAATGCCATGGTCTGGAATGGAAACATTTGTTGAAGATGGAGAACGTGAAAAACCAGAAGGCATTAGTGAAGATTTGACTGTTGATTATTGGTTCAAGAAAAATGATGTAGAGAATCACCCCAATGCTCATCAATATTTTACACCTAGAGCAGGACTGGCGAAATTCTTAGTCATTCCTGAGGGTGATGACTCTAAAAAGTCTTACAAGCGTCTGCATCGATGGAGACCATCCCCAACAGTAGCGTATGGAAATAATGAAGTTCACTTACACCCATATAAAGCTCGTCGTTTATCAGTTGCTGAAGCATTAGCATTGCAGAGCTTACCAAAGGAATATGAACTACCTCCAAACATCACGTTATCAAACGCATTCAAGACAGTGGGGAATGGTGTTCCTTTTGAAGCATCAAAAGGAATTGCTGAAACTATTCTAGACTTTTTGAAGGTGGAACAGAATGAGCAAACTAACCGCAGCTAATCTTGTCCATGAAATTGGATTATTGCCAAAAGGTAATATTTATAATTACGTCCATAGCAAAACTCCAACATTAATAAAAATTGTTAATGTAATCAAGCCAGAAGGACCTATTGTTATTCAAAGAATTCGTCCTAATAAAGGTGAGACGTGGAATAATGCTAAAGAAGAATCGATTTCTACACAAATGATTTGGAGACTTGCTAATGCGCTTTCTCCAAATCATCCAGTTAATGTAGATAGAATCTTTGGTGGCAGCTACAATACTCGTTCCGTTCTGGAAGCTTTGCTTGCTCATACGCCTCAATTTTACTATTGCTATCCAGGTCGTATTGAGAGCATCAGTTCTAATACAAAAATAAAGCCAGGTCATAAACATTTGATGTGGTGTCCAGAAAATCCCCATGCTCCAAATGTTATGGTTAAAGCAGAAGTGGATATGGTCATCTCAGAAGTACCCAATACAGAGATTGTTTATGATTCGTTGGTATTGCCAGATGAATTTCAAACACCTGAATTGGACATTGAAATGAAACGCAGGCATAGCCAAATGCAAGTTGCACTCATTGAAATTGGACAGCATCTAGGATTTAAAACTTGGGTTGCCCAAAACGATAAAGGCATTGTTTATAAAAATCAAAAAATTGGTGAGATGGAAGGAGTCATTGGTTCACTGAAGAAAGAAGAGAATATAATGGCTTCATTTCATGAGGCACAAAAAGCGGCATTGCTCATCGATTGCATTTGGTTTAAAAATGGGAAACTAATGCCAGCTGTTATGGAGGTAGAGCATAGTACAGGTGTAACGAGTGGTTTGACTCGAATGAAGGGGCTTCAAGATGCGTTACCGCCATTTCCAACTCGTTACGTTATTATTGCGCCAGATGAAGATAGAGAAAAAGTATTTAGAGAAGCATCGCGTCCACAATTCCAATCGTTGAACGCTAGATTCTTCTCATACAGTGCGGTAGAAGAGATGTATGCTTTGTTTAAGAGGCGAAAAATTAAAGGAATCACAGAAGAGTTCTTGGATAGCTATATGGAGCCAGTATTGGCTCAACTGGCATAATTTTATGAAGTTAAGACCGGATGAGCCATGTCCATGTGGTAGCGATTTCTTACTAAAAGAATGTTGTTTGCCTGACGAGTCGCCAGTAACTGAAAGAAATCAAGGTTATTCTCAAATAAACTTGAATTCAAGTTTAGAAGATGAGTGTGGTAATCTAGTTGTCCCGTTGTTTGGTATGAAAACGAAATTTGAGATGAGAAAACCACAGCAGCTTTCTAATCAAATATTGATTCTCATGAATTCAATAATTCCACGTATTAATGAAACCAACATGATTTCTAATGAAACGGCAAAGTACTTACATGATATTGATGATGCTCTTCATGCTTGTCATTATCATAAGAGGCAATTTCTTTATAGGTTAAGATTACTTTTTCAAGAAGAAGTATTAATGCATCGTCCAGTTAGAGGAAATGTCATTGTTGAACTGGACGATTTACCATTAAGGTATGAATTTGAAGCGTTTGTGACTCGAATTAGAGTGACATTAGATGTTTTGGCAAAATTCATATCATCTGTAATTGGTAAAAAGAATATCAATACCAATGGTGATATGTTTAGATTCATAAAAAATCCTCAACATCAAAAAATCTACTCAGAGCTTTGTCATATTTATCTTAATAATGAAAATTGGATAACTGACCTTAGAAAGATGCGGGATGCTGTTCAGCATGATGGGGTATTACCAGGATTTAAATCATTTGAATATGAAAAAGGTTTGGTAAGTAATCCAACCATTGAGGGACTCTCTGCAAATCATGTCTGCTTTAAATATTGGAAACTGCTGTTGGGTATGATTGATGATATATTTAAATGCTTATTCAAATCCGAGGAGGGACATTGAATGTTTAACTGTTCCTGTGGTGGGCTAATGCTTGTAATAGAAATTGAAACATATCCATCAAGCTTATCATCATCAGACAAATTAGAGTATGAGCGTAAATGTACAGTTGAATGTCAAAAGTGTCATACTGTATTAAAAGGTCAGAAATATGACTGAAATATTTTGGTGAAATAATAAGCTAAGTCCACGTGTTGGTGAGACTTAGCTTTTTTATATGGCTTTACAAAAATTCATTGTCGTTGTGATAAATTCAATCAAGCTATTGATGACATGGTTAAAGTCAAATTTAATGTCGTGTTCCCATATCCGTAGGATACTCCAATTTTTCTCTTTGTAATATTGAGTTGTTACAGCATCTCTTTGCTTATTGCGTTCGAATTTTGCAATCCAATAGTCTGAATTTGATTTTGGGACGTGTCCATGTATTTCACATGAAAGCCAAAAGCAGCTGTCAAAAAAGATGACGATTTTATATTTTTTATTGCAATGTCAGGCTTGCCCTTTAAATTATGAACATTCCTCCTGAAACGAATTCCACGGTTCCACAGTTCTTTTGTAAACTTATCTTCAATTTTAGTTCTTTTTGAACGAATAACGCTCATATTACGGCTTCTTGCTTGTGGAGAAATTTTATCTGTCATCAGTCTCACCTCCATTATAATACCTTGACCTAAAAGCAACGATTGATATTCAAAATTTGTTATAATAGTCAAATACGTTGTGAAAGAGGTGTAGTTATTGAAAGACCTACTCATAATAGAGCAATCAATTTCTGATGGTATGAGAGAGCAGTATAATTGCTTACTTAACGCTGGTGAGCAAATTGAAAAATTCATTCAGATGAACAAGGAACTTGTTATTAAAGAAAAGTTGATATCTAAGGCTCTCGTAACAAGAATGTTCTATGCGAACCGAGATAGCCGAGAGTATAATGATAAAATTCTTCGAGATAAGAAACCATCACTCTCTGATTTCTTTACTGAATCTGTTGGTCTGTATACGTCTTCATTTCTTAAAAATGTTGAAGGTTTTCAATTAGGTATGGAGAAAGTTTTTCGAAAAAAACGACCTGATATATTGATTATGAAAAATGGTAAAGTTGAGTATGTATTAGAAATGAAAATCGATATGGGTTATAGTCGTAATGAGTGGCAGGAAATTTATAATAAAAAGGTGGATGCATTTGGTTTACTTCCTGAGAGAGTATGCCTTATTGTATTGTCTTCATCAAACTGGTCTGGATTTGAGAAAGACAAGCCCTTAAATTGGGTTTCGCTTTCTAAAAAGCATCCTAATGATGCGAAGAAGTTTCCTCTTTACCATTATGGAAATGATTTGGAGTTAAATGATTTTGACGATTTTATTGAGCCACTACTACAAAGTATTGAAGAAACAATAAGATAGGATGATGTTAATGATAAATGTTCCAGTTGAGCATAAAGAGCGCTTAAATTACGTGCTTAATTTAGCTTGGAGTATTTTTATTAATAGGCTTTCGCTTGGTCGCATCAAAGTGAACAAAGAATCGTCCATGCAGCTCCATTTTGCATCATTGATTAACAGTTTGGGTGAATTAATGTGCTTAGACAAAGAAGATTTTTTTACGGTTGAATTGGAGCATTCTTATCAGTCCAAGAACGTAGATATTGTTTGTTATTACAACGATTTCAAAGCAGCTGTTGAACTGAAATGCTTCAAAAAATCATCGAATCGTGCAACAGATAATGATATGTATGATGTGCTAAAAGACATTGAAAGGCTTTTAGATTTTGAAGATTTTGTAGTGAAAAGATTTTTATGCTTAACTGATAATCCTTATTATATGAATGGACAACATACTGGTCATGCTGATTGTGTGAGTATCAGTCATGGTACTTTGTACATTAATGAAAATCCCATTATTCCAAGTTGGGCTGGTAAATGGAAAGATAAAAGTAGAGACAGAACATTACATTTTAAGAAGGACGTGGGGTTCGAATGGTTTCAAGAAAAGGAATGGTACTACTTGAATATGATGCTAGACTAGAGCATTAATAATAAATATGTTTAGTCTAAACACTCGGTCCATTTGGGCATAACGAGTGTTTATTTAATTTGACTATTCAAAAGTGTTTATCGAGTACTTTAGTGATAAGCCTGACACTGTTATTAACAGGATAGATAAGATTAACAACAAAAAGTAGTACATGGAGGGATAGATTGAAGCAGAACAGGAAATCAAAGCAACTATTCATCCATATTAACACTGATGATTACAATTGATTTTGATATTTAAAATACTCGTTAGTGAGGTTTGTATAGATTCATACGTTAGAAAATGAATTGATACAATTAAATGTGTGGTTTATGTATGGTTACATTTCATTTTATATGAGTTGATGTAGTTCATTAATATGATGAGCAACATCAGTTAAGCTTATGTTCCATCAATTGGAGTTTGAGCATTTTATGTATCGTCGAAAGCACTTACTATCCATTGCTGAGCTTTGACTGTGTAAATTTAAATTAGTGAAAGCCAATTCCCGATGGGTGTTGGTTCTTTTATGGATTTTAATGAATCCTCGCTGATTGGGTTAAACAAAAAAGAAAAGCCTCCCAATTGGAGACCCTTCGATAATTAAAGATAGGTAGCGATTTCACTCGCTTTAAGTAAGTATTGTATTTACCGAATGAAATTTATTTTGATTTAAATCTTTTTAATGGGTCGATGGGTATTATCTCTATGTACCCATTGTTTAAATCTTTATAAGTGGAGTTATTTCTTAAATCAATAGCACCACTTTCAACTAAGCGTTTATATTTAGTTTCTTTGGGGAAGGGATTCCCCAATTGTCCACGTGTTGTTGGAGGTTTGTGGGTAGTTCGTGACATTTTGGTATCCCTCCCTTATTAGTTTTTACTGATGATTCTTTGGATTTTCTTCCACACATCATCTTTAGATTTTGCCTCAAAACTCCAATCTTTGATGCGAGTTGTTTTGTTACTTGCCTTCATTGTCTTCTTACCTTCAACAACCCATTTTTGTTGGTTTTGAGTTAGCTCTAATTGTTTTAAACTTGTTTCTTCAATAAGTGTCCAAACGTTTGTTCCCTTATCGGTATTGTAGTACCAATTTAAGCTTTTGTCAATTTCGGACAGGTCATTCATTATTTCTATTACATTGTCATATCGCTTAGTTTCGTCAACTTCTAGCGCTGTATTAACTATTTTACGCAAAGCTGACGGGATGTGTGGCAAATAAGTTTGACGATTTGGAAACTTTCCATCAAGAATTAAGTCCCTTGCATCTTCAATAGGAATATTGAAGATGTCGTGAGTTCCGTAAAACATTTCATCTCCGTTACACATGCGATATAACGTTAGTCCGACTTGATAAATATCGGCATGTACGGTCATTGACGTTGAAAAAAACCGTTCTGGAGGAATATGACTGCGATACATTTTCTTCTGTTCAGCTACTCCATGCATATTGATGTGTTTTGCTAAACCGAAGTCAGTTAGAATAGCCGTATCTGATTGTGTAAGCAATACGTTGGAGGGTTTGATATCAAAGTGTGCTAACCTCTTGGTGTGAACGTAGTGCAACCCAGTTAAAAAGTCTAATGCATATCGAATAATTTCTTTAACGGACAGAAAGCGATTATCAATAATGGATTGAATTGAACCATTTTCTAAATATGGCATTGAAAAATAAACATGGTCATTATCCTGAGATGCATAATGAATCTCCATTACATGTGGATGCTTAGATTCATATAGTAGTCGTGCCTCTTCAAAATACTCATCAGGATTTTTAATATCACTTTTTTTAACTTGTTTAACGATGATATTTGCATCTAATTGAAGGTCCTTGGCCAGATATACTTCTGAATTTTTGCCTTCATCTTCTCCAATACGTTTGATTTTTTCAAACTTAATCGATGAATCGATGAAAGTAGGCAATATAGGAGCTTTTGGTGCTTTTGGCATTTTAGTCACCTTTCCCAACTGACAAAGCTGCAATTGCAGTAATTAAACCTTCACGTTGTTCTTTGTCCTTAATTGTATTCCAATCGGGGATATCAAGAATATCGTTTTTCTTATCAATGAAGTCTTTTACCGCTGTTGAAGTGTAGCCTAAATGCATTCCAAAAGTGGATAATCTCCCTAGATAATATTTTTTTACTTCTGAATAGGCTAACATTTCTTGCAGAACTCCTTCTAAGTTCATTCTGAACATGTCTTTCGTTGGTGAGTTACCTTCTAATACTCGGATTCCTGCATATTCAACGTTATATTCTTTTAATATTGATAGGAAATTTGTTCGGATATAAGACAAGGAACGGGGGATATCAAGTGCTATTGGGATAACTAGTGAATCATTGCTGATGATATCAAAGTCATCAATGTCTTTGCCATCAACGATACTGTAGTAAACTTTTTTAGGTGTTGCTCTTATTCCAATTGTAATCATTCAGTAGTCCTCCGTATGTAATATCATGGTTTTAATTAGTCTAGTCTTTCAGTCGTGGATTGTCTAGAGTTTGGAAAATTTGGGGGAGGGTCTAACAGTTTCTTTCCTATTTATTTCTATCTATTTATTTAATCCCAATAGAAGCAAATAGGTTGGGATAAATTATGTATAAACGAGTGGTAGAGGAGAATTTGATTAAATCTCATAGTTATCCCCATATAAAAATTCCAAAGCTTGCGCTTAGCCAGTCGCAAAGGCGTATCATCCATGCGGAAATTCGTGACACTCCGGCAGTATGACGACGTTCCACGCAGGTTGTCTTGAGGATGTCCCGGAGGCGATTACAGATATGTGCATGCTGGATGGACGCGGGATGCGGTGCTGCGAGCGATGCTCGCAAATCTGCGGATGAAGGGCTATTAGCAGCAACTTGTACACGATATTGTTCCTTTCCTCGAACTATCTTTAGATACTCCTGGAATGGTATATAAATGGGGCCGCTGAGCTCTTAGCAGGTTGACGCAAAATTGGAAAATTGGTCTAATAAGGGGAGGGAATTCGAGTTAGGAGCTGAATACGGAACGTATGAACAACTTACATATAGCCATGGATATTCCAGCCGAGCTGGTGCAGGAGCGAATTAGAAAGCTGCAATTAGCCATGCAAGCAAGACATATAGATGCTTATCTGGTTACGCAAAACGTTGATATTTATTATTTGAGCGGCTCGATGCAGAACGGTTACTTATTTGTTCCGGTTCACGGCGAGCCGTCCTTCTATGTGAAGCGCAGCTTATGGAGGGCAGGGCAGGAGACGCCGCTGCGCGTGCGGGAGCTGGGCAGCTTCAAGCAGCTGAGGGCTACTATCGAGAAGGATTATCCTGAGCTGTTAGGCGCCGACCAACTGCCAAAGATTGCTTGTGATCTTGACGTGCTGCCCGCTCAAACTTATTTAAAGCTAGCCGAGCTGCTAGGAGTGCCGAATCGTTGCCGTCTGATCGATGGCTCGGGGATCATTCGTACGCTCCGAATGATCAAGTCGCCTTGGGAGATTAGCCGCATTGAGCAGGCAGCTTTAGCCGTATCCGAATCGCTGGAGGAAGCGCTCGGCGAGCTGAGGGAAGGCGTAATGGAGCTGGAATGGATGGCTTCGCTTGAATATAAGCTAAGGAAGCGCGGTCACATCGGGCTGATGAGAATGCGCGGCTATAATCAAGAGATTACGACCGGCATGGTTATTTCGGGGGCGGCAGCAGCTGTACCCTCTTACTTCGACGGTCCTGCCGGTGGCTTGGGACTTGGCGCTGCCTCTCCGCAAAGCGTGAGCCGGATGGCGGTTAACCGCAATGAGCCAATACTTATCGATATTGGCTGCTGCATCGATGGTTATGTCATTGATCAGACGAGGACGGCAGTCATCGGACAACTGAGCGATCCGCTAATGAAGGCCTATGAATTGTCGGAGCAATTGCTGCTGGAAGCGGAGAAGAGTATGATTCCGGGAGCTATATGCTCGCAGTTATATGCTAATGCGCTTACTGGCGCAGAGACAGCGGGATTGGCCGATCATTTCATGGGTTATGGGGCTGATCGAGCTAAGTTTCTAGGTCATGGCATCGGTCTTGAGATCGACGAGTGGCCTGTACTAGCCAAAGGGTTCGATATACCGCTGCAAGAAGGTATGGTTATCGCCGTCGAGCCGAAGTTTACGTTGCCGGGGCTTGGCGTCGTCGGTGTAGAGAACAGCTATCTTGTAGAGTCGGAAGGAGCGAGGGCCTTGACGCGAACGCAGCTTGGGCTCATCGTACTTCCTTAAGAAGAAGGAGTCTTGCTATGAACAATGAACTGACAAAGCGGTTGCATCCCGACTACATCAAGGTGTACAGGATTAGCGAAATGATAACCAATGGCGTATTTTTGCTCATCATTATTACTTATTCGTTATTAGCGTTATGGAAGGACTGGACGTTTATTCCGGTATGGATAAGTATAGGGCTCTTGCTCTTATCGCTTGTTCTCTTTACATGGATTATACCGAAAGCGAAGTATGCGAGGTTTCAATATGAGTTGTTCGAGGATGAGCTGGAAATACGATCTGGGCTTATCTTCATAAGCAATGTGCTCGTTCCGATGGTGAGGGTGCAGCATGTGGAGCTGGAGAGCGGACCGCTTATGCGCAAGTTTGATCTCGCTGCTGTCTCGGTAGTGACGGCCGCGACAACGCATAAGATAAGCGGGCTGAAGCTGGAAGAAGCGCAGCAGCTTAAGCAGCGAATCGGCAAGCTGGCGAAGGTGGACGATCAGGATGAGTGAGATACAGCGCCGCAAGCTGCATCCCGTATATGTGTTTTTTGCGCTTGTGAATACGATCCAAGGCTTTATTCCGCTCCTCCTGATTGCTTTGGTTAAAGGGACGGCGTGGTCGGAGCTGGACTGGTATTGGTATGCGGGAGGCGGTTCTTTGGCCGCGTTATTGCTTGTGCTTGGATATTTGGAATGGCGCAAATTCGGATTTTGGGTGGAAGCGGATCGCATCATCATTCGTAAAGGTGTCTTCTTCCGTGATGAGAAGACGATCTATTTCACCCGCATTCATTCCGTTAACGTAGAGCAGCAGCTTGTGCATCGCTTGCTTCGCGTGGCACAGGTGAAGATCGAGACGCCTGGCGGCAATAAGAAGGCGGATGGGATATTGCCTGCCCTATCGGTTAGCGAAGCCAATCATATCCGGCTTGTGCTTCGCGGTCAGATACCTGCTGATGACACTGTTCTGCACCATCAAGAATTGGAGGCGGATGAAGTACGGCAACTGCCGCAAGGAGAGGAAGCTGTTCAGGCTTTATCTAACAAGCTTGCTGCCCAGAAACGGAACAGTACTCAGGTAGATCCAGAGACAGATCGCGACGACGCAGCGTTTCGTCTTGATGCAGTCAAGCTGCTGAAGGCGGCAGCGACATCGATGAACTTTGGTCTTGTTGCGGCATTTGCAGCGGGTCTGTATTCATTCGCAGATGATTTCGTTCAAGCGCTGCTGCCTGATCATTTCTTCGAAAATGTCGTCGAAGACTCGACGAGTCTAATGCCAGGTTACTTCTTAATCGGCGTTATCGTCCTACTGGGCATTGCTGCGGCCTGGGTGCTTTCCATTCTGCTCTACATATTGAAGTACAGCGGCTATACAGCTAGAAGAGTAGGCAAGGAAATATCGGTGTCCTATGGTTTGCTGGAGAAAAAGACTTTTTTATTCGATCCGAAGAAGGTGCAGGCGGTTATCGTGAAAGAAGGGCTGCTTCGCCAAGCTTTGGGCCATGCCGAGGTGAAACTTCAAATCGTATCCTCGGACAAAAACGAGCAATTGATGCTGCACCCTTACTTGTCGCGGGCAGAAATTCCGCTCCTGCTAGAAGCGTTCGTGCCGCAGATAAAGGACACTCCCAATGCGGCATATGCCGCTGCGCCTAAGCGCGCGCTTCTCTATTATGTAAGAAGCACACTGCTTATAACAATCGTGCTCTGTGCGGCAGCCATCGTATTGTTTAAAGCCGCTGCGCTTTGGTCGCTTATATTGCTACCTCTCGTACTGGGCTGGCGATATGCATGCTACAAGTCGGCAGGTCTTCTCCTGGAGAATGGGCAGCTCACGTTAAGACGAAGGTTTATCGGTAGGTCAACGTATTTGATCCGCCGTCCGCAGATCGTTGTGATGCGGATGAAGCGCTCGCGCAGTCAGATGCGCAAACAATTGCTTACGTTGTCCGTGCAGGCGATGGGAAGTCCATTCGATTACCGGGTAGCATGTTTGGAGCAGACTAAGGTGGAAGAAGCATGGCGTTGGTATAGTCGCAGGACATCCAAATAACAATATACGTATAACGAATAACTGCGAGGAAAAATAATCCTTCGCAGTTTTTTTCATGACGAGTGAACGAAATGGGCAGCTGAAGCGTCAAAGCTATAGATAGAGAGAAGGAGGAAGCGTTGTAGTGGTTGATGAGCATGGTCTAATACGCAAAGCAGCTCGCGGCGATTCCCACGCGCTTTCGGAGTTGCTGCAGCAGCATTATTCTTTCCTATATCAATATGTGCTTAAGCTGACGATGAACAAAAGCTATGCCGAGGACGTTACGCAAGAGACGATGCTAAGAGCGATTGAGAAGATCAGTGGTTTTCAAGGAAAAGCAAAGTTCTCGACTTGGCTCATTACGATTGCATCCCGTATTTATGTCGATCGGCTTCGCAGCAAGGAGCGAGAGCGCAGATGGGTGCAAGAGGAGCAGACGCTCCGAGCGATTCGTTACGAGACGCAGACGGTGCTCGGCGATTGGCCGGAAGCGCTTGACGCTATCGGGCGCATGGCCGGAGATATACGAATCGCCGTATTGCTTAAATATTATTACGGTTATGCCCAGGAGGAAATTGCAAGCATGCTCGATCTGCCAGTCGGCACAGTGAAATCAAGGCTGCATAACGGTTTGAAGCAGTTACGGAAGGAGTTGGGCGACAATGGATAATGACAATCCTAACAAAGGGTCTGACGATGAGCGCTGGTTCGATAGCCGCATTGGAAATTCCCTTAAGCAGTTCGATGATGCGCATAAACCCTATACGCCTGAACGGTTCGAATTCGAGGCGCTAGTAGGCGCTCATAAGCAAGCAATACGCCGGAAGCAATGGAAGGAATTACTGTTGCTTTGGCTGATCGGCTGCTTCCTGTTTGGAGGCATGATGTGGGTGCTGGAGCGGGATATCGTGTGGTTCGCGATTTTGCAGGCCGTTATTGCATGCGCCGCAGTAGGTTATGTAGCTGTCATGTTCGGCAAAAAGAAGGTGAGTCATCGATGGAACAGATGATGCTGGAGTCGGTATGGTTCTGGTTGCTCCTGCTGCTCATCCTAGGTACGCAATCAACTTGGCTGTTTATCGATGCTCGCAAACGGGAGCGTCTTCCATGGTTTTGGGCGTTGTGGGGGCTGATTCAGTTTCCGCTGCCGCTCATTTTCTATTGGATCTTTATCCGCAGCGGTTGGCTTAACCGCAGTAAAGGTAACGACGATTAAAAAATTTGGAGGTGCTTTGCATGAACAATATGAATGAAACGATGGATTTGTCCACCCTTCTGCCCATTATTGCGCCGATTCTCGTTATACAGTTCGTCTTAATGGTAATCGCTCTTGTGCTGTGTATTAAGGCGGATCATACGAGAGGGCCAAAGCTTATGTGGATTCTCATCATCGTGTTCGTTAGCTTATTCGGACCAATCGCATTCTTCCTCTTCGGAAGGAGAGACGGACGATGACCGTATTGCTGAAGGCGGAGGGGCTGACCAAGACGTTCGGCAGCTTCTCAGCTGTAACAAACATGAGTTTCGCTATTCAAGAAAGCCATTGCGTCGCCTTGCTCGGTCCGAACGGGGCAGGGAAGACGACTACCATTCGTATGATTGCCGGACTGCTTGCTCCTACGAGCGGACGAATTAGCTTTCAAGGCATACGAGAAGGCGGCAGCCAGCGTGAGTTGATTGGTTATTTGCCGCAGTCGCCATCCTTCTATAATTGGATGACGGGATATGAATATGCCGTGTATGCAGGCAGGCTATGCGGACTCGCTTCAACGGAGGCGAAGTCGTCTGCCAAGAATCTGCTGGAAAGAGTAGGACTATCTAAGGCTGCCGGCAAAAAAATCGGCTCGTATTCCGGCGGCATGAAGCAAAGGCTTGGCCTTGCCCAAGCGCTTATTCATCGTCCGAAGCTGCTCATAATGGATGAGCCGGTATCAGCGCTTGATCCAGTCGGCAGGCGTGAAGTGCTGAGCTTGCTTCGCGAACTGAAGCAGGAGACAACGGTATTGTTCTCTACGCATGTGCTGCACGATGCCGAGGCATTATGCGATGACGTCATCATTATTCGCGATGGACGAATCGCCCTGCAAGGAGCGATTGCCGCCATTCAGAACGAGAACCGCAGGCCGATTATCGAGCTTACGGTAGATAATGATGCCCACTCGCAGTCATGGCTTGCTGGAATGAAGCAACGGATGAGGCGCGAAGGATCAGTGTCAACGCCCTCGAGTGAAAATTTAGCCGATTTGATTGATGAGATAGAAGTAACTGCTAATCAAGGGCGGATTCAGGTGTCCGAGGTACAAGCAGCAAGGCAATTGCTGCTTGAAGAGCTTGCGAGGGAGAACATTAAGCTGTTGGATATGAAGGTAGGCCATTCTACCCTAGAAGATCTCTTCATGAAGGCGGTGTCCCAATAATGCGCTTATTCGTAATGATTCAGAAGGAGCTGCTCGAGCTTGTCCGCAGCCTCAAGCTTATTTGGGTACCGCTTGTGTTTCTATTGCTCGGCATTATGCAGCCGGTATCGAATTATTACATGCCGGTCATTTTGGAACAAGCGGGCAATCTTCCCGAAGGTGCGGTTATCGACATACCATTGCCGAGCGCGCCGAGTGTAATGGCTGGGACGCTGTCGCAATTCGGGACGATGGGTTTGCTCGTACTTGTACTCGTATTTATGGGAACGGTATCGACGGAGAGGAATAGCGGGGCAGCATCGCTTATTCTTGTGAAGCCGGTAACGATCACCTCGTTTATATTGTCGAAGTGGTTAGCTATGCTAATTCTTGCTTGGGGCTCATTGGCTCTAGGATACGCGGGTGCATGGTATTATACGGGGCTGTTAATCGGTTCAGTGCCGCCTATGCAGATTATAACAAGCGTCCTCGTATACGGCTTATGGATTACGGTCGTGATGTCCTTTACGTTATTGTTCAGCACGCTGCTTCGCAGTCCGGCAGGAGCTGCCTTCTCTTCACTTGGCCTTGCGGCGCTCATTACCTTGCTTGCGTCCTTGCTGCCGAAGCAGGCAGGCTGGAGTCCAGGTGCGCTTGGAGGCTACGCCTCGAAGCTGGCGGCGAATATCGAGTACGGAACAGCAGCAGCAGATTTTGGGTGGTCGCTCGTAAGCAGCATTATTGTAATAGCTGCAGCGCTTATAGCTGCGATCGGTGTACTCCGGGCATCGCCTGCCATAGATTGATAAGGCGTTAACCATGCTCCATTAGCAAAAATCGTAATTTCCAGCAGCTTCTCTATCTCGCGATTGGACACCGCTATTATTTTTTAGTAGGATAATAGTGATAGAATCAGCGGCGATGAAACAGGAGTTGAGGACGATGCTACAATTAGGCACAAAGGTCGTCATAGTGGCTGACCATTTCGAACAAAATTTACCCGTCGGGGATTATGGCTATATTATTGCTTATGACCGTAACGCAGACAACGTATTCGACTATGTGCTGCGAGTGCCGAAGGCGAATCGTAATTTTCTAGTTCCGGACGAGGACGTTGAGCTTGAAGAGGTGCTTATCCAAGAGGAGATCGATCGGATTGAACGAGAGGCTCTCATTGACTATGCGCTCGCTACTCACAACGAGCAGTTGTTCAATCGGATTATGAAGGGCGAAGCGGAGGAAGAGGAAGCCGAGACGGCAAGCACCGAACCGGCTAGCCCTGCGGACTTCATACGCCAGATTAATTTGAAGGCTTGGATTTAGAGACACAGAAGACCGCTTCGTCCGTTATTTGATTAACGGGCTGAGCGGTCTTTCTATTCATCATGCCATAACGTTGATGTTATTCGCGGTCTTAAGCTATAATAGGAAGAATGATTGCAGGATAAGCAACATCTAAACCTTTGAGAGAGGATCATGCACCTATGAGCATAACGATACAAGATGTCGAGCATGTAGCTAGGCTTGCGCGGCTTGAGCTGACCGACGGGGAGAAATCGCAATTCACCGAGCAGCTTAACGCGATACTGAAATATGCGGAGAAGCTGAACAGTCTGGATACCGACAATGTCGAACCGACCAGCCATGTGCTGCCGATTACGAACGTAATGCGCGACGACGTGCAGCGTGAATCGCTGCCGATTGAGAAAGTTCTTCTGAACGCGCCAGACGAGGAAGACGGACAAATTAAAGTGCCTGCGGTGCTTGAATAATAAGAATGGTTTATTTTGAAKGGAGGAACTACTGTTGGCATTGTTTGATTTGCGCCTTCAGGACGTACATAACAAGCTGAACAACAAGGAGCTATCGGTCACTGAGCTGGTCGATGCTTCATACAAGAGAATTGCGGAGACGGACTCTGCAATCAAAGCGTTCATTACATTAAATGAAGAAAATGCGAAGCAGCAAGCGGCAGAGTTGGACAAGCAACTGCAAGAGGGCGGAGAGCGCGGCCTATTGTTCGGCTTGCCTGCGGGCATTAAGGATAATATCGTAACGGATGGTTTGCTTACGACTTGCGCGAGCCAATTCCTAAGCAACTACAATCCGATCTACGATGCAACATCGGTTCGCAAGCTAAAAGCTGCGCAATCCGTGACGATCGGCAAGCTTAACATGGATGAGTTCGCAATGGGCGGTTCCAGCGAGAACTCGAGCTACTTCCCAACGCGCAATCCATGGAACACGGACTATGTGCCGGGCGGCTCGAGCGGCGGTTCTGCTGCATCGGTTGCGGCAGGACAAGTATACTTTGCGCTAGGCTCCGACACAGGCGGATCGATTCGCCAGCCTGCAGCTTATTGCGGTATCGTCGGCCTTAAGCCGACCTACGGCTTAGTATCGCGCTTCGGTCTTGTTGCATTCGCTTCATCGCTTGATCAGATCGGTCCATTGACCAAAAACGTTGAAGATTCGGCTTACGTACTGCAAGCCATCGCAGGGTATGATGCAAGCGATTCAACATCCGCTAACGTAGATATTCCAGATTACACAGCGGCATTGACCGGTGATGTGAAGGGGCTTCGTATCGGCGTACCGAAGGAGTATCTAGGAGCGGGCATCGATCCGCGCGTGAAGGAAGCCGTTATGAAGGCACTGCAAGTATACGAATCGATGGGCGCAACGTGGGAAGAAGTATCGCTGCCGCATACCGATTATGCGATTGCGACTTACTACTTGCTCGCATCGTCGGAGGCTTCCTCGAACTTGGCACGCTTCGACGGCGTACGTTACGGCGTCCGTGCAGATGACGCGGCCAACCTGATCGATATGTACCGCAAGTCGCGCAGCCAAGGATTCGGTCCTGAAGTGAAGCGCCGTATTATGTTGGGCACTTACGCGCTTAGCTCCGGTTATTATGACGCTTATTATTTGAAGGCGCAGAAGGTTCGGACGCTCATCAAGCAGGACTTCGACCAAGTGTTCGAGAAGTTCGACCTTATTATCGGTCCTACGGCTCCGACGCCTGCTTTCCGTATCGGCGAGCAAGTCGGCGATCCGCTTACGATGTACTTGAACGACATTTGTACGATTCCAGTCAGTCTTGCTGGCATTCCTGCGATCAGCGTACCATGCGGCATAGCTGACGGGTTGCCGATCGGGCTTCAAATTATCGGCAAAGCGTTCGACGAATCGACAGTGCTGCGCGCCGCGCATGCATTCGAGCAGCAAACCGAGCATCACCAAATGCGTCCGCAGCTATAAGCGAAAGCGAGCGATAAGCGGTTATATACGTTTACGAAGGGATCGATACGAATGTCTGAAGCAACCAAATACGAGACGGTGATCGGGCTGGAAGTCCATGTGGAGCTCCATACGAATAGCAAAATCTTTTGCGGCTGCTCCACAGCTTTCGGCGCACCGCCGAATACACATACTTGCCCTGTATGCTTAGGGCATCCCGGCGTACTGCCGGTTCTGAACCGCCAAGCGGTTGAATACGCGATGAAAGCCGCTTTGGCGATCAATTGCGAGATTGCTGACGTCAGCAAGTTCGACCGCAAAAACTATTTCTATCCGGATTCACCGAAAGCGTACCAAATCTCGCAATACGACCAGCCGATCGGTCAGAACGGCTGGATCGATATTGAAGTCAACGGCGAGACGAAGCGAATCGGCATTACGCGCCTTCACTTGGAGGAGGATGCCGGCAAGCTGACTCACGTTGACGGCGGTTATGCGTCGCTTGTCGACTTCAACCGCGTCGGTACGCCGCTCGTTGAGATCGTGTCCGAGCCGGATATCCGCACGCCTGAGGAAGCCAAAGCTTATCTCGAGAAGCTGAAGGCCATCATGCAATATTGCGACGTATCGGACGTGAAGATGGAAGAAGGCAGCTTGCGCTGCGATGCCAACATCAGCTTGCGTCCTTATGGGCAAGAGAAATTCGGCACGCGCGCCGAGCTTAAAAATATGAACTCGTTCCGCGGCGTTCAACGCGGTCTTGAATATGAGCAAATCCGTCAAGCTGAGATTCTCGACAGCGGCGGCGAAGTTATTCAAGAGACGCGCCGCTTCGACGATGCGCAAGGCAAGTCGTTCTCGATGCGAGGCAAGGAAGAAGCGCATGACTATCGTTACTTCCCGGACCCGGATCTCGTCCGCCTGCATATTAGCGAGGAATGGAAGCAATCGGTACGCAGCACCATTCCTGAGCTTCCCGATGCGCGTAAGGCGCGTTATACAACAGACTACAGCTTGCCATCATACGATGCGGAAGTAATCACCTCATCGAAGAAACTTGCTGATCTGTTCGAGGAAAGCCTAAGCTACACGAAGGACTCGAAGGCGGTATCGAACTGGATTATGGGCGAGCTGCTTGGTTACTTGAACGCGAACAGCCTAGAGCTGGATGCTGTTAAGCTTACCGGCCAAGGGCTTGGCGAGATGATCGGTCTGCTTGAGAAAGGTACGATCAATGGCAAGATCGCCAAGACTGTGTTCAAGTCGATGCTGGAGTCGGGCAAGCTGCCGCAGCAGATCGTTGAGGAGCAAGGCCTCGTTCAGATTAGCGACGAAGGCGCGCTCGTTGGCATCGTGAATCAAATTGTCGAAGCGAATCCGCAATCGGTTGAAGATTATAGAGCAGGCAAGGATAAGGCTATTGGCTTCCTCGTTGGCCAGATTATGAAGGAAACGAAGGGCAAGGCGAATCCTGCGCTTGTTAATAAGCTGCTGATTGAACGTCTGAAATAAGCCGGCGAATTATATTTGCGGCAAGTGTAATGATAAGCAAGAAGGCAGGTTGTGGAGCTCTAAGGAGCACCCGGCCTGCCTTTTTCTATGATTGTATTAGCCTGTATGGACGATGGTTGGCATACAATTATGTTACAATAACGTGTAGAAAGGTCGGGATGAATCGAACATGAATCCAATTGAAAACCCATGGTACATTAGCGAACTTCATATTTTTTTACGTCTTATGCTTGCCTTGCTGCTTGGCGGACTTATTGGTTTTGAGCGTGAGCAGTCGATGCATGCCGCCGGATTGCGAACGAATATACTCGTCTGTCTCGGCTCATGTTTGCTCATGATGCTGTCCATATACGGTTTCTCGGCGTTCGTCGACGAGCCGAATGTCCGTGTTGACCCTGCAAGGCTAGCCGCGGCTGTTATTACAGGCGTGGGCTTCCTCGGAGCGGGTACGATATTATTCACCGGGAAATCAATTACCGGTCTGACGACAGCTGCGTCGCTATGGGTCGTGTCGGCGATAGGGCTTGCGGTAGGCGCAGGCTTCTACTTCGCTTCGACGGTAACGACGGTGATGGTGCTGCTTACGTTATGGGCATTCAATAAGCTGGAGAAAAGATATATACGTGCGAAGAAGGAGCAATTGCTTAAGATTGAGGCAACGGATCAGGCTGAAATTCTTCGTTCCATTAACACACTGCTCAGCGACAAGCAGATCGTGATTCGTAAAATGCTGCTGCAAGAAAGTGAAGGCGACGGAAACGGGCGAGTAGCACTGCATTTTCACGTTTTAATGCCGAAGTCAGAACCGTTGTTTGATTTGCTGGAGCATATAAAGCATCTGGAGGGCGTGCATTGGGTAAGCTCGGAGTAAAACGCAACAAAAGAAGATGGGTGGCAGTTCTTCTCGCTTTCCTATTGCCTGGTACGGGCCATCTCTATGCCGGCCAATATCCGAGAGGACTGCTGCTGCTGGTCGGTTATTTCATTGATGTGACAGCGATTATAAGGTTGGCGGATTCGGATGGCGGCAGGCATCTGCTGCTAATCGTTTATTTGGGACTGATGCTGCCCGTGTTTTATTTCATGAGCGTATACGATTCGTTGCAGAGCTTGGAGCGGGGAGAAGAAGCTCCTATCCATGTTGGTTTGTCGCATGGAATAGCACTTACTGCTGCTGGCGGACTGCTCTTCTTATTGGTCAAGCCTCCTGATGTTATATTGCCATGGATGAATGAACTGGCTGAACTAAGCGTAGGTCCGGCTATTATAGGAATTGCCGTTGTATTATTGGCGTTTAGGCGAAAGAGGTTGGTGACAATGTTCAAACTAGGTCGATATACGGCAGCCGTATTGATCGTAGCTGTGGGCGCTTTGCTCCTGTGGGATCAAATCCAAGGACGCAACGATATTGCGCTGCTTGGCCAGTGGTGGCCGGTTATCTTTATTATGCTTGGTATTGAAATGATTATATACAGTCTTCGTTCGCGCAAAATCGTGCAGAAGCTAAGACTCGACGTTGCAGGCATTTCGGTTGCGCTTGTTATTTCGTTAATGGCCTATGTAGTTACCCAGTATGCCGACTTTCCTTTTAGATGGCTCGATCAATGGAATGTGGACATAAGCGGCATTTCAGAATATGGGGAAGAAAAAGGCTTCCGTTATGATAAGACGGTTGTTAAAGTACCGCTTGATGAGCAAATCTCGTCTATTCGAATCGTGAATCCGAATGGACAAGTTACCGTTCGTTCCGGCGACGTCGAGGAAATGGAGCTGCTTGCAACGGTATGGGTCGATGTGGAGGATCAAGCCGAGGCAGATTCAATCGCGGAACAATCAACCGTTAAAGTAACGCCGGGCAGCGAGGTTGCCTTTGAAACGAAGGGCCAAGCCTACGGCGCTAACGGCAGCCACAAGCCTAGAATGAATCTGACGTTGACGATACCAATGGCGCTATCCGATCAAGTGTATGTCGAGGAGCCAATTGCTGCCGAACCGCCGCCAATAACGACAGATCAGCCTGGCGTTACGGACGAAGGAACAGCAGTTACGCCTGATGTTACAGATACGGGCACGAATGTTACGGCCACGCCGCTAGCCCCTTCAACTACGAGCATGCAAGATGAGCAACAAGAGATGGAGAGTGCCGTCAGTCTGAAAATCGAATCGGAGCTAGGCGCGGTCGACGTGTCAGGCTTGCTGCTTCCGGGCGGTTTAGACATTCGAATCAGCAGCGGCAATGTGAAGGTCGATCATATCGTAGGCGAAGTTCAGGTTAAAGGGATCAACGGCAATGTTCAGTTGCAAGAGGTGAACGGCGACAGCTCAATCGAGACGAAGAACGGCACGATCGCAGCAATTGGAATCAAAGGTCAGCTGTACGCGAATACATTGAACGGAAGCTTGGAACTGCAGGATGTTGGCGGAGATCTTGAAGCAGAGACGAAGAACGGCAAAATAAAAGTAACCGGAGCGGATGCATCCATCAAAGCGGATACGTTAAATGGATCGATTGAGGTGAGCAGCGATCAAGTGGGCGGCGACTGGGATTTGGACAGCTCGGTAGGCGAAATACGGCTTGTATTGCCCGAAGTCGGCGACTTTGCCATCTATGGGTCGGTAACTTTTGGAAACATTGCAAGCGACTTTCCGTTCGATATAAGCAAGAAAACGATTCGAGGCTCAGTAGGGGCGGGAACACACCGTATTCAAGTTAATGCGAACAACAGTATTTCGTTGAAAAAAGCTGGGCAATGATATAGATGCGCTTTCATTGACAAATTCCGAAAGAAGAACGTACAATAGTAATAAGAATAATTACTAAGAAAGGCGTGAGGGGAATGGGAGCCAGCGTAACACAAGCACTTGAACAGTTGAAAATGAATGGCGTCCGTATGACCCCGCAGCGTCACGCCATATTAAGCTACTTGATGGATTCCATGTCGCATCCGACAGCAGATGAGATTTATAAAGCGCTCTCGCCTAACTATCCGAGTATGAGCGTAGCTACGATATATAACAATCTGCGTTTATTTGTTGAAGCAGGCTTATTGCGTGAATTGACATATGGCGATGATTCTAGCCGGTTCGATTCCGATCTTTCCGACCATTATCATGCGATATGCAAGAAATGCGGGTCAATCGTTGATTTTCATTACCCGCCTTTACTCGATGCGGAACGCGCAGCATCAAGTGAAACGGGATTTATGGTTGAAGGACATCGAATGGAGATTTACGGTGTTTGTCCTCCATGCGCAAGCCAAGTTAATTAACCAGCAGAGCTATGAACCCACACAGAAACGTGCAGCATGCGGCATTCCGCTGATCTGCACGTTTTTTTGATGCTGAGACTTTCCTTCGGAAAGTTTTAGTATGCCCATAGCTGTAACTATTTTGATACAATATTCGTATATAACTCAGTTTATACTGCATCTACTGACATAGAGGAGAGTGATGGTTTGGAGACGGCTCAAAGCCGAACGCCGCGCCGCAAGCGGAAGAGCGGAATCGGAATTATATTTTTGTTATTTGTTATCGCAGCGGCAGCCGTTCTTGGCTGGTACGGATATATGAATTTCATACCGAACAGGGAGCAGACGGAACCTGAGTACGCTTCGGAGCACCCGATCATTGTAGGCGGAGCGGAAGCTGACAAAGGCGCTATTATCGAAAATAATGAGATTAAGCTGCCGCTTCCGGTTCTTGAACAGCTGTTAGGACCGGACAAACCCGTCCGATATGAAGCGGATTCAGGATCCATTATCTTCACAACAGCTAACAAGGTCCTGCATCTGAAGACCGACTCCTTGACGGCGACTGTTAATAGCAAGCCTTTTGACTTGACAATTGCTGCCGAGAAGACGGAGGCCGGCGATGTCTATATACCGGTAGCGCCGATTCAGGAGCTATACGGTCTGCAGGTTGAATATGTGGAAGAGACGGGGATCGTAACCGTGCTCGTCGCTGGAAATGCGGTGCAGCGTGCAGAAGCTACTGATGCCGATGGCGCAGCAATTCGAACGGAACCAACCATTCGAGCGCCGTACACTCAGAAGCTGGAATTGAACGAATTGCTTCGGATATGGGGCGAGGAGGATGGCTGGTTCATTGTGCAGAGCGGGGACGGAAATATCGGCTATATGAATAAAGGCGATGTGAAGCTGACCGAAATTGAACGAGTAGCTGAACCGGACCGCGAGCCTGCTTTTGTCGCCTGGAAGGTGCTTGGCAGCAAAATCAATATGACTTGGGAAGCGGTTTATTCCAAAAACCCAAATCCTTCGGCAATCGGACCTATGCCAGGCGTTAACGTAGTGAGCCCGACTTGGTTCGAATTGGCGGACGGCAAAGGTACGATTAATGGAAAGGCCGATCCGGCTTACGTCAAATGGGCTCATGGGAAAGGCATGCAAGTGTGGGCATTGTTCAGCAACGGCTTCGAGCCGGAACAGACGACAGCTGCACTCGCCACGGTGGAGACACGTTTTCTTATGATCCAACAGCTGTTGTCTTTCGCAGAGCTGTATAATTTGCAAGGGATTAATATTGATTTTGAGAATGTGAAAACGAGCGATAAAGAAAACTTGGTCCAATTTGTTAGAGAACTGACGCCTCTGCTACACGAACAAGGGCTGGTCGTGTCGATTGATGTKACTCCAAAKTCGACTAGTGAGATGTGGTCACTATTTTTGGATCGTCCCGCGCTGGCCAAAGTTGTAGATTATATGATGGTAATGGCCTATGACGAGCATTGGGCTTCGAGTCCTAGATCCGGCTCGGTCGCATCGCTTCCATGGGTCGAAGAATCGCTCCGACGTATTCTGGAGGAGGATGCCGTACCTGCTAATAAGTTAGTGCTCAGCATGCCTCTATACACGAGAATATGGACCGAAGCGAAAGGTGAAGATGGTATTGTGAAGGTGTCGTCCAAGTCGGTTGGCATGGACAAAGTGAAGCAAATCATTGCGGATAAGAAACTGAAGCCCGTATTGGATGAAGCGGCGGGGCAAAACTACGTTGAGTATACAGAGGATGGCGCACTCATGCGGATATGGATAGAGGATGACTTGTCGATGAAGGCTCGCGTTGCGTTAGCCCGCAAGTATGATCTCGCAGGAGTCGCAACATGGCAGCGAACATTCCAGACGGAAGCCATATGGACAACCATAGATGAAGCACTCAACAAGCGCCCGTAATCATACCATAAGAACAAGAAAACACCCTTCCGGAGAAGGGTGTTTTCTTAAAATATAGGAAAGTATAAGTTTCACTCTTATACCTCTGCCTATATTTCAACGCGAAACGAAAGCTTATGCCGCCAAGGGACGGCACAGAACCGAGCTGCGCAAAAACGCAGCTAACGGTTCGTGCGTAGCGACAGCCGTTTAGGAATGTTGCTCCGAAGGCTCTGCAGTCGCTTGAGCGGGATCAAGCGTAAGTATCGTTTTGCAATACATGCAGCGGTCAGTCTTGCCAAGCATCTTCGTAGGACGTCCGCACTCGGGACATTGAAGCATCGTCGCACTTGTTGACATCATGCCCGCCCAGAAGTAGACAGCGACGCTGATTAGCAAGGAGATCATGCCAATAACCATGAAGATTGCGGCAATGATCTTGCCAGCTTGTCCCCAGAACACAATGCCGGCTGTGCCGAGAATCATTACACCCATTCCGACGAGCGTAAAGACTAAGCCCCATAGGCGAAATTCGTTTATTTTAGCTGATTTGAAAAAGATCTTATTCATTGTTCCAATCCTTCCTAAGTCTTTATGCTTATGAAATTGAGACCTGTTTTCTTTTCGGACGAAGCAGGAAATAAGAGCAGACTTGTCGAAAAAGAATTAAATCCGTAGATTAATATTATAGCTTAATGGAATCTGATTAGCTATATGGAGGAAACAGTKGAACATATAAAAAGTCATTTCAACAGCCAATACTGCAACGATACCGATCTAATCAGTCTTGCAGCGATCGAAAATCCGTATCCATACAATCCTTTGATCGATGGACTGGACCTGTTAGTGCTCGCCGTATTGGACAAAGAAACTATAGAGAACAGCAGTGAGCATGTACAATTCGAAGGCGAACGCGTATGGATTAGAACGATTGATAAGAAGAGCTTGGAAGCTTGGATATCGAGCGGTGAAAACCGGAGTATCATTGAATGGATCGTTCGGGGGGAGATTCTGTTGGATCGGGAAGGCTATTTGGGCAGTGTGCGTGAGAGCTTGCTTCAATTTCCTCACTCCTTGCGCGAACAGAAGCAGCTTGTCGAGTTCTCAGGATTTTTAAGAACATACTTGCAGGCCAAGCAGGATCTGCTTGACGGCAACTTGCTTGATGCGTACAGTCATGTATTAACTTCATTGCATCATTGGGCGCATATCGTATTAATAGAAGAAGGACGTCATCCGGAGCTTACCGTATGGAAGCAGATGCGGCTTGTACATCCGGGAATCTATAAGCTATATGAAGAATTGTCTGCAAGTCCGGAGACGCTGGAGCAACGCGTACAGCTCGTTATGCTTGCCTGTGAGTTCTCGGTTATGAATAAGATGAAGTCGAGCTGCTCGCTGCTGCTTAAGATTTTAGCGGATAGATCAGAGCCATGGAGCATTGCGGAGCTTCAGAGTCATCCAGACATTAAAGTACTTCATGTAGACTTGTCCCTTTTATTGCAGAAGCTTGTTAAGCGCTCCTATATTAGCGAGGTTGCTGTAATGAAGGAAATCGATGACTCCGGCATTATCGAGCTTCGGTATAGACTAGCCAATCATAGTGCGTAACCTTGAACCGAACTTGTGGCCGTTGCCCCTTTCAATTGAATGGGAAAGCGGCTTTTTCTTTGCTCAAAAAAGATTCGGCAAGAGGCTTGACTTGTTAGAAGCCTATGTGTTAAATTAGTAATCGCCGCTTTTGAAGAGGAAATATTGAGACAAACGACAGATTAAAAAAAATGTCGAAAGTTGAAAAAAGTACTTGCCAAGAGATAGGCGAACGTGATATATTATAAAAGTCGCCGCTGAGACAAAGCGCCGACAAGCAAGAAACGAAAGACAAGAGATTGTTCTTTGAAAACTGAACAACGAGCGAAACTGCCAGTTAAGAAGCTTCGGCTTCTAACTAAAGCAATACAAAGTAATGAGCAAGTCGAACTACCTTTATGGAGAGTTTGATCCTGGCTCAGGACGAACGCTGGCGGCGTGCCTA
>NZ_JBFTLA010000013.1:0-169712 GCF_056396205.1 Paenibacillus sp. 05T425
CTGAAAGCATCTAAGCGTGAAGCCCCCCTCAAGATGAGATTTCCCAGTATGTAAGACCCCTTGAAGACGACGAGGTTGATAGGTTCGGGGTGGAAGCACAGCAATGTGTGTAGCTGACGAATACTAATCGGTCGAGGGCTTATCCTAAAGAGCTTATATGGTCCATACAACCTGTAGGCAACAGCTAAAGTTCAGCAGCAACATCTTTCGTATCCAGTTTTCAGGGCGCAATACCGCTCTGGAATTCATGGTTATGTCTTTTCTGAAGTGATTCGGGAAGCATAATCAAATGAAAATGGTTGTGTTTTTCGAAGTAATTCGAGAGGTACAATCAGTGAAAAACACTGTTTGGAGAGATACCCAAGTGGCTCAAGGGGACCCTCTGCTAAGGGGTTAGACTGCGTAAGTGGTGCGAGGGTTCGAATCCCTCTCTCTCCGTACGAACTTTTTTATCATCATAGCTAGGCCCGTTGGTCAAGGGGTTAAGACACCTCCCTTTCACGGAGGTAACAGGGGTTCGAATCCCCTACGGGTCACCATTATTATTTGTTTAACGACGCGGGGTGGAGCAGCCCGGTAGCTCGTCGGGCTCATAACCCGAAGGCCGCAGGTTCAAATCCTGCCCCCGCAACCAATTCCTTCATCTAGAAGCAGATGAAACCATACCTTGCCGTTGTAGCTCAATTGGTAGAGCAACTGACTTGTAATCAGTAGGTTGGGGGTTCAAGTCCTCTCGACGGCACCAGTTTTTTTGCGGAAGTGGCTCAGCGGTAGAGCATCGCCTTGCCAAGGCGAGGGTCGCGGGTTCGATTCCCGTCTTCCGCTCCATCTTTTCTCGGGATGTAGCTCAGCTTGGTAGAGCACCTGGTTTGGGACCAGGGGGTCGCATGTTCAAATCGTGTCATCCCGACCATTTTCATTTTTTACTTAAACGGTAACCACTAACTTCGTCGAATTGAGGCGAACGGGAGTGGTTTTTTTTGAAATTATTTTACTCGTATTGCTGCTCATTATATCGCTAGGAGGTAGGTTATGCTTAAGCTCGGAGTTCTMGATCAGGTGCATATAAGTGAAGGTCAGACAGCGGGACAAGCGCTGCAGGAAGCGACGCGTCTCATTCAGGAGACGGAGAGGCTAGGCTATAGCCGGTTCTGGGTATCGGAGCATCACGCGACAAGAGCGCTTGCATTCTCTAGCCCTGAAGTGCTTATCGCGCATTTGGCAGCGGCTACGTCGACGATACGCGTAGGATCAGGCGGGATCATGCTGCCTCATTACAGTGCCTACAAGGTAGCTGAAAACTTTAAGCTGCTAGAGGCGCTCCACCCGGGCAGAATCGACGTTGGGCTAGGCCGAGCGCCGGGCGGTATGCCGATCGCGACAAGAGCGCTGCAAGCGGATAAGTTCGTTGATGTGAATAAGTACCCACAGCAGGTACTGGACTTGGCAGGCTTTCTGCGTGATAAACAGCCTTCGGGACATCCTTTCGAGGGGCTGTTGACTTCTCCATCGATCCCGAGCGCGCCGCCGATCTGGATGCTCGGCTCTAGCGGAGAAAGCGCAAGAATGGCCGCGCAGCTAGGTTCGGCTTATGCTTTCGCGCAGTTTTTCGGCACACCGGGCGGAGAGGAAGCCATGCGATATTATCAGACTCACTTCCAGCCTTCCAAGCTGCTCGGCGATAAGCCGCAGGCTATGATTGCTGCATTAGTTATTTGTGCKGATACGGACGAGGAAGCGAATGCGCTTGCGACAAGCAGTGATTTATTTTTCCTGCAGCTGTCGACGGGACAGCAACTGCTTAATCTGCCTTCTGTGCAGACGGCGTACGACTACCCATATACGGAAGCAGACTATTTAAGAATTAAGCATACGCGCCAAACGAGAGTCGTAGGTTCTCCCGAGAAAGTGAAGCAGCAGCTTATCGAGCTAAGCGGGGCTTACAATGTTAACGAGATTCTCATTAATAGCCCGATTCATAATTACGAGGCGCGTGTACATTCGTATAAGCTCCTGTCGGAGTTATTCGATTTGAACATAAGCAGTCATGGTTGATTAGACGATATTATGTGGTATAAGCAGCGATATTCGGATACACTACGAACACTTGGCGACCATTAAGCATACGCATATGGTCTAGTTGAAGCAAAAAAGCGTATATATTACGTTTATAGGCTGCATACGAAGAAGATGGAACAGAGACGAAAGGCGGCCATGCAGGAGAGGGAGCGATCATTGGTAATGGAGCTTATACAGAAAGCAATTGATCTTGCAGCAAAGGCTCACAAAAATCAAGTGAGGAAAGGTACAAACCTGCCTTATATTAGCCACCCGTACGGAGTCGGAATGATGCTGATGCAAGCTCAGTGCGAGCCTGAGATCGTAGCTGCAGGCATCCTGCATGACACGCTGGAGGATACCGAAATTACGGAAGCAGATCTGCTCGAGACATTCGGACAGACGGTGACTGATATTGTTATCGGATGCTCAGAGCCTGACAAGAGCAAGTCCTGGGAAGAGCGCAAGTCGCATACGATTGCTTTCTTGAAGACAGCATCGCTTCCGATCAGAATGGTTTCCTGCGCAGATAAGATTCATAATATTCGATCGACACGGTCAGCCATTGAGGCTGAGGGCGAGAAAGCGTGGCAGCGGTTCAAGCGCGGACGCGATAAGCAGGAATGGTATCATCGTTCGATCATTGAGAGCATTGGCTATCAATCAACCTTTCCGCTTCTCGAGGTGCTGATCAAAGAGGTAAACGGACTGTACGGCGAGCGGCAATAAGGGAGAATGATGGATATAATAGCGAAAATCAGGGGAAAATAGCTGCGCTGACGATTTTTATTCGTTGGAGCAGCTATTTTTATTATGATCGGTTACGATCGGGACAAGAGAAGGAGCGGATGAGTGGTTATGCGTTTGATTCGTATCGTTGCGGCTTTGCTGCTTATGGTTATGCTGAGCGGCACGACAAGTATAGTGAATGCGGCTGGCTCGCCTGGCGTGTATCATTTTGGTTTTCGGAAGAGCGCCGAGGGGAGGCTTCCCTCCATAGACGATGAGGGCTTCAAACCGATTGTGATGAAGCACGGCGCTTTGTTTCTTGGCGACTCGACCAAGAAGGAGCTGTACTTAACGTTCGATAACGGTTACGAGAACGGCTACACCTCGAAAATTCTTGACATATTGAGGGATAAGAAGACGCCGGCGACTTTTTTCGTGACCGGTCATTACATTAAGGATCAGCCTGAGCTGCTTAAGCGAATGGTATCGGAAGGGCATATCATCGGCAACCATTCGTGGAGTCATCCGGATATGACGACGTTGTCCGACGAGCAGATCAAATCCGAGCTGGACAAAGTAAATGTACAAGTGCGCGAGCTCACTGGACAGAAGGAAATGATCTATCTTAGGCCGCCAAGAGGGATATTCAGCGAAAGGGTGCTCGCTGTCAGCAAGCAGGTCGGCTATACGAACGTATTTTGGTCAGTCGCTTATAAGGATTGGGATGTTAATGCACAGCGAGGGCGCGAGTATGCCTATAGCTCCGTCATTAAGCAGCTGCATCCCGGTGCGATCATCTTGCTCCATTCCGTGTCGAAGGACAATACGGAGGCGCTGGGGGGCATCATTGACGAAGCTAGACGGCAAGGTTATGAATTCAAGAGCTTGGACGAGTTGATGGCTGGCTTGCTCTGAGTGGCCGTGCGCTCCGTCTTCGCCAACGAATAGATAGTTAGAAAGGGCGCAGGAGAAAACTCCTGCGTCGTTTTTGTTTTCGTCATAGTCAGTCATAAGCGCTAAAGGCAAGCGAGTGCGAGACGTACATCGAAGAGACTGCGTACATCGATAACGATGCCGCAGTCTCTTCTMTTTGCAGTATTTTACCGTAAGACGGCAACGCCGGTTGCAGCACTTTCGCTTGTATTTTACGTTATTCGGATGGTGATAAAACGTTCTCCTCCTCCGTCTTCCAGCTCGACGTAGGCATCGGGACCGGCGTTCAGTTCGATTTCGCCGTTGCCGTCCCCGTTGCGGATGAAATGAAGATGGTAGCGGGTTTGGCCGAAGCGGTAGATCGCTTTGTAGCCGGCCCATTCGGACGGGACGCAAGGATTCAGGTATAGACGTCTGCCTTGCCTGCGCATACCCAAAATCCATTCGATTCCGCTTTGATACATCCAGCTCGATGCCCCGGTATACCAGGTCCATCCCGCATGGCCTTGATGAGGTTCGGCGGTGTACACGTCCGCCGCCATGACGTAAGGCTCGCCGTAATAGGTTCTAACCTCGCGTTCGGTCCGCGTATGGTTGACCGGGTTCAGCATGCGGAACAGGTCGAACGCCTTGTCGCCGCGACCCAGCTTGCACCAGGCGACGATGCTCCAGATGACGCCGTGCGTGTATTGCGCGCCGTTCTCGCGGATGCCCGGCGGATACCCCTGAATGTAGCCGGGGCTCGGCTCGGTGCGGTCGAACGGCGGAGTGAGAAGTCTTACGACCCCCATCTCACGGTCGACCAGCTCGCGATCGAACGACTTCATCGCTTGTAGCGCGCGATCCGGCGCGGCCGCGCCGGAAATGACGGACCAGGATTGCGCGATGGCATCAATCCGGCATTCCTCGTTATGCAAGGAGCCGAGCCAGGTACCCCCGTCCGTAAAGGCTCGACGGTACCATTGTCCGTCCCACGCATGCTCGTGAAGCGATTCGGCCAGCTTCTCGCGGGCCGTCTTGTACATTGCGCTGCGTTCTTGTTCGCCTCGAGAATCGCATAAAGGCTCAAAGCGTTTAAGCACTTCACTGAGGAACCAGCCGAGCCAGACGCTTTCGCCCCTGCCTTCGTCGCCGACCAGATTCATGCCGTCGTTCCAATCGCCCACCCCGATATGCGGCAAGCCATGTTCGCCGATCCGCTGCAGCGACTTGTCGATGGCTTTGGCGCAATGCTCGTAGACGCTTTCGATTCGATCGGAGCGGACCGTCTCCTCGTATCGCTCATGCTCGCCTTCCCGCAGCGTTTCGCTGGTCAGATAGGCGACTCGTTCATCGAGTACCGTCGCGTCTTCCGTATGCTCGATATATCGAGAGACCGAATACGGCAGCCAGAGCAAGTCGTCGGAGAACAAAGTGCGGATGCCGCGATTCGTTTCTTCATGCCACCAATGCTGCACGTCGCCTTCCTCGTACTGATGCGATGCGCTTAGCAAAATCTGACGCCTCGTAAGCTCGGGTCTCGTGTGGAGAATGGCGAGCGAGTCCTGAAGCTGATCCCTGAAACCGAAGGCGCCTCCGGCTTGATAGAAGGCGGTTCGCGCCCACATGCGGCATGCAAGCGATTGGTACAGCAGCCAGCCGTTGAGGAGAATATTGCTCTCGACCGACGGCGTATCCACGACGATCTGGCCGAGCGTTTCCTCCCAATAAGAGGCTGTCTCCTGCCAAGCGGCATCGCAGCGTCCCTCGTCGGCGTATTGCCGAGCAAGTATCGCGGCTTGGCTTCTGGAAGAGGCGCAACCGAGCAGCATGATCACTTCCGTTTCTTCGCCAGGCTGAAGCTTCAGCTTGCGTTGGACGGCTCCGCAGCTTGCGTAATGGACGCCGTCCCGCATGTCCAGGCTTGGGCGCGACAAAGCGGCGGGCCGTTCCATGCTTCCGTTTCTTCCGACGAAAGCCAGTTGATCCGCTGTCCACGATAGTCCATCTTCTTCCGCCGCTTGCTGCGGGAAGACGCCGAGGAACGGCGTCGCTTCACGGAAGATGTCCTGATAGCGATTCTGAGCGGTCATGATTTCGGCTTCCTCGTTCCATTCACTTGCGATAAAGGAGGCGTTCGATTGGCGATGTACCCCGATTACCCACTCCGCATAATAGGTTACGGACAGGCGTCTTTCCGACGCAGAGTCGTTCCTCAGCTTCAGCCGCATGATTTTGACGGGATCGTCCATCGGCACGAACATCTTCATTGTATGGCTTATGCCATCGCGCTCGTGCTCGAAGGTCGTGTGGCCGAGGCCATGGGTGACCAGGTACGGCGCCACATGGCCGCCGGCGGCAGGAGCGATCGTCCATACGCTGCCGGAATCTTCATCGCGGAGGTAACCCATTTCTCCGGGCGGGTCGAGCACCGGGTCGTTCGACCAAGGGGTTAGCTTGCACTCCCGGCTGTTGCGCCAGAACGTATACCCGGTTCCGAGCTCAGACACGATCGTTCCGAACTCGGGATTGGCAAGGACATTGATCCACGGTGCGGGCAAATGCTTGCCGTCTTCAATGAGCAGCTTGTACTCTTTGCCGTCCGGCGTAAAGCCGCCCCAGCCGTTGTGGAATAATACGTCCTTGGCTTCGAGCTTGACGGCGCGGGCTTCCTGCTGCCGAGGCGCAAGGAGATGCGTGCCCTCAGACATGGTCGGTCTCTTTGAGGCCGAATCGCTTTCCCGCGTCCCGCGCGGCTTCCGAAGTTGAACGGCCAAGGAAGGTCCGCTCGCCCGGAGCGATAACCTCGCTACGGAAAGGAGAAGTGTTTCGTCGTCTTCCGACAGTCTGTCGGCGGGAAGGACTTGAATATTCGCGTGCCCGGCATCGAATCGGTCGACGCCGTGCTCGACGGCCCGGCTGAGCGCATCCTGCAAATCCTGTTCGTATCCGACCGGAGATCGGTTTAGTAGGACGAGATCGAAGCGGATGCCCAGCCTGCGCAAATATTCATGTCCGGTAAGCAGCTTAATTACGAACGGCAGGCGGCTTCGGTTATCGATTTCGGCGACGATGATCGGTCTGTCTCCCGATATGCCGAAGGACCACAGCCCGGGCTGTCCCTTGACGTTGGCTAGAATTCGCTTGCCGCGCTCGCCGCTAAGCGGAGGCGTATACAACACTTGCGCGGCAAGTCGTTGAAAGACGAACGCTTCCTCCAGCTCCAGCCCTAGGCTGCGGAGCTCGATTCGGCTTCGCGTCCAGGCCAGCTGGAACGTCCGCTCTACCTGCTGCGGCTTTGCTAATCCTGCTGCTCCTTCAAGCGCATCTTCCTTCGTTTCAGCTACCGAAGTTACGGCGTAGAAGATGGCTTGTCCACCGGGCTCTACTTGTACGCGCCGCCTCATTACGAAGGCCGGATCCGCGACGGAGCCCGTTTTTCCCTTTAGCCGGTTCCGGATCGCTTGCGGCTCCTCCAAGCGGTACCCTCGTCCGATGAAAGCCGATCGGTCGGTTTCGAATTCCGGTCCGCCGAACGTTCCTCTTTCCGCCACGAGGGTATGGGCAGCCCATAGCGCTTGATCCTTGGCCTCGCGTTTTCTGCGGCTGGCCACGAGACAACCGCTGTTTTCGTCGTATGCAGTGCGGATGAACAGCTTGCTGAAGGCGGTATGCGCATCGTCCGCGATCGGATTTGCAAGTGCTAGCTCCAGGTACGACGTGACCTCCAGCATCAACGGCTCGTCTCCTTCATTGACAAGCGTGATGCGCCGTACTTCCGCGTCGGTTTCAGGAGATACGCAAATTTCCATGAGCGTCCTCACAACGCCAACGCGGCGTTCGAACGTTGCTTTGTCCGGCTCGAAACGAATGCGTTGCTCCGGCGTTTCAGTCCGGCATGGCTGGAAGGAGGGGGACCATATCCGATCGGAAGCGACATCGCGAACATAAATATAGGATCCCCAAGCGTCCTTCACCGGATCTTCTCTCCATCTGGAGACGGAAAGACCTTCCCAGCTGCTGAAGCCGCTGCCGCTGGCCGTGACGATCGTGCTGAATCGGCCGTTGGACAGCACGCATGCTTCGGGCGTCGCGGTATGGGGGGAGGTGAATTCGCGAACCGGCTCGGTTTGAATCGGCAGTGTTTCCCTATCGGTCTGCGAGCGGTGCAAAGCGGGATGCCGGATTAATTTGGCTTGGCGAGGAATCCGCTCCTGAAGCAGCAGCTCGGCCGCGCGCACCTCTTTGTTCCGATGGAAACGGTCGATCATGGAATGAGGGAGTAGCATATTGGACAAGGTCGCCAGGCTCATGCCTTGATGATGCGCCATGAAGCTTCGGATGACCGCGTGCTGTCCATCATGCTTCAGCCGTCGCGGCGTAAAATCCATCGCTTCGTAATACCCGTACGGTCCCCGGGCGCCAAGTTCCTCCATCCGATGCAACGCACGAAGCCCCTCTTGGGGTGCATAAGGTAAAGCCATGATCGTTGCGTAAGGGGCCAACACCAAGTCCTGTTCCAGTCCGCGTTTGAAGCCGAGACCCGGCACCCCGAAGGCGCGATACTGATAGTTCAGTTGATGATCGAAAGCGAAATAGCCGGACTCGGATATGCCGAACGGCACGTTCCGCTGCTTGGCGTATTCAATCTGGCGAGAGACCACGGCTTTGTAAGTGCTGTCCCAAATCGTATGCCGGTATGTCTTCATGAGCAGCCAAGGCATCAAATATTCGAACATCGTGCCGCTCCAGGAGAGCAGCGCCGACTTGCCGCCGACCTTCGTCATCGTACGCCCGAGCGCGTTCCAATGGGAGACCGGCACCTGTCCCATCGCGATGGCGACGAAGCTCGCCTGCCTTGCTTCGGAAGCGAGCAGATCGTATAACACTTCGTCCCGTTCGCGACGGGCGACATGATAGCCGAGCGAGAACAAATTCGTCTTTGAATCGTAAAGATGCCGGAAGTCGGTGCCCTGGGTTAAGTCATCGATCCGGTCGGCCAACCGATTGCCTCGCGTCATCAAGTCGCCTTTGCCGGCATTCCCCAGCTCATCCGCGAAAGCGACCTCGTATCGTTTACTCTGCCGGTGTTCCATGCCTTTATAATCTGGCATGCCCGCTTTACTGCCCCAGTCCGCGCGCATCCACTCGATTAGACCTTCCTTTACCGTTATAAGGGCGGCCACCAAGTTACCCGAATCAACGGTGGACACGTAGATAGGCATAAGCGGAGCGAGCGATTCCGTGTCGTACCAGTTGTATAGATGTCCTTCCCACTTTTCAAGCCGCTCTATCGTACCGACCGTCCGCTCGAGCCGTTCGATCAAGCCGGTCGTGTCAATAAAGCCGAAGTCCCTTGCCGCAACCGCACATATGGCGTACATGCCGATATTGGTCGGAGAGGTTCGGTGCGCGACGCCTCGATCCGGTTCAAGCTGCACATTGTCCGGAGGCAGCCAGTTGTCCTGTTCGGTCACGAAATCTTCATAAAACGACCATATATCGCTAGCAAGATTGCGAAGCGTTTCCGTTTCCTGCTCACTAAAGGAAGCATCGCTATGCTCGGGCGAACCGTCAAGCCACCGGACGACAAGCGGCGCCGCGCACCAGAGAAGCGCGATTACGAGGACGACTGCCTTCGTCGCGGCCGAAGATCCGGGCAGAAAGGCGCCGGCAAGCATAAGCGCGGTAAGCGTGTAGCCGCCGGGCATGCCGGCGAGCGGTGACGCTCCCGCCTTGCTGCTTAACCGCTCCACTTCCGCTTGGCTTGTCCATTCCAGCAGCAATCGTTTGGACGCTATCAAACGGTACAGCGTCCGAAAAATGGCATCGAGCAGCATCGCGCTCTGGAACGGGAGCACAATGAACGATAGAAGCGCATGTGCGGCCGTCCGCAGTATGCTGCCGGGACGCCGAATCAAGCCGGCGAACGAGAAGAGCTGGCGAATGACCGGCAGCAGCATGGTTGCCAGTACGATGGCGTACCAACTGAGAGGAGAACCCGGCAGCAGCGGTGCCGCCGTCAGCAGAATCGCCAGAAGCACAGGCTGAAGCAGGCTGCGCCTTAGATTATCCGCAATTTGAAAGCGAGTCATCGCCGATAAGTTAGTGGGCGAGACCATTCCCTTGGCGTTTCTCGCTGCACTCCTAAGCCAAGGCAGCAGTTGCCAATCTCCGCGCGTCCAGCGATGAAGCCTCTTTTGCTGCGACAGGAAGGTCGGCGGATGATCGTCGATCAACTCGATATCCGACAGGAAACCGGTTCTCAGGAAGCTGCCCTCCAGCAAATCGTGACTGAGCACGCGGTTCTCCGGGAATCGTCCTCCAAGAACGCGGTGGAACGCGTCGACGTCGAAGATTCCTTTGCCGGTAAATATGCCTTGGCCGATCGCGTCTTGATACGGATCCGACACCGCGAAGGCATAAGGATCGAGGCCGGTTTCGAAAGCGAAGAGAGCCGTTAGCCTCGACTTCCGCGCGCTTTCGTAGGTCATGCCGATCCTCGGCTGGAGCACGCCGTAGCCCTCGGCTACTTTCGTACCGCTTGAATCCAATCTGGGACGATTGTACGGCAGATGGATCGCTCCGATCATGCGGCGAGCGCTTTCGAGTGGAAGCTGCGTATCCGCATCAAGCGTGAGGACGTAGCGGATCCCCTCCAGCACGGTGCTATCACCGTAAATTACTTCGTAGCTTGTATTACGTTCCCCCTTCAAAAGCTTTACGAATTCCTCCAGCTTGCCCCGCTTGCGCTCCCAGCCCATCCATGAACGTTCGGAAGGATTCCATAGCCTGCTGCGGTGAAACCAATGAAACGTGGCTGCAGGATATTTAAGGTTCAACCGTTCGGTTTCCGCCTTCGCCAGCCGCAGCAGGCTATCATCCTCGGACAGTTTCTCCGCGTCCGCATCATGCAAATCGCTTAGTATGCCGAAATGGATATTGGATTCTCGATTCGCCAAATAATGAAGCTCCAGACGGTCGAACGTCGCTCTAATATTGTCTGGCCTGCTCCAAATGACGGGAATGATGACCATTGTCGACGCTTCAGACGGCACGCCTTCAGAGAAATCGTAGCGCAGCAGACGGGTCGGCAGCGTCATTCGTTCGATGAGCCAGTGAACGACTGTGATGGCCCATTCGCTTGCCGGGATCAGAAGTAGCATTAAGCAGGCCGAAAGAGCGCCTACGGAAAGGGGGAGGTCCAGTCCTCCCTGCGCGCCGATCGCGATGAAGAAACCGACGAGAGCGATTAACGTTCCTAATGCGACCATCTGCAAATACAGGCCGGATGCGCGAAGACGAAGACCGACCTCCGGAAGGGCGCCGGCTTTGCCGCATTGCTTCAACGCCTGCTGAAGCTCTTTCATGCCGCGCGCGTCCAGCAAATAATAGGACACATAGCTGCTTCTGGAAGGGGAAGCCTGAGGTGTCTTCTCCGAAGCGGCGGTTAAGTAGCGATCGTCGGCCAAACGGACGGCTTGGGATGCCACCAAATTTTCTGGCACCTTCATGCGGCGGGCAAGCAGCTCTACCCGATATCGCAGCGTATGCCGGCTTGCTCCATCCAATCGCGGATAATCGCCTGCCTGCTCTTGCCGCAGCGTTTGCTCGATAATGCTGACGCGTTCGAAAAGTTCATTCCACAACCAGCGCGAGAGCTTGCGCAAGCTGCCGAGTACGTTGCCGACAGCGACTTGATATTCGGCTTGCAGCCTATACTCGTAAGATAGGATMGCGTCCAAATCCGAGGGCTCATTCTCCAGCTTGCAGATCAACCATTCCCCGACATGCGCCGAATCCTCCGCATGTTCTCTGAGATGTTTGACGAGATGAACGGTCATGGCGCCGGATAACGGCATTTCGACATGCTCCGCCTCGAGTGCTTGCTTTAACCGCTCCGGTGTCAGCTCCGATGCGGGAATGGAGGACAGCATGCGCTCAACCTGTACGCAGATGGCCCGGCGTTCCTTCAGCGGCCCCGCGAGGGACACAAGCCTGCGAACGAGCTCCATCTTAAGGAAGAGCGGGATTGACCAAGCCTCGGCGGCAGTCAGCACGGCAACCTCCTGATAAGCGTCCAAATAAGCGATGAAAAGTTGTTCGTCTAGCAATCCATCGGTATACGCAAGGTATGCTTCGCATATCGAAGAAACTCTGGTCCTCGCGCTCTTTCCAAGCACGGGAAGCGATTTGACCGGGAAGCCGGCCAGCTCCAGCTTGATGCCAGCCAGCTCCGCTTCCAAAAATTCCGAATGGTCGAGAAACCATTCCTCGGCCGGCTGCTCGCAGGCGATGGCCCGTTCGTTCAACTCGGCGATAAACTGCCGGAGCTCCCTGACATCTTCCTCCAGCCAAAACGACAGCGACTTAGACGATATCCGTTTGCCGTGAGGGTCATGTTCCAACGCGAGCTTATGGGCATGTTCCTTCAATTTTACTTGACTCCATTCCATTTCCTTTATCCCCCATGGATCATAATTGAATAAAAGCACTTCTTTAACATTCCGAATTTTGGGGGATTTTATAAGTCAAACGCGCGTATTCGATGAAACCAATTCGAAATACACGCATAATGATGATCAAAACAAAGGGAGGCAGCAGGCTGCCTCCCTTAGTTTATTCGTAAAGATTTCGTCCTGATTAGCCCGTCACGCCCTCGCGCTTGCGGAAGAACGACTTCAGCGCGTTGTATACCTCGCCTTTTTCCTTGATGACATAATACATGAAGTGCTGCAAGTTAATATGCTTGTAGGCTGACATGAGCGTACTGGAGCGGTTATATTGGTTAACCTCGCCGTAGCCGAACAGGTTGGAACGCTTAAGCAGCTCACCGATGAGCTTCACGCACMGTTCGTTGTCGCTCGTCAGGTTGTCGCCGTCAGAGAAGTGGAACGGGTAGATGTTGTACAGGTTCGGATTGAAGCGGCTGTCGATAATTTCCAACGCTTTCATGTAAGCCGACGAGCAGATCGTACCGCCGCTCTCGCCACGGGTGAAGAACTCTTCCTCTGTTACTTCCTTCGCTTCTGTATGATGCGCAATAAAAACAATGTCGACCTTCTCGTACTGGTGCCGCAGGAAGCGTGTCATCCAGAAGAAGAAGGAGCGAGCCACGTATTTCTCGAACGAGCCCATCGAGCCAGACGTATCCATCATGGCCAAGATGACGGCATTCGACTGCGGCTTAACGATCTCTTCCCACGTCTTGTAGCGCAGGTCGTCGGGCGTTATGCCGTGAATGCCAGGTTGGCCGGAGGTGGCGTTGCGGCGCAAGTTCTCGATGATCGTCCGTTTCTTGTCGATGTTGGACATGATGCCTTTTTTACGAATATCGTTGAACCGGATTTCCTTCGTCTCGAGCTGATCCTTGTCTTTCTGCTTCAGGAACGGAAGCTCCAGCTCTTCGAACAGCATCGTTTCCAGCTCTGCAAGGCTGATCTCCGCCTCGATTATATCCTCGCCGGGCTGATCTCCGGCCTTGTCGCCTTTGCCGCCCTTCTGCGCCGATGAAGGGTCGACGCCGAGCACGTCGCCGACCTGACTGTCGCCATCGCCTTGGCCGACATGTTTATTTTTATTGTAGTTATAGACGAACCGATATTCATCAAGGCTCCGAATCGGCACCTTAATAACCTGTTTGCCGTCTGACATGACGATGCTTTCCTCAGACACGAGATCGGGCAAATTTTGCTTAATCGCTTCCCTTACCTTCTGCTGATGCCTGGCCTGATCTTGATACCCTTTGCGATGCAATGACCAATCTTCCCGTGAGACGCTGAACATGCCGTTGTCCGATGAACCCATTTCGGAGCACCTCCCCCGCTTATTTGTTGTTAAAACACCTGTTGTTAATCAATATATTCAACAGCCGAGCGGTTATGTGAAAGAATAAAACGTCTAATTCTAGCAATCTATCTAACGGTCTTGCGGCTGGGGGTGACATTGTGTCCAGTTCGACTGCTCATTTTTAACCACTTTGTATAATGTAATCAAAAGTTAATGTTATATAATATGACATATACAGTGATGAAGGCTTTCGCATACTTAACGCAAACTATGTTTGTTTTGAGGAGGGACTGCATGCATATACCTGAAGCTGCCAAGAAGGCAGAGATCATCGTCGATCAAGTGAGTATGCGTTTTGGGAAAAAGGGGCAGGAGTTCACTGCGCTCCAAGACGTAAGCTTCGAAATCTATCGCAATGAATTCGTATCGCTGCTAGGACCGTCCGGCTGCGGCAAGTCGACGCTGCTCAGGCTGATGGCCGACTTGCTTGAGCCTACGAGCGGCACGATTACGATCCAAGATGACCACCCTCGTGAAGTCCGACTCCGCCGTAAATTCGGCATTGTGTTCCAGAACCCGACGCTCTTCGAATGGCGGACGGTGAAGGAGAATATCGAGCTGCCGCTAGAGGTGCTCGGTGAGCGCAAATCGCAATACACTCCTCTTATCGAGAGGCTGCTCGAGATGGTCGGGCTATCCTCGTTCCGTAATTACTACCCTTGGCAGCTAAGCGGCGGCATGCAGCAACGTGTCGCAATTGCCCGCGCCCTATCGCTTGATCCACCTATTCTGTTCATGGATGAACCTTTCTCCGCGCTTGATGAGTTCACGAAGGAGAAGCTGCAGTTGGAGCTACTTGAGATCAAGAAGCAAACGAACAAGACGATCGTATTCGTTACGCACAGCATTCCCGAAGCGGTGTTCTTGTCGGACCGCGTCATTGTGTTATCTGCTCATCCCGGACGCGTCCATTCGGTCGTGGAAATGATTAGGGAGGAGGGCGATCTGTCCCATATCCGCGAATCAGCCCATTTCCACGAGATGTCGAGGACGGTGAGGAATTGTTTCTACAAGGAGAGTGATTCCTTTGACGGACAGATTGTTTAAAAGAGGGGGGCAGGGCGCTGTCCTTGCCTTATGGGTCGCCGCCGTCCTGCTCTTATGGGAAGCTGGAGCATGGTTCATCGCCGACGTCATGAAGACGACCGCCCCAGCCTCGAAGCTTCCATACTTGCATAAGGTGCTGGGAACACTAGCCGATCATCTGCCGACCTTGCTTAAGCAAGGGACGGTGACGTTCGGCAATTCGATTACCGGCTTCGTCATCGGTTCGATAGTCGGTGCAGCACTTGCGATTGTAATGAGTGTATCGAGAGCAGCCGAGTATACGCTGTCTCCATATATGATTGCCTCTCAGATGATACCAATTATCGGCCTAGCCCCAATTATTTACGGGATTGTCCGCGATGCCGAGCTGTCCAGAGTGCTGATGGCTGGCTACGTGACGTTTTTTCCGGTCGCGATCCATATGCTTCGCGGGCTGCGAAGCGTAAGTCCTGAGCAGTTGGAGCTTATGCGCACGTATGCAGCCTCGACATGGACGCTCTACAGCAAGCTGAAGCTACGTGCCGCGCTTCCCGGCTTGTTCGCAGGTCTGAAGCTGTCCGCGCCGCTCGCCATAACGGCATCTATCATCGTGGAGCTGATGGGAGCGCCGGACGGTATCGGGGTGCTCATGGTCAGCTCGCTCTACTATGGGACGTCACAGGTATATATGTTCTGGTCAACGGTGCTCATCAGCATGGTAATCGGCATCGCATTATATCTGCTTATCGCGGCAGCCGAAAGGTTGCTTACACCGTGGCAGCCCGAGTTCCGGGCGAAGGGGAGGGACGAGGCATGAAGGAGCTTGCGGCCGTCAAGTCAGAACCTCAGTCAGGTATGGCGGCGCTGCCTGCCGCGGGCAATGTACAGGAGCTGGATTCAGGGCGCGACCCTATAACGATTAACATCAAAGCAAATGAGAGAGGTCTGCCGCGTATATCAGCGGGCTGGAAAGCTTTGCAGCCGATGCTGCTTCCGGTAGGCTTCGCGATTGTATTCCTGCTCGTCTGGCAGCTTGAGGGATTCCATCGATTGTTCAGGCTGGAGCGCTATCAGCTGCCGATTCCGTCAGCGATCGTATCTTCCATAAAGGAAAACGCCGATTTGCTTTGGAGCTATTCAATCTATACGGGAATTGAGATCATAGGTGGTTGCATCATTGGTTCTTTGCTCGGTCTTACGGCTGCTGTGGCAGCCTCATTGTTCCCGAATGCGGGCAAAGGCGCGATTACGCTGCTAGCGTCGCTTAACGCCGTTCCTATCGTTGCGCTTGCGCCAGTCATGAACAATTGGTTCGGCAACGGCGTTTCCTCCAAAATTGCGATCGTCTCCGTCATGACGATGGCCACGATGGCGATTAGCGCCTTCAAAGGGCTGCGATCCATACAGCCTGCTTACCTCGATCTCATGCATGCCTATGCTGCGCCGAGAACGACCGTGTTTCTGAAGCTGCGCTTTCGAGCGGCACAGCCGGCTATCTTCACGGCGCTGAAGATCAATATGTCCACGAGCATCATCGGTGCAATCGTCGGGGAGTTTTTCATATCTTCACGGGGGCTGGGCTTTCTATTATCGGATCAGATCAAGCTTGGCAACATGCCACTCGCCTGGTCCTGCATCGTAATCGCCGCAGCGCTAGGCATCGTTCTCTATTATATCGTTCAGCTTGTTGAGCGGCTTGCTATACCGTGGCATGTATCGCATCGTAGACATTCCTGACAACGTTCATCCTGGAAGTACTCCGAATGGAGTTTTTCTCATATAGAAAACAATAGGGAGAGGAATGGTCTTCATGAAACAGAGAAACCGTACGATGCAAGCCGTTTCAACCGCTTTACTCGCATTAATGCTGCTCTTCGTCGCCGCTTGCGGCAACTCGAACGAGTCACCGCCTGCTGAAGACGATCCGAAGCCTACGGAGGGGGCAGCAACAGAAGCGACGGATAAGCCGTCCGACGCTCCTCTTACTAAAGTGAAGATTCAACTGAAATGGGTGCCTCAGGCGCAGTTCGCGGGTATTTTCGTTGCCAAGGAGAAGGGGTTCTATGCAGAGGAGGGGCTGGACGTTGAAATCATCCCCGGAGGCCCGGACGTTGTCATTGAACAGCAGGTCGTCAACGGAGCAGCCGACATTGGCGTAACAAGCTTTGACAGCCTCCTCGTCAACCGCGACAACGGTTTGCCTCTCGTATCAGTAGCGCAAATTCTGCAGCAAAGCTCGTACCGCTTCGTTGCCAGCAAGGAGTCGGGCATCGACGAGCCGGCTAAGATGAAGGGCAAGAAGGTTGGCATGTGGACGGGAAGCCAGCAATTCCAAGTGCTTGCCTTCATGGAGAAAAACGGCCTCGATCCGAAGAAGGATGTTGAGCTCGTGAAGCAAGGTTTTACAATGGACCAGTTCTTTAACAAACAGCTTGATGTAGCAATCTCTACGATCTATAACGAATATCATGTCGTGCTCGAGAGCGGCGTAAAGGAAGAGGACTTGTATGTATATGACTTCGAGGATGCGGGCGTAGGTATGCTGGAGGATACGCTGGTCGTTAAGGAGGATTGGCTGAAGAGCAACCGAGAGCTTGCGGTCAAAGCGATTAAAGCGACGATGAAGGGCTGGAATTATGCTATCACGAATCAGCCGGAGTCGGTTGACATCGTAATGAAGGCGGTAACCGAGGGCAGCACGACGAAGGAACATCAAACAACGATGCTTATGGAGATGGCTAAGCTTGTGAAGCCGGAAGGGTTCACAGAGGCACAGGTTGGCAGCTTCGTCGACGATGCGGTACAGAGAACGGTCGATATCTCGCTGAAGTACGAGTTGATCAAGAAAACGCCGGATTTGGCTGCGGCGATCGACAAGACGATTTTGGAAGATGCATTGAAATAAAGGATTGCTTGCTAAGGGCTGACGGCAAGGAAGAAGCGCCGATGAGCAGTTGTCTTCGGCGCTTCCCCACCGCTTAGCGGCGAGCTGGAGGAGGCGATAGCGTGTGAAAGAACCGGCTATGGACGGGATGAGCAAGGAGGAATGGCTGGACAAGGACCGCAGGTATGTATGGCATCATATCTCGCCGCATAACGACCATCCGATGATTGTCGTATCTGGGGAAGGCAGCTGGATTACGGATAGTGACGGTAACCGGTATTTGGATGGGATGTCGGGATTATGGTGCGTGAATGTCGGGCACGGGCGCGAGGAGATTGCGGAAGCGGCAGCTAAGCAAATGAAGACGATTGCCTATTCCACGCTCATTCAATCGCATGTTCCGGCGATTAAGCTCGCCGAGAAGCTTAACGAGTGGCTGGAAGGAGACTACCGCATCTTCTTCTCCAATTCGGGCTCGGACGCCAATGAGGTCGCCTTCAAAATCGCCCGCCAATACCATCACCAGAACGGCAAGCCGAGCAAGCATAAGTTCATTTCTCGGCATCGCGCCTATCATGGCAGCTCGCTCGGTTCGCTTGGAGCGACGGGACAGGCGCAGCGCAAGCTGAAATATGAGCCGCTGGCGATGGGCTTCTCGCATGTGCCGCCGCCGTATTGCTACCGCTGTCCTTTCGGCCAACAGGAGGGGGCCTGCCGCATGCAATGCGCGGAGGCGTTCGACGACGCGATTACATGGGAAGGTGCGGATTCGGTTGCCGCCGTCATCATGGAACCGGTTATTACGGGCGGGGGCATGATCGTACCGCCCGACGGTTACATGAAGCGGGTGCAGGAAATATGCAACAAACACGATGTGCTGCTTATCGTAGACGAAGTGATCTGCGGCTTCGGCCGGTCGGGGATGAAGTTCGGCCATCATAATTACGGCGTGAAGCCCGATATCGTAACGATGGCGAAAGGAATGACGAGCGCGTATTCCCCTCTATCGGCAACGGCGGTGTCGGCAAAGCTGTATGACAGCTTCAAGGATACGAGCAAGGCGGACAATCATTTGCGGCATGTGAATACATTCGGCGGCAATCCGGTTTCCTGCGCGGTTGCATTGGCGAATCTAGCGATACTGGAGCGCGAAGAGCTGGTTAGCCGATCTGCTTGGATCGGGGATCAATTTCGTGAGGGCCTGCAGCCATTGGGTGCACACCCGCATGTCGGAGAGATCCGGCATTTCGGATCTGCGCTCGGGATTGAGCTCGTTGAGGATAAGGGTTCGAAACGGCCAGCGGATGCATCTCTTGTCGCTTCCTATATTGCGTCGTGCAAGCGGTTAGGTTTGATCATTAGCAAAAACGGCGATACGGTGCCCGGCTTTGCCAATATATTGACCATTAGTCCGCCGCTTAGTTCGACCGATGAAGACGTTGCATTCATCGTGGATACGCTTCTGAAGGCATTTTCAATCTCGATGAAGGATGAGGAGAAGGTGATTGCATGACGCTGAGCCTATATTCGGGAGCGATTAATAAGGAGAGGCTCCACAGAAGAATTGAGGAGCTGTCGCTCATCGGGAAGATCGGAGATACCGGCGTCTGCCGTCTTGCGCTCTCCCAGGAGGACCGCGAGGCGGTCATGCTCGTTAAGAGCTGGATGGAGGAAGCGGGGCTTGAGGCGCATATCGATCCATTCGGCAATTTGATCGGCGTTATGGAAGGTGCGAACCCCACGCTGCCAGTCTTAATGCTCGGCTCTCATATCGACTCGCAGCCTTACGGCGGCCGATTCGACGGCGTTATCGGAGTGCTCGGAGCGCTTGAAGCCGTTCAGACGATGGCGGAAAGCGGATTTGTACCGATGATGAACATTGAGGTCGTTGCCTTCTGTGACGAGGAAGGCTGCCGATTCAATAAAGGATTGTTCGGCGTAAGAGGAATGACGGGCAAGCTGGAGGACGGCGAGCTCGCGCGGATGGATAAAAACGGGGTAACGCGTGAAGAAGCGTTAAGGCAATTCGGCTGCGACCCCGCTCTAATAGAAAGCTACCAGGTAACGGCCGATCGCATCGGCGCCTTCCTTGAGCTTCATATTGAGCAAGGGCCCGTACTTGAATCATTGGAGCATCCGATCGGCATCGTGAGCGGTATTTCCGGGCCGGTATGGTGGACGGTCGAAATGAACGGCTTCGCCGGACATGCGGGCTCGGTGCCTATGCCGATGCGGCGGGATTCGCTGGTCGGAGCGGCCAAAGTCATCACGGCGCTCGATCGGCTCGCGAGGGAGTCACCTGGTGCGCCGACGGTCGGGACGGTTGGATCGTTAACCGTCTTTCCTGACTCGCGCAACATTATTCCGGAGAAGGTGAGCTTCACCGTCGATTTTCGCGATATTGAGCTTAGCAGGAGGAATGGGCTGGAGGCTCGGCTGCTTAAGGAAATAGAGGAGACCGCCGCCGAGCACGGTCTTACGTATACGATTCGCGAGGATACGAAGAGTGATCCGCGCTATTGCGCCGACTGGATCAAGAAGACGTTGCGGATCGAAGCGGATAACATGGGCATAACGCCTCCGCCAGAGCTTATGAGCGGTCCGTTCCACGATTCGCTTACGATGTCTTACGTATGCGATTACGGGATGATTTTCGTCAGGTGCAAGGAGGGCATCAGTCACAATCCGAAGGAATATTCGTCGCCGGAGGATATAGCGCTCGGCGCAGAGCTTCTGTATCTCGCGGCAAGGCGAATCGCAAGCCGTGAAGGAGGGATAGACGCATGTCGAAGGTGAAGATCGGTTTAATCCAAGCATCGAACGAACTGCATGGCGACGAGCCGGTTGCCGCTCATAAGGAAGCGGCTATCCGCAAGCACTTAAAGCTAGTTAGAGAAGCTGCAGCTCAGGGAGCTCAGATTATATCGCTGCAGGAAATTTTTTATGGTCCGTACTTCTGCTCCGAGCAGCAGACGAAGTGGTATGAGGCAGCGGAAGAAATTCCGTCGGGCCCTACGACAATAGTGTTTCAAGAGCTCGCGAAGGAGCTTGGCGTCGTCATCGTACTCCCGATCTATGAGCGCGAAGGGATAGCAACCTACTACAATACCGCAGCGGTAATCGATGCAGACGGCTCGTATCTCGGCAAATACCGGAAGCATCATATTCCGCATGTGGCGGCAGGAGGCGGTTCATGCGGCTTCTGGGAAAAATATTATTTTAAGCCCGGAAATCTCGGATATCCGGTGTTTGATACGGCATTTGCGAAGGTCGGGGTCTATATATGCTATGACCGCCACTTCCCGGAAGGAGCGCGGGCGCTAGGGCTTAACGGCGCGGAAATTGTATTCAACCCATCGGCGACGGTGGCTGGTACGAGCGAATATTTGTGGAAGCTGGAACAGCCCGCCCATGCGGTAGCCAACGGGTATTACGTGGCGGCTATCAATCGGGTTGGCGTCGAAGCGCCGTGGAATATGGGCGAGTTTTACGGCCAATCGTATTTGGTCGATCCGCGAGGCTCGATTGTATCTATAGGAAGCCGCGACAAGGATGAGATCGTTATTGGCGAGATGGATAAGGAGCTTATTCGCGAAGTGCGCAATGTGTGGCAGTTTTATCGAGATCGCAGACCGGAGACGTACGACAATATCGTTAGCCTGTGATAGGACGAGAGGAAAGGAGCGGATGGCATGAGCGGTAAAGTTCAATCGGCCTTCATATCTCTAGAGCAATTGAAGCGCAACTTCGCCGAGGTTAAGGCGGGCATGAGGCCGAAGGAAGCGATGGAAGAATCGAATCGATGTTTGTACTGTTACGATGCGCCATGTATTAAGGCATGCCCAACCGGCATCAATATCCCCTCTTTTATCAAAAAAATCGCCTCAGGCAATATGCTCGGGTCGGCACGGGCCATTATGGATGCGAATCCGGTAGGAGCTACCTGCTCGCGGGTATGTCCGACAGAGGAGCTCTGCGAAGGCGCATGTGTCCTTAATCATTCCTCGAAGCCAATTATGATCGGCGACCTGCAGCGTTATGCAACCGATTGGGCGATCCGCAATGAACAGGTGCTGTTCTCGGCCGGGCGCAGCAACGGCATGACGGCAGCCATTATCGGCGGCGGACCTGCGGGGCTGTCGGCGGCGCGGGAGCTTGCGCGGTTCGGCTTCGCCGTTACGATCTTCGAAGCGAAGGAGCAGGCTGGAGGGCTCGATACGTATGGCATCGTATCGTTCCGTCTGCCGCAAAACATATCGCTTTGGGAAGTCGAACAAGTGAAGCAGCTTGGCGTCGATATACGGACGAATACGAAGGTTGGCGTCGATATTAGCGCCGAGCAGCTGCTCGAACAATTTGATGCCGTTGTACTTGCAATCGGAATGTCTAAAGTACCTATGCTAGGCATCGAGGGCGAAGGCTTGAACGGAGTTTATGATGCTATCGATTTCGTAGAGGCAACTAAGACGGGACTATCGGCAGAGTTCGCAGGCAAGAAGGTAGCGGTTATCGGAGCGGGCAATACGGCTATTGATGCGGCGACTTGCTCTGTCCGGCTTGGCGCGGATGATGTTAAGATCGTCTATCGGCGAACGAGCGCGGAGATGACCGCTTACGACTTCGAGTTCGAGTTCGCAAAGCAGGACGGCGTATCGTTCAAATGGTTGACCGCGCCTACACGCATCGCCGCTGGACAGAACGGCGAGGTCAAGGCGCTTGAATGCATCGAAATGAGGCTTGAGGAGGATGCAACCGGCGGGCGAGCAAAGCCTGTACCGATAGAAGGTTCGGCTTTCTCCATGGAAGTCGATGTCGTTATTAAGGCAATCGGACAGACTCGGCACTTGCCGCTCATTGAGCAGTTAGGGATCGCTCATAAACGAGGCGTCGTAACGGTTGATGCCGCAACGCATCAAACGTCCAATCCGCAAGTTTATGCGGCAGGAGATATCGTATTCGGCGAAGGGCAGCAGGGCGATGCAATGGTCGTATCCGCAGCGCAGCAAGGGAAGCTCGCCGCTTATTCGATATACAATTCGCTCTGTGCGAGGAGGGAACGCTATGGCTGATCTCAGCATTAATCTGGCAGGCATCAAGTCTCCGAATCCGTTCTGGCTGGCATCCGCGCCGCCGACGAATACCGGCTATCAGGTACAGCGCGCTTTCGAAGCGGGCTGGGGAGGCGCGGTATGGAAGACGCTTGGCGATCCGATCATTAATACGTCGTCGCGCTTCGCTGCAGTTCACTTCAACGGCCAGCGTGTAGCGGGCTTCAACAATATCGAGCTTATTACGGATCGTCCGCTAGAGATCAATTTGAAGGAAATCTATGAGACCAAGAAACGGTTTCCGAATCATGCGCTCGTCGTATCGCTAATGGTTGAACCGAAGCGGGAGAAATGGCATGAAATCGTGAAGAAGGTCGAAGCGATCGGCGTTGACGGGCTGGAGCTGAACTTCGGCTGTCCGCATGGGATGGCGGAGCGCGGCATGGGCTCGGCTTCCGGTCAGCAGCCGGACCTTGTTGAAGCGCAGACGATGTGGGCCAAGGAAGTGGCACAGACGCCGGTTATTGTGAAGCTGACCCCGAACATTACCGATATTACGGCTACGGCGAAGGCGGCAGCAAGAGGCGGGGCGGATGCGATATCGCTTATTAATACGATCAATTCGCTTGCAGGCGTAGATATCGATACATGGAATACGATCCCGCATGTCGGAGGCAAAGGAGCGCATGGCGGGTATTGCGGTCCGGCAGTGAAGCCGATCGCGCTCAACATGGTCGCGGAATGCGCCCGCAATCCGCAGGTTGGTATTCCTATATCAGGCATCGGCGGTGTATCCAACTGGCGCGATGCTGCCGAATTTCTACTGATGGGCGCAACGGGCGTACAGGTCTGCACGGCAGCCATGCACCACGGCTTCAGCATCGTCGAGGATATGATTGACGGATTAAACAATTATTTGGATGGCAAAGGCCTTGCTTCCGTTACCGAGCTGATTGGCAAGTCGGTTCAGCGCTTCTCGGACTGGGGCGACCTTGATCTGAATTATGCAGTTGTGGCGCGTATTGAGGAAGAGAATTGCATCGTATGCAACAAATGCCATATTGCTTGCGAGGATGCTTCGCATCAATGTATTGAGCGTCATACCGATGAGAATGGTGTCGCGTATCTGAAAGTACGTGAAGAGGATTGCGTCGGCTGCAATCTATGCTCGATCGTTTGTCCAGTCGAAGGTGCGATCACGATGGTCGAGGTGCCGTCTTCGGAAATGCCGATGAGCTGGAATGAGCGGCAGAAGGCGATTAGCGCCCTTAACGGCAGCAGTAAGGATGATGCGGACGGCTCGAGCGCAAAGGAGGCGGTATAGAAGATGACTTCCAAATGGATTAAAGGCGGAACGATCGTTACGGCGGCTGACACTTATCGCGCCGATCTGCTTATTAAGAACGGAATTGTCGCGAAGATTGGGCTTGATCTGTCTGCCGAGGCGGCGACGGAAAGCGCCGAAGCTGTCGATGCATCCGGTAAGCTCGTATTCCCGGGGGGAGTAGATCCGCATACGCATCTTGATATGCCGTTCGGCGGTACGGTGACGGCGGATGACTTCGCGACAGGGACGCGGGCGGCCGCATTCGGCGGGACGACGACGGTCATTGACTTCTGTCTTACGGCCAAAGGCAAACCGCTTGCCGATTCAATCGCGGCATGGCATCGCAAAGCGGCCGGCAAGGCGGCTATCGATTACGGCTTCCATCTGATGATCGGCGAGATCAATGATGAGGTACTGGCGGAGCTGCCGACTGTGGTGAAGGAAGAAGGCATTACTTCGCTTAAAGTATTTATGGCTTATAAGAACGTATTCCAGGCCGATGACGGGACGCTCTTCCGCACGATGCTTGCGGCCAAGGAGCTAGGCGCCATGGTGATGGTGCATGCGGAGAACGGCGATGTCATCGATTTTCTTATTCGCCAAGCTTTGGAGGCCGGACAGACGGATCCGATCTATCATGCGCGTACGAGGCCGTCTGTTATCGAGGGCGAAGCAACGGGCCGAGCGGCGAATCTTGCAGCGCTAGCCGGAGCGAGATTGTATGTGGTGCATGTTACTTGCGAGGAAGCGGTGCATCAGATTGCGGAAGCGAGAAGCCGCGGTGTCGACGTATGGGGGGAGACTTGCCCGCAATACTTGACGCTCGACGAATCGTACCTGGCTCAGCCGGGCTTCGAAGGCGCGAAGTATGTATGGTCGCCGCCGCTGCGCGAGTCGAGGCACCAAGAGGTGTTATGGAATGCATTGAAGAGCGGCCAGCTGCAGACGATCGGCTCAGATCATTGCTCGTTCAATTATGACGGACAGAAGGATCTTGGACTTGGCGACTTTAGCAAAATACCGAATGGCGGCCCGGTTATCGAGGACCGCTTCTCCATTTTGTACTCGGAGGGGGTAGCGAAAGGCCGCATTACACTGAATGAATTCGTAGAGATGGTATCGACGCGTAACGCCAAGCTGTTCGGACTGTTCCCTCAGAAGGGGACGATTGCCGTAGGCAGCGATGCGGATGTCGTTATTTTCGACCCGTTGGCGGAAAGGTCGCTGTCCGTTCAGACACATCATATGAATGTGGACTATAACCCGTTCGAAGGCATGCAGGTAACCGGCGTTCCGGTAAGCGTACTGTCCAAAGGCGAATACGTCATTCGCGATAGGCAATTCGTAGGCGAACTTGGTAGCGGACGTTACTTGAAGAGATCGCCTTATCGCAGCGCTGGGGGAGTCCTTTCATCGCTCCGCTGCTAGCACCGAAGCATAAGTAAAGTCCAGGAGGAGGTGTACGCGTATTGTCGGCATATGAGCAATATATGGAAGAGAAGCTGAGGATCGACAATTTCATTGAGCGCCGCTACAAAATTAAAGCAGTGACGGAGGATCTGAGCGGATCGACGGTGCATATGGAGCATCCCGGAGGTGAACAGACCGTCGTTCAAATCTTGACGGCAGATGCCAGGAAATACCTCGTTAATGTAGTGATTAAGCAGATGAGCGTCTCTTAAATAACCGGCCCATGAATGTATTCATATGCACGAAGGGCAAGCTCGATCGTCAACCTTTTCTCATGATCGCTTGCGAAGTCGCTGCCAAGCAGCGTCTCCAGCCTTTCTAACCTATGATAAAGCGTTTGGCGGGCAATGAGCAGCGCTTTGGCCGTTTCTTGCTTGGAGCCTGACAGTGACAAGTAGACGGAAAGCGTTCGCAGAAGATGACCGTTGCGTTCTTTGTCGCTAGCTGCGACAGGCTCGATATATTGCTCGGCAAGCGCGTGAAGCGTTCCAGTTTTCTTGAGCGCATACATCACTTTGTGCAAATGCAAGTCTTGATAGAAAGGCGAGGCAAGCGGGCCTACGTCTCTCTGTATAGTGAGTATTTCTTTGGCGGTTTCGTAGCTTTCATGGAGCCGGCTCAGCTTGGTCATATAACAGCCGATGGATAGACGCGGTGCGAAAAGCGCTTGCTCTTGCAGCTGCTCCGTTCGCCGTACCCGATCAATGGCGCGAAGAAGCCGCTCCCTATGCTTAATCTCGCCTAGCTGGTCAATGACAATGAAGACGATCTGATCGTGATGAAGCAGCGGCAGCAGCACATAACCTTCTCCTTCGAAGATCGCCCGCGCGACCATATGTTTCTGAATAAGCAGTGCCCCGTCGTCCTTCTCGGCTTCGCGCTTCGTCTCGGCATTGAGATCGAATAGGCAGACCGTTGCTCCCCCTAACTTGGCGGACGGCTTCAAGGTCTGAATATAATCAAGAACTTCTTGCTCGGTGTGTTTTCCGCTTAGCCAGTCAACAGCCCATAAATCCTCCTTAAGCCTGCGGCGTTCCTCCATATATTTGGTACGCATCATTTCCTGGGCAATGGCAGTGGCGCAGCGGTCTAGCGCTAAAATTTGAAACTCGCTCAGCTCGGTTTTGCCTTGGAGCAGCAAGTCCGCAAACAAATGGTCGAGTGCTAGAATCGGCCGATGTGCGATGGTTTGCTTCTGCTCCGCATTAGCGAACATTTTACCGTAGATCCATTGCTCATAGAAGATTCCGGCTTTGGCACGAGGCATATGCGGTACGAACTGCGCTTCCGCTCCGAGCGGGAAGAAAGCAACTTGGGCACCGGTCGTCTGATGAAGAAGCCGAAGCAGCGACATCATCCCCTTGCCGGACAACAGCAATTGGTTAAGCTCGGTGGACAGCAGTTCGAGCCGTGACACCATCTGATGATGCTGGTTAATGAAGTAGGCGTGCAAATCTTGCGTAATATCGATATAACGGACTTCCTCGTGAAAAAAGATAAGCGGAAAATGCTCGCTCTCCGCGAGCTGCTTCATCCTCTCGATGGGCTGCTTCGCATAAGTGCCAAGCTCGATGCATAAGCCGGAAGCGCCGCTGTCGATTAGTTGACGGAGGAAGGAGACACTAAGCTCCTCATCGTCACGCCAACCGATGCCTGTACTCAGAATGAGTTCATGTCCGTTCAGCAAATGGCCAACCTGCGTAACTTCCATAATATGCACCCACCGGACGGAGCGCTGTAATGCTTCGGGGCTGGCGATGGCTTCCGCTCTAGCGAATAAAGGCCGTTTCAAAATGTCTCCTATGGTCATTTGCAGCATCGTGTTGACCATCGTCCTTCACCGCCATTCTATTATTATTGGAAAAGTCTGAAAACTTCACTTTATTTTCAATAGTATACTAAATGTCTTTTTCGAATGGAAAACTTTTATTCGTACTGATCGTATTTAGAAGTTAACTTGCAGCTTAGGAGATGAGAGAGATGGCCATAAAGTCGGTATCCGATCCCCTTACGGAACAGAACCGGTTGCGTAACTTCGTTAATGGCTCTTGGATCGAATCGGAAAGTAGGCAGATAGAGCCGGTGTACAATCCTGCGACCGGGGAGACGATCGCTTATGTGCCAATGTCCGTTCAATCCGACGTGGAGGAAGCTGTACGAGCGGCGGAGCAAGCGTTTCCTGGATGGAGCAAGACGCCGGTGCCGCGCCGAGCGCGCATCCTGTTCAGATATTGGCAGCTGCTGCAGCAGCACTCAGAGGAGTTAGCCGAAATCATAACGACGGAGAATGGCAAAAGCTACAAGGAAGCGCTTGGCGAGGTGCAGCGCGGCATTGAAAACGTTGAATTCGCCGCAGGAGCTCCAACGCATATGATGGGACGGACGCTGGCTAATATCGCCACAGATCTGGATTCGGAGCTGTTCCGAGTGCCTGTTGGCGTTGTATCCGGCATTACACCGTTCAACTTCCCCATGATGGTGCCATGCTGGATGTTCCCGCTGGCTATAGTGCTTGGCAATACATTCGTGCTGAAGCCTTCGGAGCGAACGCCGCTGACAGCTAACCGGCTAGCGCAGCTTTTCCACGAAGCTGGATTGCCGGAGGGCGTCCTTAATATCGTGCACGGCGGCCAGGAGGTCGTTAATGCTCTGACGGGCAGTCCGGCCGTTAAGGCAGTATCCTTCGTGGGTTCGCAGCCAGTCGCCAAGTACGTCTATGAGCGTTCGTCTTCCTTCGGCAAAAGGGTTCAGGCGCTGGCTGGCGCCAAAAACATGCATATCGTCATGCCGGACGCCCATATTCCCAAGACGGTCGAGAACATAATCGCCTCTTCCTTCGGCAGCGCGGGTGAGCGTTGTATGGCCTGTTCGGCTGTTGTCGTCGTTGGAGACGGAGAAGCATTCATGAATGCACTGCACGCTGCGGCTTCCGAGATGGTGATAGGCAACGGTCTAAGGGAGGACGTCACGCTAACGCCCGTCATCCGCAAGGAGCATCAAATGCGAATTGAAGCTTATATTGTCCAAGGCGAAGCGGAGGGAGCGAAGCTGCTGCTCGACGGACGCACAGCGGAGGCACGCGGATTGGAAGGCTTCTTTCTTGGTCCTACGTTGTTCGATGAGGTTAAGCCGGATATGACGATCGCGAAAGAGGAAATCTTCGGTCCGGTGCTGTCTGTTCTGCGAGCATCAAGCCTCGATGATGCCATCGGAATTGTGAACAGCTCGCGGTTCGGCAACTCGGCAGTCATATACACCGAGAATGCGAAGGCAGTTAGACAATTTCGAGAGGAGGCCGAAGCGGGGATGCTGGGGGTTAACGTTGGCGTTCCTGCCCCGATGGCTTTTTTCCCATTCTCGGGCTGGAAGGATTCCTTCTATGGCGATTTGCATGCGAACGGCGGAGACGGCATTGAATTTTATACGAAGAAAAAAATGATAACTTCGCGGTATTTCTAGGCTTTGATGGCTGAGCGGATAGATTGCGAGAGAGGAGACTTCGGCATGGAAATCGACATTCCTAAAGAAGTGAAAAACGGGGAAAATAGGGTCGCAATCACTCCCAGCGGTGTTCACGAATTTATTCGTCTCGGACATCAAGTGTTCATTGAACGGGATGCCGGTTCGGGGGCGGGCATCTCGGACGAACAATTTGCAGCTGCTGGCGCTGTCATAGTGCCTTCTGCTCCCGATGCCTGGTGCAGGGAGCTTGTTCTGAAGGTGAAGGAGCCGACGCAAGCGGAATATGCGTATTTCCATGAGAAGCTGATGCTGTTCACGTATTTGCATTTGGCGGCCGAGCCTGTTCTGACGGAAGCGCTTGTAAGGGAGAAGGTAACGGCGATTGCCTATGAGACGGTTCAGCTTGCCAGCGGAGGACTGCCTCTTCTGACGCCAATGAGCGATATCGCCGGCAGAATGGCTGCCCAGCTTGGAGCTCATTTTCTTGGGAAGCCGCAGGGCGGCAAAGGACTGCTGCTTGGCGGAGTTCCTGGCGTTCGCAAAGGAAAAGTGGTCATTATCGGAGGAGGCGTGGTCGGGACGGGAGCGGCTCAGATCGCTCTTGGTCTCGGCGCGGAGGTGACGATTCTCGATACCGATATGAACCGGCTTCGTTATTTGGACGAGAGGTTCAGCGGAAGATTGCGGACTTTGGCATCGGGCGTTAGGCAAGTTGCGGACGCAGTAACAGATGCTGATCTCGTTATAGGAGCTGTTCTTATTCCTGGGGCACGCGCGCCTAAGCTGGTTGGTGAGGAGGTCGTCCGCGCAATGGGCAATGGTTCGGTCATCGTCGATGTCGCGATTGACCAAGGCGGCATCTTCGAAACGATAGACCAAATAACGACGCATGAGGCTCCCGTATTTGAGAGGCATGGCGTGCTCCATTATGCGGTGGCCAACATGCCAGGCTCGGTGCCGAGGACGGCAACGGCAGCGCTGACGAACGCGACGCTGCCATATGCGCTCGAGCTTGCAACAAAAGGCGCGAGAGCGGCACTGCTAGGCAATGCCGCTCTCGGTCTCGGAGTGAATACGATGTCTGGCCGCATTACTTATGAAGCGGTAGCAAATGCGCATGGATTATCGTATACTGCGCTTGGCCAATGTCTGGAATCGGTATCGGCATAGCGCAGACATTCGGTTTATAACACTTCGTTCCGTTTCACCAGCATGCGATAGAGAATGATCGACGCGATCGAGCACAATAGCGCACAAGCGCCGATGAACAAATAACCCGCTTGGAGGCCAGCGATGAGACTGGCCTCTTCGTCATGTCCGGAAGCGAACAGCCGCTTGATCCAGTCAATGATCGCACCAATGGCGAAGTTTCCGATGACGCTGGCAATGCCCATTAGCGTGACCGTGAATGTAATGGCCGTATCGGCGTTGTTCTTGTATCTGCGAGCGAGCAGCGCCATAACGGTCGGGTAGATTGGCGCAATGCCTACGCCAGCGAGCGCGAACAGAACGGCGCCCTGCTCACCTACGATAATAGCGGCGACTGAGCAAAGGCCGGAGGCGGCGGATAAATAAATAAGCGCCTTCGTATAACCGATCTTGTCCGTAACAGGCCCGAGAAATAGACGGGCCAGCATGAAGCATAGGAAGAAGGCTGACAGCATGCGGGCAGCCGCGTCGTTGCTCCATCCGTATGCCTTCTCAAGAAAGTTGACGAGCCAGCCGCCGACGGCAAGCTCCGATATAACTCCGAGCGAAAGAACAATAACAATCAACCAAGCAATGGGATCTTTCATATATTGCCGCAGCGATATTCGCTCCTCCTGCTTGCTCTCTTCAGCAGGAAACTTGGCGATTAACGCAGGCAGCATCGGAAGAACGGACAACGCAAGCATAAGCGCGTACATCCCGCGCCATCCAAGGTCCGATCCGAACAACGAAACACCCATAAGAGAGGCGGCGAGCATCGGCGCGATCATCGAGCTGAGCCCATAGAAGAAGTGGGAGAGGTTCATCATCGTTCCGGTGTTTTTGACAAAAATGCGCGCGGCCAGCAAGGCGAGACCAATTTCCAGTATCCCGTTGCCGATATACATGAGAAAATAAGACGCGGATAAAGCGGTGTAATTAGACGCGATATAGATAAAGATGCCGGATACCGCCATGGAGCTGAGCGCAAGCATCGTGGTCAGCTTCATGCCCGCCTTGCGGGACAGCCAGCCGGTGAAGCTGCAGGCGAGCAAGTAGCCTAGCGAGTTGAAGGCGAGCAGCATGCCGATCTGAAACTCGTCTAATGCGAGGTCGCTTTGCATTTTGGGGAGCGCGGGTCCCTTAATATTTTCAGAGAAACCGAACACAAGGAAACCGCCGAATACGACGATTAATAATAGAATGTAGTTTTTTCGTAGGGATGATGCTTTTTCTCGTTCTAGTTGCAAGCGGAAAACCTCCAAAAAAGTTACTGTAATGAGACCATTGTTGTCTTCGGAGCAGCTATGCTGCACGCAAAATATCGCCTTGTTCACTCTATCGCGAATAGATCGGAATGGCAAGCCGCAGACTATGCGATTCATAGATTAGAATGGTAAAATAACGGATAGAAATAGGCGGAAGCATGTCGAACCGCGGGGAAAGGTAGGTTGCTAGACATGAAATTTTTTCACACGGCGGATTGGCATTTGGGCAAGCTTGTCCAAGGCGTATATATGACGGAGGATCAGCGGCATGTACTCGAACAGCTGCTGCAAGCGATTGAGAATGAAAGGCCCGATGCGGTAGTGATAGCAGGCGATCTGTATGACCGGGCTGTCCCCCCGACAGAAGCGGTTGAGCTGTTGGACGAGCTGCTGGAGCGTATTGTTATCGATCTGAATACGCCGGTTATCGCGATCTCAGGCAATCATGACAGCCCCGACCGGATCGACTTCGGGACGAAGCTGATGGCAGGCCGCGGCCTATATTTGGTTGGGCAGATGAAGCGGGAGCTAGAGCCGATCGTCTTAAGCGATGAATTCGGCGAGGTGCATTTCCATCTCATCCCTTATGCGGATCCCGCACAGGTTCGCCATCTGCTCGGAGATGAAACGATTCGCTCGCATGATGATGCGATGAAGGCGATAACGGCAAGGATTGCCGAGACGATGGATGCATCGGCGCGTCATGTGCTCGTTGGACATGCCTTTATTACGCCGACCGGGGCGCATGAGAACAATACAAGCGATTCAGAGCGTCCGCTTGCCATCGGCGGAGCGGAGCATGTGAGCGCCGCTCACTTTGCGAAGTTTCAATATACGGCGCTCGGCCATTTGCACCAAGCCCACTATGTGCTGAACGATACGATTCGATACGCGGGTTCTCCGCTCAAATATTCGATTTCCGAAGAAAGCCATGCCAAAGGGTATTTGGTCGTTGAGATGGATGGCGACGGCAAAGTGGCAGTAGAGAAGCGCGAGCTTGCGCCGCTGCGAGACATGCGCAGAATTACCGCTTCAATAGAAGAAATAGAGACGCATAGCGTGAACGAGGATTATGTGTTCGTAACGCTTCTTAACGATAATCCGGTGCTCTTCCCGATGGAGAAAGTAAGGGCGGTTTACCCGAATGCGCTTCATGTGGAGCGCCGCATGGCTAGTTTGTCCACCCTTCGCAATGGACGGGAAGAGGGAGAACAACAAGGCAGGCGCGAGGCCGATCCGATCGAGCTGTTCGCCGCTTTCTACCTGGAGGTTAAGGGCGAGCCGCTCTCGGATAAGAAGCAGCAGCTGTTCGCTGACACATTCGCAGCACTGCTGCGCGAGGAGGGGGGAGCAGTATGAGACCGCTGAAGTTAACGATGACGGCCTTCGGGCCATACCGCGATGTGGAGACGATCGATTTCAGCCTGCTGCAGGACCAGCGGCTGTTCGTTATCTCAGGCAACACAGGCGCGGGCAAAACAACGATATTTGACGCGATCTGCTTCGCCGTCTACGGTTCGGCAAGCGGTGAGGATCGTTCCGATATGCGCATGCTGCGCAGTCAATTCGCCGATGAGGACACGCATACGGCGGTGGAGTTCGATTTTGCCATCGGGCGCAAAGCTTATCGTGTATTCAGGCAGATGAAGCATCGCAAGGGCGCGAACAAAAGTGAAACCGGCGAGAAAACCGAGCTGTTCGAGCTTACGGAGGACGGCATTGCAACGCCAATTGTTGACCGCTTTATCTCTACGGAAGTGAATACGAAGCTCTTGTCGATTGTCGGACTGACGAAAGAGCAGTTCAGTCAGATCGTGATGCTCCCGCAGGGCGAATTCCGCAAGCTGTTAACGTCGGATACGGACAACAAAGAGGATATTTTGCGTCGAATATTCCAAACGGAGCTGTATGAGAAGCTCGAAGCGAAGTTCTATGCGATGAACAGGGAGCTGCAAGAGCAGCTCAAGGAAACGCGAGCGGGAGCTGCCGCATATATGAAGCAAGCGGAGGAGGCATTGCCGCAGCGCGAGGGAAGTCAGCTTGCGCTGACGCTGGCGCAGGAGTCGTATAATGCTTTGCAAATGACTGATGCGTTGGAGCAGGAGGCCGCTTATTACGAGCAGTTGTCGGCGGATGCGCAGCAGCGCAAGGCGGAGTTGTCGGGCCGCATCGAGCTTCGCCAAAGCGCGTTGAACGATGCGCTGGCGCTCAATCAGCGGCATGATGCGTTAGCCAAGCTTCGGGAGCAAGAGCGGCAATCCGAAGCGGAGCGGCCTGCATTCGAGGCGCGGGAGAAGCGTCTCGCTCTTGCCGAGAAGGCGGCGAAGCTGACGCCGTACGAGGAGCAAGCAACACGCGCGAAGGCGGATAGCGAAGCGAAGCGCGGCCAGCTGGACAGCCGTCGCGAGAGGCTTGCGGCGGTGGAAAGCGCAGCGGCGGCTGCGGAGGAGCGGCATGCGTCGGAAGCAGCGAAGGAAGAGCAGCGCCGCGAGGCGGAGCGCGAGCTACATAAGCTGACAGAGCTTGCGCCGCTCGTTCGCTCGCTTGCGAGCCAGCAGCAGACGCTTGCTCGGCTGCAGCAGGAGGAGCAGGGCGCTGCTGTCAAGCATGCGGCGGCGGAAGCCGCGCTTGCCGAGCAGCGCGAACGTAAGCAAGGGATGCAGCTGGCGCTGCAGAAGCTAAGCGCGAATGCGGGCTTGCTCGCCAACAAGTTAACCGAGCTGTCGCAAGTTCAACAGCAGGGCAAGCAATTGACGCAGATGATCGAGTTGGATAAAGAGCTGCTGCGTATCTCGCTGCTCGAGCGCGAAAATAGGAATACGATGCTGCAAGCGAAGTCGGAATATGATCGGCTGGAACAGCTGTGGATTGAAGGTCAGGCCGGTATGCTTGCGGTTCATCTGCATGACGGCAAGCCTTGTCCGGTATGCGGCAGCGAGTCGCATCCGGCCAAGCAGGCCGTCGCTGAGGATGTGCCTTCACGCGAGCAGCTGCAGCAGGCGAAGGAGCAGCTCTCGGCTATCGAAGGCGAGCTTCACTCGTCAAGAGCGCAAGCGGCGGCAGCCAAATCCACTCGTGACAGCAACGCTGAGGAGCTTGCGGCTTCAGGCATTGAGATCGTAAAGCTGGAGGAGCAGCAAGCACAGCTTCGCAAGCGGTGGCGCGAGCTTAAGGATGAGACGGATGAGCTGCAGAAGCAGGCGCAGGAACAACAGAAGCTGGGCGAGCAGTTGCATCAGCTTGAGCAGGAGCTGGACAAGCGTCAAGCGGACAAGGAACGTCTGCAACAGCATTGGCAGCAGCTTGTAATTGAGCGGACGAAGCAGCAATCGCTGCTCGAGCAGGAGCTTGAAAGAATCCCGGCTGCACTTCGCTCGGAAGAGCGGATGACGGCTAAGCTTGCTGAGCAGCAGAAGCTGACCGCTTCACTTGCGCTCGCTTGGAAGACTGCACAGGAGCAGCGTCAGCAGCAAGCTTCTTTGTTGGCGGAAGCGATGGCGCATGCAGAGCAGGCTGCTGTGCAGGTTGAAGAATCGAAGCTGCGTCTGCAAGAGTTCGAGACGCGGTTAACGGAAGAACTTGCGAATGCGGGTTTCGCAGATGCAGCTGAATACCGATCTGCGGCCATGAACGCGGTCGATCGTGATGCGCTCAGATTGCAGCTGGAGGCGTATCGATCGGCCATTCAACTGCTTGCACAGCAGATTATACAGCTTGAACAAGAACTGCTGGACAAGCCGCGTATCGATGCTGAAGGTTTGCAAGCCGAGCTGGTCGGCATGAGGGACGAACTGGAGCGCTTAATTGCAGCCTCGCAGACGCTGCTGCATAATGAGCAAGAGGCGCGACGGCTGGCAGCATCGATTAAGCGGGCTGCCGAGCGGGTTAAGACGCATGAAGCGAAGCTGGCCGAAGTATTCGATCTTTATCAGATGCTCAAGGGTGACAACGCTATGAAAATATCGTTCGAACGTTATATTCTGATCGAGTATTTAGAGCAAATCCTGCTTGCGGCTAATGCGCGGCTCGCGGAGCTGTCGAACGGGCAGTTCCTGCTGGAGCGCAGCGACCGGCTTGAGAAGAGCGGCAAGCAGAGCGGTCTCGGACTTGATGTGTATGATGCTTATACGGGGCAAAATCGCGATGTAAAAACGTTGTCCGGCGGCGAAAAGTTTAATGCTTCCTTATGTCTTGCGCTCGGTATGACGGACGTCATCCAGTCGCATCAAGGCGGCGTCACGATCGAAATGATGTTCATCGACGAGGGCTTCGGCTCCTTAGACGAGGAGTCGCTGGGCAAGGCAATCCATGCATTAGTGGATTTGCAGAAGGCGGGGCGGATGATTGGCGTTATCTCCCACGTGCAGGAGCTAAAGGATGCATTCCCAGCCCGGCTTGAGGTGCAGAAGACGAAGGAAGGTTATAGCCGAACGAAGATTGTTGTGAAGTGAAGACTAAAAAAAGTCTGCCGCATGAAGTTCCCGGTCGGGCACTTAAGCGGCAGACTCTTTAAGGCTTGTAACGATTAGCCGACTCCGCCGGAAGTTGCTCCCATAGCGATGCCTATGATAAAGAGAGCGATCGCGCCAACAATCAGCAAGCCGTTAAGCACGAGCCCGATAATCGCGAACGCTTTGCGGCGGTTTTTGGCGAATATGCCGATGAAAGCTAGAATCGCGCCTACAAGCGCAACGCCTATTGAACCGAACATGCAGATCATAATCAGCACGAGCACCCCAAGAATGTCACCGCCGAGCGTTTCAATGTCTTCCGGTGTAACTACGCCGTTGCGTGCATTCACTTCTTCGACAAATTCAATGAATTGGGCGGAGTTTGACGTTGCAAGGACGAAGGTGATAATAATAAGCAAGACGGCAACGAGAGCGATGATGAAGGAAGCGATGCCAAGCTTCGATTGCTTTAACGGACCGGTTTCATTCGAGTTGTCGTCCGAAAATCGCGGGGCTGTCGAATAAGGAGAATATCCGTTATCTCTCGGTTGATCCGAGGATGGTTGTTCCGCCGTATCCTTCGACAAATCGGGCGGATGGTTGTTTTCGTTATTCAATACGGGTCAGCTCCTTGTAATAGGGTTAATGTCATGTGACAAGCGTAAACGGCTAACGCCGTCCTTTGGCGGTGTAACGCGGATGAAATATAGGCCCAGTATAAGAGTGTTAATGTTATACTTACCTATATTTTTAAAAATCACAATTACGGTAAAATTATACACAACAACGAAAGGGTTGAAAACATAATGTTTCCAAAATATTTTGTAATAGGTGCGATTAACGCAGCGCTTTCCATCGCATTAGGCGCGTTCGGCGCGCACGGTCTTGAAGATAAAGTGAGTGAGCACCTCATAGAAGTATTCGAAACAGGGGCGCGATACCATATGTACGGAGCGCTAGGTTTAATGCTGATTTCATTGCTGGCCAAAATTATTGACGGCGGCAAACTGCTGCTGAATGGCGCAAGATTCATTTTCGCCGGCATTATTTTGTTCAGCGGAAGCCTGTACGTCATGACGCTTACGGATATTAGCAAGCTCGGTATGATCACGCCGCTCGGCGGGGTAGCGATGCTAATTGGGTGGGTATGCGTTATCATTTCCGCAATAAAATTTGGACGAAAATAATGAAATAAATATAGCGATTCGACAAGAATCGCCGTTATCCAACATTAATCCGGTTGTCATTAGTAAATATTTCTATACCGCAGCGACTTCATCGTTTATAATAAAGCTAACACTCACTTGACTCGAACAAGAGGAAGGAAGTTGGTGCGTGACGAGACGGATGGATAATAGAACTAATAGACGAACCCGCCGATCGTTAGGTGAGCCGCTTAGCGGCCCTTGGACGATAAGTATCGTATTAACTTTACTCGCTGCGGTCTGGATCGTCGTTTCCTTTATATTAATTAATCCGATGTATCGATGGTCTGCTTCAGCTATCGCTGCGTCATTATTAGTTACCGCAATTATTATCTATATACGTCGAAGACAATCATTCAGCTTCAATAATTATCATACAGCAATCGTGGAGACGCTGCTTCGTTCCGAGGCAATTCCGCTTGCTGTCCTGGATCGAAGCGGAACGGTTATAGAGATGAACGAAGCGTCGAGCAGTACGCTTGGCTATTCTCGCAACGAATTGCTTGGCGAGCCGCTTGAGCGCCTTGTAGAACCAGCCAGCCGGCAGGTGCTTCAGGAAACGTTCCAGCAGGCGCTCCTTGGAGAGGCGAAGCAGACGAACATTAATATTACGCATCGTTCTGGATTCCCGCTTGAGCTGCAGATCGTGTGCACGCCTATGATAAGGGATGAAGAAGTGATCGGAACGGTTATGATCATTCATGATCTAAGCGATCGGAAGCGGAATGTCGAGCGAATACGATATATGGCCTATTATGATGATATGACGGGCTTGCCGAATCGGACGCTGTTCCAGATGAAGCTGACGGAGAGCATAAGCCGTGCAGTCGAGGAAGAGCGAATCGTTGGCATCTGTTATTTGGACTTGGATCGGTTCAAGCTTGTGAATGCTTCGTTCGGCCGAGAGTTTGGCGATATACTGCTCATGCAGGTTGCCGAGAGACTTAACCGCGGCATGTCAGAATCCGATTTCGCTGGCCGTATGGAAGGCGATGAATTCGCGCTTCTGTTCCATAACGTTAATTCCGAGCAGCATCTTCTAGAGCTGTCGCGCGATGTGCTTAAATCCATTGAGGAGCCGTACGAGCTCAGAGGATTCCCGTTACATATTACGGCAAGCATCGGTTCCGTGACGAACCGCAATGTCGAAGATGATGCTTATACGCTAATTAAGAAAGCGGATATGGCTCTCGTAAGAGTGAAGGAAAGCGGTAAAAATGATTGCTTGCTTTACTCCGAGACTTGGAGCAATTCTTCATTCGAGCGATTGACGCTTCAACATGAGATGTACCGAGCGATTCAGCGCAGCGAATTTATTCTTCATTATCAGCCGCAGTATGATCTCGTATCCGGAACCATGGTCGGCGTTGAGGCGCTTGTCCGTTGGAAGCACCCCGTCAAAGGAATGATTCCGCCAGGCAGCTTCATTCCTCTAGCGGAGGAAAGCGGCATGATCGTCCAGATCGGAGATTGGGTACTTGAGGAAGCATGTCGACAAAACAAAGCATGGCAAGACGCAGGTTTAACGCCAATACCGGTATCCGTCAATCTATCCATAAGACAATTCGTTCAGAACGATCTGGCAAGCAAGGTAGCCGCTGTGCTTAAGAAGACGGGACTGGATTCCAAGTATTTGGATCTCGAGATTACAGAATCGATGACGATGGATGTCAGCCATGTATCGCGCTGTCTGCTTGATTTGACCGAGATGGGCGTCGGCATTAGCGTAGACGACTTCGGAACAGGGTATAGCTCCTTCCATTACTTAAAGAACTTCCCGATCGATCGGCTTAAGATCGACCGTTCCTTTGTAAGAGACATTCAGCAGGATCCGAGCGACGCCGAGATCGTTGCAGCTATCATTGCGATGGCGCATAACTTGAACATCCAAGTAATTGCAGAAGGCGTTGAGACAGAGGCGCAGATGGAATTCCTTCGCAAACATAATTGCGACGAGATGCAAGGCTACTTCTGGAGTCCGCCGGTATCCAGTGACAATATTGAGCAGATGCTGGCCGCCAGCTAGAACGCTCTGAAGACAAAACCCCGTACAAGGGCTGCAGGTGCAGCGCGCTTTGTACGGGGTTTTGTTTTTTCTTTCGGACAATTATTAAGCTTGCTCCTTATAATCTTCAATCTCATTTAATCGGAACGTATAGACTTGCTTCTCATCGACATGGTAGACAGTAATTAAGTTCTCGCTCTCGTTCATGTTGAGTATTCGGCAAGGAATGTTAAGCGTGATGCCAAGTCCTTTGTTGACGACGAGTCGGATGAGGGAGTTGTTCTTAATGATTTGTTTAATACGCTCAAGCCCGTAATTAACGCTTTCAGAATTAGTTATCGGAGGCATGCTCTTCGGCTTCTCCTGGAGTGGGAGCTGAACCGGAATCGACTGCTGCGTTGTCGAAGCTGCTTTGCGTTCCTCTAGCAGTTGCCCGAGCTGAATGCCGGATTGGACCTTATAGTCGAGGAACTCCCCATTATTGAGTTGACGCAACAGCTGTTCGAGCGCTTCGCCGTTCGTCGTTCCCTCTACAAGCACTTCGATTTGGAAAATGAAGGATGATTTATCAGTGGATGTAAGTGGTTTTTTCATAAACCCTCCGTACGAAAATGATATCTCTAATATACCACCAAATCGATCGTTCATGTAGTCATAAAATGAGCATTTATCGGGTGGCTCTCGCCTGCGGGATGCATATAATGTGGATGCAGACTTATGCCTCTAAAGACGTGGATGAAGGGGGTGGATCCAGTATGATGCGAATGATTCCATTTACGCTCGAAAATGGCGAAACCGTGCTTGGCGTTGAAGTTAATTTGCCCAAAACAAACCTGCTCGCAATAACGACGGATAAAGGATATATCATGTGCGGCGCGCTTGATGTCGCGTTATTGAACGAACGATTGAAAACCCGAGAAATCATTGCAGGCCGCGCTGTCGGCGTTCGAACATTGGAAGAGCTGATGGAAGCGCCGCTCGAATCTGTAACGTTCACGGCCGAGAAGCTCGGGATCGTTGCCGGTATGAAAGGATCGGATGCACTCCGTCTTATGCTGTAATTAAACTTATTTGGCCTTATTGATGAAGAAAACCCCGGCACGCCCGTACCCATCGAAGGGGGAAGCGAACCGGGGTGTCTGTTCTCTCGCTTATTCGAACAGTTTGCGCAGATTGTCACCGTATGGAGCCTGAATGATACCCTTTTCGGTAATAATCGCAGTTACATATTCATTAGGCGTAACGTCGAAGGCTGGATTGTAAACTTTGACCCCTTTCGGAGCCGTGCGTTTACCGAAGCCTTCTGTAATTTCCTCGGCGTTGCGTTCTTCGATTGGAATCTCAGCGCCGGTAGGCGTGTTCAGATCAATCGTCGACAACGGGCAAGCGACATAGAACGGAATGCTATGCGCCTTCGCCAGTACTGCAACGCTGTATGTGCCGATTTTGTTGGCTACGTCGCCGTTGGCAGCTACGCGGTCTGTACCGACGATGACGGCGTCGACCCAGCCCTTGGCCATGATCATGCCGGCCATATTATCGCAGATAAGCGTTACATCAACGCCCGCTTGCTGAAGTTCGAACGCGGTAAGGCGTGCGCCCTGCAGAACGGGGCGAGTCTCGTCGGCGAACACGCGAAGCGTAATGCCTTTCTCAAGAGCTAAATAGAATGGAGCAAGCGCCGTACCGTATTTGGCAGTTGCAAGTCCGCCCGCGTTGCAGTGCGTCAGTACGCCCATGTCGTCCTTGAACAAAGAGAGTGCATGCTCGCCGATCATTCGGTTCGTCTCCTCGTCTTCACTCTGAATCGCGATGGCTTCTGACAACAGCGCTTCCTTGCATGCATCAAGCGAAAGCTCTTGACCGGCGAATGCTGCGGCAGCAACTTTCATGCGATCAAGCGCCCAGAATAGATTGACTGCTGTCGGACGGGAAGTTGCAAGGTATTCAGCTTCCTTATTAACGGCAGCGAGCCAAGTCTGAACGGAGTCCGCATCACGGCTGCCGAGCACTACGCCGTAAGCAGCGCTTATGCCGATAGCTGGCGCACCGCGTACTTTAAGGTGACGGATCGCTTCCCATACGTCCTCTGATGTTGTAAGCGGCAGATACACGATTTCTTCAGGCAACAGACGTTGATCAAGCAAATCAAGCCGATCCTCTGTCCATAAAACGGATTGCAAAGCTGTATTTGTAGTCATGCTGTTAATTCCTCTCTGCTTCTTTCATTTGTTTGCGGCAGTTAGCGCGGCATCAATAGCTTGTTCGATCGATTGCGTCTGACGGTTGCCGCGAATTAGCGTTGTGCCGATTGCCAGCGCAAGGCGCTGCGCCTTCTCGCGTGTAGCATCATTCGGTATACGGTCAATATCGGCTACATGCGCAAGACCTACGATACGGCGCACCATCTTGGAGCCAGCGAAGCCGACGGCGTCCTGAAGGAGCCGGTTCATATAATAATCTTGATAGCCTGCTGCGAAATTTGCAAGTCTGTCGACGCCATTCTCATTCCACAAGGCACGGAACTTCGACTCGAACTGATTCCAAATATCGATGATGGAGGTAATTAAATATTGGCGGTAGTCCGCACGTTCAGCTTCATCGGACAACCAATGTTCTTGTCCGGCATAGTTGAGCAGCAGATTCGCGATGACAGCGCCGACATCGAAGCCGACTGGACCATAATAAGCGAATTCCGGATCGATGACCTTCGTTGATTCAGGAGTTACGAATATACTGCCTGTATGCAGATCGCCGTGCAGCAGCGCTTGCGCGTTGGTCAGGAACTTCTCGCGCAGGATCGCGACTTCCAGGTGAAGCTCGCTATCCTTCGTCAGCCCTTCTGCGGCGTCGGCAATGGCAGGATCAAAACTGTTGTTGGACGATACGGTATAAGGATCGTCGAATATGAGGTCTTCCGTTATTTTGCACAAATCCGGATTAATAAACGACTTCACCTGATTTTTCTTATCTTGTTGGTTCATACCGAGATCCGATGTGAAAAATAAGGTGCGAGCCATGAACGTCGAAATATCGTCAGCGAACTTCGGATATCGCGTACCGTTTATTAATCCTTGACGCATAATAACATGATCGCTTAGATCTTCCATGATTGTAAGTGCGAGATCAGAATCGTATTTATACACGGTCGGCACGAGTCCTGGAGCAAGCTTCGCCTCAAGAATAAGCTTCTCGCTCTCGATGCGCGCTCTGTCCAGCGTGAGCGGCCATGATTCGCCTACGACCTTTGCATACGGCAACGCTTGCTTCATAATGAGGCTTTTGCCGCTGACGCTATCGGTAATGTGAAAGACAAGATTCAAGTTGCCGTCGCCAATCTCGCGGCAGCTAAGTTCTGCTTCCTGTGGAAAAAAGCCTTCAATCGAACGGGATATCTGAATCGCTTCTTGTTCATTTAAAGGGTGATATGCAGACATGGCTGTCCACCTCCGAATATAGGTTTATAAGGTCAAGCATAAATGCCAAGTAATCATCTCCACATAGTATATAGGATATTATTTCGCCATGGAATACCTACCTTTGATATAATAGTGTCAAATCTAGAGCAGACAGGTGGATGATGGATAATGACAGAGAGCAATGAGCTGCAGCCGGTCGCCCTCAAGGAATGGGCCGTATCGGTGAAGGCATTGGCCGAGGGAGAGCAAATCATCGTGATGCGCAAAGGCGGAATCGTGGAAGAAACTCGCGACTTTCAGCTGATCAGCCCAAGCTTCTACTTAATGCCCGCATACGAGCATCAGAAGAAGCATTTGCTGAAGCCAGGGTACGAAGAGCAGTTGGACGAGACCTTGAAGGACTGGACTCCGGAGATGGAGACGATTACTCTTGAAGCTTACGCAGAAGTTGCGGAGGACATCGAGATAACGGATCAAGAAACGTTGAATAAGCTGCGTGATTTTCACATATGGACGGACGGCTTTGCCGAAGAACGGCTGAAGTGGAAGAAGACGAAACCGCTGCATCTTCTGATTATGCGCGTCTACAAGCTGGATGAGCCGATTAAACTACCGATGCAGCCTGCTTATAATGGGTGCAAATCTTGGGTAAAACTGGAGGGGAACGCCGAGTCCCGTCCTGCCTCGATGAAACCGGTCGTAGACGATGACAAGTTCCAGTCGGAATTGGAGCAAATAAGGGCCGCTTTAGCATAGGTTCGACAAAAAAATATGCGAAGTCACGCTCGAAGGCTAACTTACGTTGATTTATAACTAAAATTATATTAAAATGATTATTGAGAATCAGTGAGAATCACTCTATAATAGACAGGCTTGTCTTTTTACAGTAGTGACTACACAATTGTAACGGCTGTCGCCGTCCTTAAGCGGCATAGGCTTTCGTTTCGCGGTGAAATGTAGGAGTAAGTTTAAGAGTCAAACTTATGCTTTCCTATATTTTCAAATAAACCAACCTTGGAGGGGTAAAGATATTATGGCAACGCATTTTGTCATCGACGGCTTGAAAGCTGAGATCGAAGGAAAAGAAATTTTGAAAGGCATTAACCTTGAGATCAAAGGTGGAGAAATCCACGCGATCATGGGTCCTAACGGAACAGGTAAAAGTACATTGGCGTCCGCTCTTATGGGACATCCTAAATATGAAGTAACTGGCGGCTCTGCTACGCTTGACGGCGAAGATCTGCTTGAAATGGGCGTTGACGAGCGCGCTCTTGCGGGCTTGTTCCTCGCTATGCAATACCCTAGCGAAATTCCAGGCGTTACGAATTCCGATTTCTTGCGCAGCGCGCTTAACGCACGTCTTGGCGAAGGAAACGAAATTTCGCTCATTAAGTTCATTCGCAAAATGGAAGGCAAAATGAAAGAACTCGAAATGAATCCCGAGTTCGCTCACCGTTACTTGAACGAAGGTTTCTCCGGCGGCGAGAAAAAACGTAACGAAATTTTGCAAATGATGCTGCTTGATCCGAAGATCGTCGTACTTGACGAAATTGACTCCGGTCTTGATATCGATGCTCTTCGCATCGTTTCGAACGGCGTGAACGCAATGCGTTCCGAAGATCGCGGTTTCTTGATCATCACTCACTATCAGCGCCTGCTTAACTACATCAAACCTGATTTCGTTCACGTTATGATGCAAGGCCGCATCGTTAAATCCGGCGGTCCTGAGCTTGCTGAGCGTTTGGAGAACGAAGGTTATGATTGGGTTAAAGAAGAACTTGGCATCGTTGACGAAACTGTAGGCCAGGCTTAAGCGGAGAAGGGGGCAAAACGGATGAGTACAGAACTATCTACGGGAGCCACTCGTCAGTCTGCTGAAGCGCTGGCAAGCAGCAAAGGCGAGCCGAACTGGCTCGTGGCATTGCGCGGCGAAGCGGCTGAATTGGCTGGAACACTTGGCTGGCCGAAACCAGAGAAGGTGCGCATTGAGCGCTGGAACCTGACAGCGGTAGGCAACTATGAGCAGCCATCACCGGCGGCTTCGATCGGCGAATTGCCGACAGTCGTACGCGAATTGATTGCAGAAGGCACGGAGAACTTGCTCGTACAACGCAATTCCGGCGTCGTATGGAAGCAATTCTCGCAAGAGCTTGCTAGCAAAGGCGTTATTTTCACAGATCTCGAGACGGCATGCAAAGAGCATGGCGAGCTCGTTCAACAATATCTGTTCCAAGCAGTAGCGAAGAACGAAGACAAATTGACTGCATTGCATGCAGCACTATGGAACGGCGGCGTATTCGTATACGTGCCTAAGAATGTAGAGGTGGAAATTCCTCTGCAAGCGATTCTGTTCAACGACAATGCAGCTGCTACATTTGCACCGCATATTCTGATCGTTGCAGACACGCATAGCCGTGTAACTTATGTCGATTCCGTAGTATCTGAACCAGGTGCGGCATCCGCGCCGTTCATGCATCCTTCGGTTGTCGAAGTATTCGTTAAAGCAGGGGCGCATGTTCGTTTCGGCTCCATTCATCATATGGGCGAGACGGGCGTGGATATGTCTATCCGCCGTGCCGTAATCGAAAATGACGGCCGGATGGAATGGATTATCGGCGACCTGAACGACGGCAACACCGTATCGGATACGAAGTCGGTGCTGAAAGGCAAAGGCTCAACATCCGACGCGAAAGTAATCAGCGTAGGAACCGGCGCTCAGCAAATGAGCTTGACGACACAAGCCGTTCATTTCGGCAAAAGCTCGGACAGCGACATGGTAACGCGCGCGGTTATGAAAGATTCCGCTTCGGCGATCATCAACGGCATTACGAAGATTGAGCACGGCGCAACGAAAGCAAACGGCGTTCAAACCKAGAAAGTTCTCATGTTGAGCCCGAAAGCGCGCGGCGACGCGAATCCGATCCTGCTCATCGATGAAGACGATGTTACAGCTGGTCACGCAGCAAGCGTAGGGCAAGTTAACCCAGAGATGGTCTATTATCTGATGTCTCGCGGTATATCTAAGCAGGACGCTGAACGATTAATTATTTACGGTTTCTTGGCTCCGGTCGTATCGGAAATTCCGGTCGAGGCGGTACGCGAGCAGCTTCAGCGTTTGCTCGAAAGGAAGCTAGAGGGATGAATATAAATGCGATTCGGGAGCAGTTCCCGATATTGCATCAAGAGGTAAACGGGCATCCGCTCGTTTACCTGGATAGCGCGGCGTCTTCCCAGAAGCCGCGTTCCGTCATTGATGCGGTTAAACGATATTACGAGCTGGATAACGCGAACGTTCATCGCGGCGTGCATACGCTCGGTTCGAGAGCAACCGACGCTTATGAGGGAGCGCGCGAGAAGGTGGCGGCATTGCTAAATGCCGGCGCTGCGGAACAAATTATTTTCACGCGGGGTACGACGACGGCACTTAATTTGGTTGCTTCAAGCTATGCCCGTTCCGTCTGCGGCGAAGGCGACGAAATCGTCATTACGCCAATGGAGCATCACAGCAACTTGATTCCGTGGCAGCAAGCAGCGAAAGCTACAGGCGCGACGCTCAAGTATATTCCGCTTCAGCCTGACGGCACGATCTCGCTGGAGGATGCCGAGAAGACGATTACGCCTAACACAAAAGTCGTATCCGTCACGTACGTATCGAACGTGCTTGGCGTAGTGAATCCGATTAAGGAACTGGCTCAGATTGCGCATCGCAACGGCGCGATCATGGTCGTTGACGGCGCACAAAGCACGCCGCATAAGAAAGTGGACGTACAGGATTTGGACGTTGATTTCTATGCGTTCTCCGGCCACAAAATGTGCGGACCTACGGGCATCGGCGCTCTGTACGGCAAGAAGAAGCTGCTTGAAAGCATGGAGCCGATCGAGTACGGCGGCGAGATGATTGACTTCGTAGATCTGTACGAATCGACGTGGAAGGATATTCCTTACCGCTTCGAGGGCGGCACACCGATTATTGCCGGTGCAGTCGGACTTGGCGCAGCAATCGACTTCCTGAATGAAATCGGAATGGACAATATCGATAAACATGAGAAGCATCTTGCTGCTTATGCTTACGAGAAGCTGTCCAGGATGGAAGGCATTGAGCTGTACGGGCCTAAGACAAACCGAGTCGGTCTAGTCACCTTCAACCTTGAAGATGTTCACCCGCATGATGTCGCTACGGTACTTGATTCCAAAGGGATTGCGGTACGCGCTGGCCATCATTGCTGCCAGCCGCTTATGCGCTGGCTGAATGTTTCGGCAACGGCTAGAGCAAGCTTCTATATATACAATACCGAAGAGGATGTTGACCGCTTAGCCGAAGCATTAATCCAAACAAAGGAGTTCTTCGGTCATGCAATTGGATGATTTGTATCGCAGAGTCATAATGGATCATTATAAAAATCCACGCAACCGCGGAACAATGAACGATGAGGCGGTTACGATCAACCTAAATAACCCAACCTGCGGCGACCGAATTTCGTTGCAGCTGCAAGTAGAGAACGGTAAAGTCGTTGATGCTAAGTATACGGGCGAGGGCTGTTCGATCAGCATGAGCTCCGCATCGATGATGACGGAAGCCGTTAAGGGCAAGTCGTTCGACGAAGCGCTTAACATGGCGGAACGTTTCTCCGGTCTCATGAAGGGCCAAGAGGTCGAGTTCGAAGAGCTTGAGGATATTGAGGCGTTGTCGGGTGTCAATAAATTCCCGGCACGGATCAAGTGTGCAACACTTGCTTGGAACGCGCTGCGCAAAGGGATCGAGAACGAGCAGCATTAAGGATACAAAATCCCGAAATGAAAGAGGAGAGTGAATACGATGGCAAAATCAATGCCGGAAATGGAAGAGTATAAGTATGGCTTCCGTGATGAGCATAAAGCAGTTTTCCAATCGGGTAAAGGCTTGACGCCGGAAATCGTACGTACGATTTCGGAGATGAAGAACGAACCGGAATGGATGCTTGAATTCCGCTTGAAGTCGCTGGAGCAATTCAATAAGATGCCAATGCCTAAATGGGGCGGCAACATGGACGATCTGGACTTCGAAGACATTCAATACTACGTTAAGCCTTCGGAGAAACAAGGCAAGACGTGGGAAGAGGTTCCTTCGGAAATTAAGGAAACGTTCGACAAGCTTGGTATTCCTGAAGCGGAACAGAAGTTCCTTGCAGGCGTATCGGCTCAATACGAGTCCGAGGTTGTCTACCACAGCATGCAAGAGGATCTTGAGAAGCAAGGCGTTATCTTCACGGATACAGATACGGCGCTTCGCGAGCATTCTGAGCTGTTGAGAGAATATTTCGGTACGATCATTCCTCCGAACGATAACAAGTTCGCGGCGCTTAACAGTGCGGTATGGTCGGGCGGCAGCTTTATCTACGTTCCGAAAGGCGTGAAGTGTGAAATTCCTCTTCAAGCATATTTCCGGATTAACTCCGAAAATATGGGCCAATTCGAGCGTACGCTTATTATTGCCGACGAAGACAGCTCCGTTCACTACGTAGAAGGCTGTACAGCACCTGTGTACAGCACGAACTCGCTGCATAGCGCAGTTGTTGAGATTCTTTGCAAGAAGAACGCTCGCGTTCGTTACACGACGATCCAAAACTGGGCGCCGAACATCTACAACCTTGTAACGAAACGTGCAGTAGCGGACGAGAACGCAACGATGGAATGGGTAGACGGCAACATCGGCTCCAAGCTGACGATGAAATACCCGGCAGTCGTATTGCGCGGCCGCGGCGCGAAAGGCATGGTATTGTCGATCGCCGTTGCAGGCAAAGGCCAGCATCAGGATGCAGGCGCTAAGATGACTCACCTGGCACCTGACACAAGCTCGACGATTATTTCCAAGTCGATAAGTAAACACGGCGGTAAAGTAACGTACCGCGGTCTTGCATCGTTCGGACGCAACTCCGACGGAGCGAAAGCGAACATCAAGTGCGATACGCTTATCCTTGATAACGAATCCACTTCCGATACGATTCCATACAATGAGATCTTCAACGACAACATCACGCTTGAGCATGAAGCAACGGTGTCGAAGGTGTCCGAGGATCAATTGTTCTACTTGATGAGCCGCGGTCTTAGCGAAGCGGAAGCTACGCAAATGATCGTTATGGGCTTCATCGAGCCATTCACGAAAGAACTGCCGATGGAATACGCGGTAGAGATGAACCGTCTCATTAAGTTCGAGATGGAAGGTTCGATCGGTTAATAAGACTATACCCATGAACCGTCCCCTCTTCAGGAGGGGACGGTTTTTTTGCGATATTTTCGTTTTAATTAACTATAATTAACTTTTCCATTTGTTTGCTCCGGGCATAAACGTATACTTGAAAGAAAAACCGAATCGGAGTGATACCTTGTTCCAAGTATACGAGCTTAAGGAAAAGGCGGAACGGTTTGAAGAAGCCGTCCACCTATTTTGGAGCCAGTGGGGAAGCAATGAAAATTTTCATTTTTATTACGACTGTATGCTTCATTCAATGACAACTGACAGCCAGCTGCCGCGATTTTATATTGCTTTGGAGAACGATTCAATCATCGGCACTTATGCGTTGTTGAGAAATGATTTAATTAGCCGCCAAGATCTATTTCCATGGCTAGCCTGTTTGTATGTCGTTCCGGAATACAGAGGGGAGAATAGGGGGGCCAAATTGCTAGAGCACGCCCTTCACGAAACGAGAAGGAAGGGACATGACTACCTATATCTTTGTACCGATTTGGAAGGCTATTACGAAAAATACGGCTGGTACCGCCTATCTGACGGTTTCATATTTAATGGTGTGAAAAAGAAAATTTACGCGGCTTCGACTGCAATGAATGTAAACTCGCTTGAAAGTATTGTAATCCAGTCTATTAAAGAGTCTCCAGAACATCGAGACGCGTTCATCAATTATATATCTGAAGCTTGGCCCGGCGTAAAGGATATCGCGATAAACCAATTGGAACAAAGCTTAGCAACGGCAAATGGTTTACCGTTGACGTTATTAATGTTCCGGAACGAGCGGATTATCGGCTTTTATCAATTGAATGAACAGGAATATCTAGTCAGAAAAGATTTGTCACCTTGGATTGGACCGCTATTCATTGACAAAAGCGAGCGAGGACAGGCATTAGGAGCGCTGCTGCTGCAACATGGAAGAAAAACGGCAGGACAGCTCGGCTATGAAAAGGTGTACTTAACTACGGATCATATTGGATATTATGAGAAGTATGGTTTCCGTGAAATCGGAATTAGCCAGTTCGAGTGGGGGCGTCCAAGCAAAATATATGAGCATCATAGTATAATGTGACAAAGCAAAGCGCAGCTCGAATGCCGATTGGCATCCTAGCTGCGCTTATTGATTTTTATGCTCTTACAGGTACACTTGTTTAATCTCATAGCCGCGTTCGACGGTTAGATCGATGAAGCGCTCGTCGATGCGGATAAGAGGCTGGAAGAACTCGGTCGGGTGGGTCATCACAATGACGCCAATCTCTCCGGTTACCAGCTCAACCTTCTTGCCGATAAAGTTCGGAATCATATGTTTGATAAAGATGTGTGTCGTGAAAGCGTCCAGTTCTGCGAAGCTCATGTTGTACAGCTCCTTGAGGACGTCGAACAAATCACGTCTTTGCTGGTACACTCGCTCTGAAATCATCGCGCTATATATATCGACGACAGAAATGATTTTTGCAACGGGATGAATTTCTTCACCTTTTAAGCCATGCGGATATCCGCTGCCATCGACACGCTCATGGTGCTGAAGAGCGCTGACGGCGAGATAAGGTTCGTCGAACGACTTACTAATAATTTCATGACCATATAGCGTATGTTTCTTTACTTCGTCGAACTCGTCTTTCGTGAGCTTGGAAGGTTTGTTTAGGATGTCTAAATCGATCCGGCATTTGCCGATATCATGGAGGAATCCGGCTTTGCCGATCTGAAGGGATTCTTTATTGTCATATCCGACCCAAGTGGCAAGATAGTACGATAACATGCCGACTTGTACGGAATGTTGATATGTATAATCATCGCTCGTATTTAGAAGCAACAGCATCGATACGACGTCGCGCTCAAGTTGCAGGTTGCTTAGAAGCGGCTGAAGCGTAGCGGTAACTTCATCATGGTCTACTTCTCCGTCGTTAAGCGCTTTCGAAAAAAGGGTTTCGAATTTACTTACAGCGGTTTTGTATATAGGCTCGACAGTGGGCAGCCATTTCGGACTAGTAGTAGATTCAATCGTTCTAGAGGTCTGAGTTTGAGTTGCTGGTTTATCGTTAATGTCAACATAATCAATCTGATGCTGAATAAGCCTAGCAATGTCATAGCGTTGCAGCGTCGTCCCCTTGGAAAGAACATGGAGCCCAAAATTGTTGAAAGTATCCCGGCTTAGTACGTCTCCCTCATTCAAATCTATGACTTGAACCCTCATTAAGACACCTCTGATTAGTATATTGTTTGTACGAATATACCTACAATAGTAGCAATGATTCGATAGAATGGCAATATGAGGAACTTGTAAATAAGACTAAACTCCTAGTAATTCAGCATAAACCGACTTTGCCTTCAACAACTCATCGGTGCCTTGAACAAGCGCTCTGCCATCGCTAAATAGCACAAAAGTCAGTCCTTCTGGCAGTTCAACTCGCAGGAGGTATCGATTATAGGTCGTACGGCCTGCCGGAGCGAGCCTAAGTTTAAGTTGCTCCAAGTCCAAGTTTGCCGGTTTACCTGGCGTTATCTGAACGGTATGACGTCCGCATAGCGTTGCGGCGGCGGTTTCTGCTCCGTTCTCCTCTAAGAAAGGGTAGTGATGCTGACCGCATGTTGGACATTCGTTTTTTCGAGCGCCAGCTAGGCCTACAGGCATCCAAGCATGATTCCATAGATCGACTTGAAATAATGTGCGGTGAAGCGCCTGTTCGTTGCCTGATAACAACTTTATTGCTTCGCTCGCTTGGACAGAAGCGATAATATCGATAATCGGGGACAGAACGCCAGCTGTCTCACAGGTGTCCGTCATGCCAGGTGCAGGCGGCTCCGGAAATAAGCAGCGATAACAAGGGGAGTCGCCAGGCATAATCGTCATAGTCATGCCGGAAGCGCCTACAGCACCTCCATAGATCCATGGAATGTTATGTTTTACGCTTATGTCATTAAGTAAGTAGCGAATGCTGAAGTTATCGGTTCCGTCAATAATGAGCTGCATATTAGAGAGCAGTTGCTCTGCATTGAGCGGTGTGACATCGGCCACAATAGGTTCAATGACAATAGAGCTGTTAATCTCGCGCAGATGAACGGCGGCGGCCTCTACCTTCGGTAGAAGCTGCTGAACGTCTCTTTCCGTATAAAGCATCTGGCGCTGCAGATTGCTCCATTCGACGATGTCACGATCGATAATACGCACATGTCCAACGCCAGAGCGAACGAGGTGGGAGGCGATGACGCAGCCAAGCGCTCCCATCCCGACGATGGCAACACGGCTCTCGTTGATCGAATGTTGTCCTGAAGCGCCGATTGGCGCATATCGTATTTGTCTAGCATATCGGCTAGTTGTCTGGGAAGCAGAAGCAGCCCGATCACGGTTAGCATCATTTATAGCAGCGTTCATATCGTTCATGCGGGCATATACTCCTTCTAATAATCCGTTAAAGGCACGGTTGGATTCCAAGGGCCAAGCTGGTGGCCTTTCCACTCGGAGCCGTCCTCCCATATTTCTTTTTTCCATATCGGTACAATTTGTTTCAGCCGTTCAATCGCATATCGGCTGGCGTCATAGCAGTCTCCTCGATGAGGTGCGGATACCGCGATAACGACACTTGTCTCGGCAAGGCCGACTACGCCGATCCGATGACTGATCGCGCATAGTGCTCCCGGCCAGCGCTGCGCAATCTCATCGCCAATCTGCTTCATTGTTGCTACAGCCATCGGTGCATAGGCCTCGTACTCTAACCTAACCGTCCGCTGTCCTTGTGTCCATTCACGTGTCGTGCCGACAAAAGCCAGGCTGGCGCCATGCGCGGGGACAATAACTTTGGCTATCACATCGCCCTCGCTTATCGGATCAGATGTTATGACGTATAGCTCTTGGTTGGTTGCTGTTATGCTTGCAGGCTCTTCTCCGCCCGATACAGGAGGGAGAAGGGCAAGCTCGTCCGACGCGTGCATGGTCGAATGATCTGCGGCATATGAATGGTTGCAAGCGAGGAATGAAATTGAAATTAGATTGGCATGTTCAGGATATGCAGCGGCAAGCAGTTGCTTCAGTTCAGCGGCAGTAACCGCTTCTGCATCATGCTGAACCTTTATGGAAGAGACGCCGAAACGCTCTGGTAATCCTGCGAATAATTGTATGGTCCACGTATATGTCATGTCACAAAACCTCTCATGGTATAGGTTGAAGTTGTTTATAGAATATCATAATTCACGAAAAAATGTTATGCTGATACATAGATAGATAAGCGGATGCTTACGACGTGTGTTTGCTTCGCAAACACTAAGCGAATGCTTACGAGGTGTGTTTGTTACACAATCACTAAGCGAATGCTTACGAAGTGTGTTTGTTGCACAAACACTGGAGGAGTGGGAGAGATATGCCTGAATTAATAGACCGCTTTGGACGCGTACATGATTATTTGCGCATATCCGTTACGGATCGCTGTAATTTGCGCTGCTTATATTGCATGCCCGAGGAAGGCGTCGAGTTTACGGAATCCTCAAACCTGCTTTCTTATGACGATATAGTTGAGGTTGCCCGTTCCGGCGCCTCGCTTGGTATATCCAAATTACGCATTACTGGCGGAGAGCCATTAGTGCGACCTGGCCTTGACGGCTTAGTTAAGCGTCTTGCCGAAATTCCCGGCATTCGCGATATAGCTTTGACGACGAACGGCATCTTTTTGGCGAAGCAAGCAGAGGCGCTTAAGAAGGCCGGTCTGAACCGCGTCAACATTAGCCTCGATACTCTCGATCATACGAGGTTCAAGTTTATCGCTAGGCGCGGTGAGCTCAAGCGGGTTATGGAAGGAATTGAAGCGGCAGGCGCGGTGGGCTTCGACCCCATTAAGCTGAATTGTGTGCTGCTCAAGGATATCAATGAAGACGAAATCGCAGATTTCTTGAAGCTTGCCTTCGAACAGCCGCTTCATGTCAGATTCATTGAATATATGCCAATCGGTCATGCCGACGAGAATTGGAAAAAGATGTACTTGCCGCTATCTCGCGTATTGGAGATTGCCTCTTCCGAAGGCTACGACATTAAGCGCAAGGAGAATATAAAGGGGAACGGACCTTCCGACGATTGGCAAATCGAAGGAGGCAAGGGGTCATTCGGTCTTATTCATCCAATCAGCGACCACTTCTGCAAGAGCTGCAACAGGCTCAGATTAACGGCAGACGGCTCTATTAAACCATGTCTGTACTGGGTAGATGAATTGAACGTGAAGACGGCTCTTGGCAATCCTGAAGCGATGCAGGAGCTTCTCCTGCGGGCGATGGACGTTAAGCCGGAAAATCACGAGATGGCAGCTAAGCTGGCAGACGGGGCGCAATCGCATGTTCCAACAGAACGGCGTATGTCGCAAATTGGAGGATAATAATCGATTATGCGTGTAATAAATATATATCATTCCCATTATGGACATTCGGTAACTGAAGCTACCCAGATGGCCGAGATCGCCGGGAAACACTTCGACATAGGTCAGCGAGTGCCTGAGGTGAGCGGTAAAGCGTTCGATCTGTTGACGTGGTACATGAACTGGCTCGCGCTGCGTGAAGATCGAGAAGCAAATCCCGTTCTGCCCTCTATCCTGAAGGTCGAAGCTGTCGATACATTCGAGGCAACGATCCCATGGAATCAACTTACCCAAGCTGCCGTTCTATTCGAGAAGGACGGCGAGCCGCTCGGGCAGAACGGTCCGATTCGTCTCTATGTACCTGACGGCAGCAGCAAATGCTTGAATGTCAAAAGCATCGTCACTATACGTATTGAATGCGAAGCAAGCGGCGCTGCAGAAGCAGAGCAAGAGGCGAGTTACGGTTTCAAGCATACATTTAGCAGGGATGATATGTTCAAAAAATAAGGCAGATCTTCATGGCGCTGAAGCGGAGTAATGAGGAGGCGTGCATCGACATTGAATAACAACATACAGACCCAAGTTGTGCTTCTGCATAGCAACGATGTACATAGCCGACTGGAGAACGCAGCTAAGATAGCGGGTTACATTGCCGAGGAGCGCCGTAAATACGGCAGCGATTCCGTACTCGTTATAGATTGCGGCGATCATATCGATCGGATGCGAGTCGAGACAGAAGGTAGCGACGGACTCGTTAACGTGGCTTTATTGAACTTGGCAGGTTATGAAGCTGTCACGCTTGGCAATAACGAGGGACTTACGTATTCCATACAAGTACTTGAGAGCTTGTATCGCGATCATGCGGGATTTCCTGTTATTTGCGCCAATATGAAACAGACAGCGACAGGAGAGCTTCCCGAATGGCTGCTGCCGCATGCCATAATCGAGAAGAATGGTCTGTCTATTGGACTTATTGGCGTTACGACAGCATACACCGATTTTTATTCCTTGCTTGGCTGGGAGGCTGCAGATCCGATAGAGACTGTGCGTAAGCAGGCAGCTTTATTAAGGGAACAGGTGCAAGTTGTTGTTGTGATGTCCCATCTTGGAATTAGGTACGATGAGAAGATGGCGGAGAGCATTGACGGTATCGATCTCATAATAGGGGCGCACACGCATCATCTATTGGAAGAGCCTCTCGAAATCTGCGGAACGACGATTTGCGCCGCAGGCAAGTTCGGCGAGTATGTCGGCCGAGTGGAGATTAGCATGGATGAGTTGTCGCATCGGCCTGTTTTTCGCGCAAGCGTCATACCGACAGCCGCATTCGAGGAGCAGCAAGAAGCCGCAGAGCTGATAAGCACGTATCTGGAGTCTGGGCGGCAGAGACTAAGCGAAGTCGTATCCGTGCTTAACGAACCGCTGCCAGCATTTACGAATCGAGAGTCTCCGTTATGTAATTTGCTTGCTTCTGGACTGCGCCGCTGGACGGATGCCGACATTGGTATTGTGAACACAGGGCAGCTGCTGGGAGGTCTTGCGCAAGGTGAAGTGACAGCGGGAGAGCTGCATGCCTTATGCCCATCACCAATCAATCCTTGCAGAATCAGTATAGAAGGCAAATATATACGGGAAGCGCTGGAGCAGTCGCTGCTCCCCGAGTATATCGAGAAGCCGATCAAGGGCTACGGCTTTCGCGGACATGTGCTTGGGAATATCGCCGTTGACGGCATGCGAATTGAATATGACAGCAATTGCCCGGATTACATGAAGCTGCAATCGGTGATGGTGAATGGAGAACCGTTGGACGATCAGCGGGTCTATCGTGTAGGAACGATCGATATGTTCACCTTCAAGGCTGGCTACGAATCGCTTGCGAACGGGCACTCTATCGATTATTATTTGCCTGAATTTATTCGCGACGTGATCGCCCAACAACTGCAAAACAGCGCAAATATTGCGGATTGCCGTAGAACCCGTTGGCATAATGTGGCGACGGATCCGAGGTCAACGCGGTTATAATCGGTCGCTGTCGAAAAATATAGAAGAAAATGGTTGCGAAATCCCCGTTTTTCCCGTACATTAACATTACGAACGGCTTTTTCCGATGATAGTATTGAGGAGACCATTTGGGGGAAGGATCGAGAAAATGCGTTTGGTGCCGATTACAAAATGCGAGCCGGGGATGAAGCTTGCCAAAAAAATATTTTCACAAGAAGGCATGGTGCTTCTCGGCGAGAATATAGAGCTAACCCAAAGACTAATAACCCGCCTGGCGCAGTGCGGGATACAGTACGTATACATATCCGATGCAAGAACGGATGACATTGTGCTGCCGTCATTAATTAGTGAAGATACGATTCGTGTCGCTTTGAAGGACATAAAGTCGAATTTTCGCGAGATGATGGATCGCCCAAAGAAGAAAAAAGGGGTAACATACCCCTATATTGCACAGCCCTTTAAGCAAATGATGAATATGATTATAGACGATCTTTCCGGGCATCAGGATGCGATGATTATGCTTATGGATATGGGGTCGGTCGACCATTATCTATTCCAGCATTCTCTTAATGTGTGCGTCTATACCACGCTGCTCGGCATGTCGCACGGATATTCGCGCGAAGAGCTGATGACGCTTGGCATGGGCGCGCTTCTGCATGACATTGGAAAGACGCAAATATCGATCGATGTTCTGAAGAAGCCGGGCTCTCTGACGGAAGAGGAATTCCAGGCTATGAAGCAGCATGCGCGAATAGGTTATGAGCTGCTGAAGGACGAGCCAAACTTACCGCTTCTTGTGGCACATTGCGCCTTCCAGCATCATGAACGGTTAGACGGAAGCGGTTATCCGCGAGGCATTAAGGGCGATGAAATCCATGATTATGCGAAGTGGATTGGACTCGTCGATTCCTATGACGCGATGACGACGAACCGGATTTACCGAGCTCCAATGCTGCCGCATCACGCGATCGAGCGCCTGTATGCAGGCTCAGGAACTTTATATGAGCAGAAGATGCTCCAGCTGTTCCGAGACAAGGTAGCCATCTATCCGATAGGCATTACCGTTAAGCTGCAGTCAGGGGAATCAGGGGTCGTCGTAGATCTTAACTCGTCCTATCCGCACCGGCCAATCGTTCGCGTGCTGAACAACGAGGCAGGAGAGCAGCTGGCCGTTCCGTACGAAATCGATTTGTCGAAGCAATTGACGGTTATGATCACACATGTGAATGATGACCCGATGGACAAGCTTGTGTCAGGGATCTAGCATCCGAGATCATATAGAAACGCAGGAGTCTGATAAGACGTCTTGCGTCATAACAGGCCAGCCAGAATACTCTGGCTGGCCTGTTATGCTTGATAGGATCGAGTATAGGGGATTGGGAGCTTAATGCTGCAAGCGGACTGCGGCATCTTCATAGTCGTTTACGCTTAAGCTTGCTTCCTGAGGAATCGGACATTACAATGAAATAATAAGCATATCGAAGCTTGTATTCTGTTATATGTTAATATGAAGATATAAAATCCAGTCAATTAAGTCAGGTGCTGATATAGATGAATACTGTTCAATTGCAACAAACAACGACTAGCATAAGCCAGGTGAACGCCCCGTTAGCTGTTTTGCCTCCCTTGTCCCCGGTCAATGATCCGTGGGATCCGATCCGTTCCTTACGCCAGCATGGCCGCCATCGATTGACGAGCGTTGAGATGACGGTATCGAATTTATGCAATATGCGCTGCGAGCATTGCGCCGTTGGCGATACGCTTGTTATGGCGGAGCCGCATAAGCTGCCGCTTAAGCAGATGCTGGAGAGGCTCGATGAGGTCGAGCATCTCGAGACCATAAGCATTACTGGCGGCGAGCCTTCCTTCTCCGATCGTACGGTTCGCGATTATATGGTGCCGCTGCTTCAATATGCGCGCAGCCGCGGCATACGGTCCCAAATCAATTCCAATGTTACTTTGCCTTATAGCAGATATGAGCAGCTTGCGCCGTATTTGGACGTTATGCACATTTCCTTCAACTATACCAATGCAGACGACTTTCACCAGATCGGCTTCGCCAAGGCGGGTCATGCTGTATCAAGGGAAGCTGCAGTGAAGCTGTACGATCGTATGATTGACAATGCGCGTCGTCTAAGCGAGACGGGCGTGCTCGTATCCGCGGAGTCGATGATTAATTATCGTACCTTCGATAAGATCGATGAAATTCATAGACTAATCGTTGAAATGGGCTGCAAGCGCCACGAGGTTCATCCGATGTATCCAAGCGCGTTCGCGAAGGATCTGCCTGTCATTACAAGAGAGCAGATGCGCCAATCGATCGAGCTGCTGCTTAGCAAGCGTGATCCATCGATATGGATGCTGTTTGGCACTTTGCCCTTCTACCAATGCAGCGATAACCAAGAAGAACGAAAGCTGCTTGCGAGACTGGCATCTGAGCCGAATGTTACGGTTAGGAACGATCCTGACGGACGCAACCGGTTGAATGTCAATCTATTCACGGGCGACGTATTCGTAACGGACTTCTCCGACGTTCCAGCCTTCGGCAACATAGCTTCGTCCAAGCTGGATGACTTGTTCGATCGCTGGCTCGATCATTCGCTTGCGCGCAGCGTCGATTGCCATTGTCCAGCAGCCGGCTGCTGTGGTCCGAATCTGCTCGTCAAGGATATGTATTATAAGGATACAGACTTTCATACGAAGACGGCTTTGTTCGATTAAGGGACAATTTTTATATATTCCGATCGATATTGTAAAGCTAAAAGCTGAAACCCGCTCGTATACTATCCGTATAGAAGTTCAGACATCGGAGAGGAGGTAACATATGTCCATAAAAACGCTCGTGTTTATAGCAGTAGGTCTATTGCTGCTGTATCTGTTATTTACAGTAGGCGCACCTTTTCTTCTCGCGCTAATCGTAGCGATCTTCCTAGAGCCGCTTAATCAATTGTTTATGACGAAGTTCCGGATGAATAGGCTTGTTTCGGCCACAATATCCAGCACCATCTTCACAGTTGGATTGATCGGGCTGATCGCGCTTCTAGGCGTTAAGATTGTAGCCGAGATTATCGCTTTTTTCAAAAAAGTGCCCAACTATTTCGAGGATGCGAACGGCATCGTACAGGATCTGATGGATCAAGCAGACTCGCTCTATCAGCATTTGTCTCCTGACGCCGTATCGCAGGTCGAAAGCTGGCTGAAGGGGCTGACGGACAATTTGACKAGCATGGTCGGCTCCTTGTCCAACACTGTCATTTCGTTTGCGTCCAGCATTCCGGGCATGTTCATCTTTTTCATCGTCTTTTTGGTGGCGGTATACATGTTCAGCTTCAGCCTCAATACGATGAAGGCTTCCGTCTTGTCGTTGTTCGAGGAGAAGTCGAGACAACAAGTCGATGACGTATTAGGCAATTTGCGCAAGTCGATATTCGGCTTTTTACGCTCGCAGATTATATTGAGCGCCATGACTTATGTCATATCGTTGATCGGATTGCTTATTCTTGGCATCAAATATCCGCTTGCAATCGCGCTCCTGATTATCGTAGTTGATATTTTGCCGATTCTCGGCACGGGCTCGGTTCTTGTCCCTTGGGGTACATACTTGGCGGTAACCGGCGATCTTTATACGGGGATTGGTCTGTTCGTCCTGTTCCTAGTCATTACTGTATTCCGCCGTATTGTAGAGCCGAAAATACTTGGCGATGCGGTCGGCATCGGTTCGTTGTCGGCGCTCATTAGCTTGTATGTGGGCTTTAAGCTCGTTGGTGTAATCGGTGTATTCTTAGGCCCGCTCGTTATCATCATCTATATGGCGGCGCGTAAGGCTGGCTTATTCCAAACGAAGCTAAAGCTTTGATTTCGGATAAGCAGAGAAAATACCTTCTTGAGTTAGGTCACATGTATAGGTCATCGATTCGTCCAAAGGCGTATAATACTGCATCATGCGTATGAGCAGGAGGCAGACGAACCCAATGGCATCGATGAAAGTAGCGATCGTTACACCCGGATCTTACTCAATTCCTTCACCTATGAGCAGCTCCGTCGAGCGAGTCATAGAGAAGTTTGCTCCGCTGCTGCAGCCTCGCGCGGAACCGCGAATATATGGCAAGCTGTCCAAGAAGCTCCCCCGCAAGGGTGAGCTTCTTGGCGTTGTGTACGAGCGTTACTCTAAAAAAAGCACAACTCGTTATCTTCAATCGATTGGCAAGGCAATTAAACGATTMAATCCAGATGTCATCGATGTAGAGAATCGACCTAAATATGTGCTCTCTATGAGACGTTCAAACCCGAGAAAGAGAGTCTGGCTTTATTTGCATTCCTCTACGTTTATAAGTCCAAGGCATATTACGCCTCGAACGCTGCGTCACTGCCTGCGCGCTGCAGACCGAATCATCGTCAACAGCGATTATTTGCGGATTGTCGTCGCAAGCAAAGTGCCGGACATAGCAGCCAAGCTGCGAGTTATTTATCCCGGCGTCGATACGTCTCGTTTCTTATCTCAGTATTCGCCCGAAGGAATGGTCCGCCGAGAAGCGCTGCGCCAGAGAGAAGGGGTCGCTCACAGAAGCGTTGTACTCTTTATGGGCAGGCTTATTCCGCTTAAGGGAGTTCACCATCTGCTCAGAATCGTCCCCCAGCTTGCACGGAGCAACCCTGAGGTGCTGGTCGTTATCGTCGGCAGTCCGTTCTACGGCTCTCACCGCAAGACGAGGTACGCGCTTGAGCTAGAAAGACTTGGACGGCTATGCCCCCAGCATGTTCGGTTCGTCCCTTACGTCCCCTACACGGAGGTGGCGGATTGGAATCTGCTTGCGGATATCGCAGTCGTCCCGTCCGTCGAGCGTGAAGCTTTTGGACTCGTGAATGTCGAGGCAATGTCATGCGGAGTACCCGTTGTGGCAACCAATGTAGGCGGCATGAGGGAAATTATTGAGCATGGCAGCACGGGCTTTTTGGTCGACCCTGCACGGGGTGAGGCAGAGCTGCTCGAGATGCTGCAATTGCTGCTAAGCAACCATGAGCTTCGCCGGGACTACGGCATGCGAAGCCGGGAGCGTGTAGAACAGATGTTCACCTGGCAGCATACGGCTGACAGGTGGCTGCAGCTTCTTGAGACGGAGGGACAAATGCGCTAACGAATAACGAGAAAAGGCTCGACCAATTCTTCCATTGAAAAAAACGATCATTTCTGATATATTGAAAACGAGAATCGTTATCACTATATCGGATTTGTCGTTTTTTTTTGCCGAAAATATGGTTTATACCATTTGTTAACGATTATAATGATCATCGTTATGTTGTCGGCAGTACAAAAGTTTACATACAGAGAGGTAGTTTCAGATGTCTTCCAAGTCGCAAACCAACGAGCAGCAAGCCGTACCGCTGCGCACGAGGCCGCTGGCGGCCACCGTAATCTTTTTTGGCGGAATAGCCGTATTGCTGTTCTCGCTGGCACTGTCCATCTCTGTTGGCGCCGCCGATATTAATCTGTCGACGGTCTGGGATTCTATCTTCCACTTTGATGGGGAAAACGTGCAGCATCTTATTATCAAAGAGCTTCGCATGCCGCGTGCACTCGCTGGCGCACTAGTAGGTGCTGCGTTCGCCGTTGCCGGAGCAGTCATGCAAGGAATGACACGCAATCCGCTAGCAGATTCAAGCTTGGTCGGTCTTAATGCCGGCGCTGGCTTAATGCTCGCGATTTGCTTTGCGTTCATCCCAGGACTCTCCTACTTGGAAATTATGTTCATGTGTTTCGCTGGCGCGGCTGTTGCCCTAGGTATCGTATATGGCATCGGATCGATTGCCAAAGGCGGATTGACGCCGGTCAGGCTGACGCTTGCAGGCGCTGCTGTTGGCGCGTTGCTGCTTGCCATTACGGAAGGAATTGCGATCTATTATCGGATTGGTCAGGATATGGCTTTCTGGTATGCCGGGGGCGTTGCAGGCACGAAGTGGGTGCAGATCAAAATTATCGCTCCATGGATTCTCGGCGGATTGCTCGGAGCGATCGTGATTTCCCGTCAGATTACAGTGCTTAGTATGGGCGACGAGGTTGCTCAAGGACTGGGCCAACGCACGGGCTGGGTTAAAGCGTTATCGATTATTATCGTGCTGCTGCTTGCCGGAGCTGCCGTATCCGTGGTTGGGGCAGTCGGCTTCGTAGGGCTTGTCATTCCGCATATCGCGCGCATTCTCGTAGGCGTCGATTATCGATTCATTATTCCATGCTCGGCGATATTAGGCGGTCTGCTTATGGTCGTTGCCGATATTGGCGCCCGGATGATTAATCCGCCGGTTGAGACGCCAGTCGGTGCGATTATTGCGTTAATCGGTGTTCCTTACTTCTTATATCTCGTGACGAAGATGAGGAGGGAATAACGATGAACGAATTGTATATTACCGCAACAGAGAAGAACAGAAGAAGTCGAGCGATCATCGTCATGACCGTTCTCGGCATTCTCATTATTTCTTCCTTTATTATCAGTATGAACACAGGCTATATCCGATTATCGCCGCTTGATGTGCTGAAGACTGTGTTTGGCTCGGGAACGGGTAAGCAAGAGCTTATTTTGTTCGACTTCCGTCTGCCGCGGATTGTAATATCGGTATTGATCGGTGCAGGCTTCGCTGTATCGGGTGCGATTATTCAAGGCATATCGCGTAATCCGCTCTCTGATCCCGGGCTGCTCGGCATTAACGCCGGAGCGGGTCTAGCCGTTGTTCTCTATATTAGCTTCTACCCGGTCAATGAAGCGGCCCCCTTGTTCTTCATGCCATTCCTTGCGCTTGTAGGGGCTGGGGCGACAGCGCTGCTTATATACTCGCTATCATATAGAAAGCATTACGGCCTCATGCCGACTCGGATGATTCTGGTCGGTATCGCAGTTGCCGCAGGCATTAGCGCAGCAATGCTTGTGCTGACGATCAGACTTGACCCGAACGATTATCAATTCGTTTCGGTATGGCTGGCGGGCAGCATCTGGGGAACGAACTGGAAATTCGTGCTTGCGCTGCTGCCGTGGATCCTTATTTTGCTGCCGTATTCCTTCGCGAAGGCGAAGGTGCTCAATGCGCTTAATCTTGGCGACCAGCTAGCAATCGGTCTTGGAGCACGCGTGAACAGAGAGCGGCTAGGGCTTATTGCTGCTGCTGTTGGACTTGCCGGTGCGTGTGTAGCGGTTGGCGGAGGCATCGGTTTCGTTGGCTTGATCGCGCCGCATTTGGCACGTAGACTTGTAGGACCGCAGCATCAGTATGTGCTGCCGGCATCGGCACTTATCGGAGCATTGCTGCTTATTGTAGCAGATACGCTTGCGAGATGGGCTTTCCAGCCTACCGATATTCCGACGGGTATTGTTGTAGCGGTTATCGGCGCGCCATACTTCCTTTACCTGTTGGCCAAAACGCGATAAATACCTTTTTTAAAACATAAGAAAGAATAAATTCGCTGCTTAAACTGTTCTTATATTTCACGGCGATACCGCGGAGACAATCTGTCTCTGCGGTTTTTTTGTCGTGTGCCGTGTAGCCAGCCCATGGGTAGTTGCATATATTACCTAAGACATTTCAGGTGGAAGAAGGAGAGGGCAATGGCAAAAAGCAGATCAGGGAAGAGCCCGAAGGGGCGAAAGCCGCTTTTTTATGTTGATAATCCGAATACTTCCGAATTAAAGTGGCTCGATGAGGCGGGAAGGCGCAAGGAAGCAGAGAGAACCTCGCCGTTCAAGCAAGTTGTTCCAGTTGCGAACACGGACGAGGATCAGAAACATGATCAGGAACAGGATGCGGTGAAAATAGCTGCTATGGAATCACCTGTACTGGAGCTTGAAGCAGAAGAAGAAGGAACTGCTATCGAGACTGATCTCATAACGGGAATTGAAGCAAGCGCTAACGATGAAGCAGGCGAGCAATCGGAACAATTGGAGCAATTGGAAGAGTTGATTGATCAAATAAACGAAATCAGCTATGAAGATAAGCTGGAGAAGATTGAAGAGAAGAAAGGGCCAGAAGGTCCGCTGCCATTCATCTACACCGATGATTTGGCGGATCTGTCGATTACCGAAAGCAAGATTGCACCGGGCTCTATTAATAATTCCAAGATTCAAGCGGGCAGCATCGGCTCCGAGCTGCTTGCAGACTTCGCCATCAAAAACATTCATATTGCCGATGGTTCAGTCACTTCGACGAAGCTTTCTCCGGAATCGGTAACAGGTACGCATCTAGCTAACGGCTCCATCTCCGGCGCTAAGCTGCTCGACCATTCCATTGACGGCAGCAAGCTGCAGGACGGCAGCATCAGCTCTGAGAAGCTTGCCGATCGCACGATAAGCGCTTATAAGCTCGCCGATCATTCCATCGAAGCGAAGCATCTGAAAGAGCTTATTATTACGACCGAGCTTCTAGGCGATCAATCCGTTACGGCCGATAAGATCGCGAGCGGCTCCATTCAAGCAGAGAACATTGCCAATGAAGCGATTAATAATTCCAAACTTGCTGAAGGGGCGATTACAAGCTCAAAGCTTCGCGATGGCTCCGTAACAGAAGATAAGATCGCTGAGCAAGCAGTTAGTTCAGCTCATGTAAAGCATGGCAGCATACAATCCGAGCATTTGTCCGATGGTATGATCGAAGGTCGCCATATCCTTGAAGCCTCTATTCAATCGCAGCACATTGCCATAGGGACGATTGGCTCCAGAGAGCTTCAAACCGGCGCTGTCAATTCGGGGCAAATCGCCGAGTCGGCTGTCGGTCCAACCCATCTTCAAGCGGGCGGCGTAACAAGTGCTCATATCGGGATTGGCCAAATTATGAGCGAGCATCTATCCGATCAATCGGTAACGACGACCAAGCTATCCGACCAATCGGTAACGACAATGAAGATCGTCGATCAATCGATCACCTTGTCGAAGCTGTCCGATCAAAGCGTCAACGCTCAGAAGCTGTCTAATGAAGCTGTACTCAATCGCCATCTCGGGCGCTTCAGTGTTACGTCTGACAAAATAGCCGAATCGCAGGTGTTGCAATCCCATCTCGCTGCAGATTCCGTTTCTTCCAAGCAGCTTTCCGCACAGGCGATTGCGAGAAATCATCTGCAGAACGGCATCATTAATGATGAGAAGCTTGCAGCCAAATCCGTCCGCTTCGGGCATATCGATACAGCTGCCGTAGGGACGGGTCAACTCATCGACGCCTCTGTAACGACAGGAAAGCTGTTGGACCAGGCAGTAACTTCCGCCAAGCTTGCCGCCGATGCTGTAGAGACGAAGCATCTGAACGATGATTCAGTAACCTTCCAGAAGATCGCCCCTGGCTCTCTAAGAGCTTTCCATCTATCGAAGCAGGCTGTAACCGAGGAAGCGATAGCGCCGGGTTCTGTGAATGGAAGCCATTTGAAGCCAGGCGTTGTTGACGTCCCCCATCTGGCAGACAACGTCATAACAACGGATAAGCTGCAGGACGGCTCCGTTACAAGCGGCAAGCTTGCGTTCGGAGCGATAACGGAGCGTTATATCGGGCCAGGCGTCGTGCTCTCGCATCACTTGGCCGACCATATTGTGAACTCGCTTAAGCTATCGCCGGAAGCGGTAACGTCCGATAAGTTAGCTGACCTTAGCGTAACGGGAGCTAAGCTTGCGGACGGGAGCGTAACACATTCCAAGATCGCGCCTGGGACATTGTTGCCCGAACATTTCGCCGACAACTCGGTGGAAGGAAAGCATATTCAACACGGAACGATTCACGCCAGCCACCTGCAACACCGCTCGATTGCTGCGGAGCATTTGTCAATCAAGTCGATCTCGGCAGAGGCGCTGCAGGACGGTGTCGTTACGAAGTCGAAGTTGGCGCAAGGCGCCGTTCACAGCGCGCATATCGTGGAAGAAGCGGTAGCCAGCCGGCATTTGGCAGGCCAATCGGTACTCGGCATCCACTTAGGCGAGAACAGCGTTCATGGCTTTCATATGACCGATGGTTCGGTAACGACGACGAAGCTGGCGGCTGGCAGTGTTGGGGAAGCCCATCTGATGGCGCGCTCGGTCGGATCGGAAACGGTGCAAAAGGGCGCAATCGCTGCGGAGCACCTCGGACTAAACGTAGTCGCTTACGAGCATCTAACGAAATTATCCGTTGGCCCTGAGCATCTTCGCCCGCAGGCTGTTGAAGCCGAGCATTTGGCGCTCGGAAGCGTAGGCGCCGATGCCATTCAAGATGGGGCAATCGTCAGCGTGAAGCTGGCGCACRGCGCAATTGCCGGTKAGCATGTGCAGCTCGAGACGCTGGCCGGCAAACATCTGAAGGCTGATACGCTTCAAGGCTATCATATTCGTAAGGGAACGATTACAAACGCTCATCTAGCCGGAGACGTGCTCGCCTTCGACAAGATGGCTGACGATATCATTCCAGGCAGCAAGATTAAGATAGGTTCGATTGGATCGAGGCAGCTTGGGATTGACAGCATCGGCAGCGCACAGCTCATGGCAGGTTCTGTTATAAGCACGAAGCTCGCAAACGAAGCTGTTCTCGGCAGTCATATTAAATCGCAAGCAGTCGGAACGGAACAATTGGCGGATAACAGCGTAACGAGAGAGAAGCTTGCTCCAGGAAGCGTCGGAGAGGAACAATTAGCGGCAGGAAGCGTGACCGCGCATATTCTGTCGCCCGGAAGTGTCGGATCCGATCAGCTGCTGGCAGGCAGCATTGTGTCGAGCAAGCTTGCTTATGGCAGTATTCAGGCTGAGCATATCGCCGCAGGCAGCATTAGAACGGAGCAGCTTGCAAGCGAAAGCGTGACAAGAAGCAAGCTCGCTAGCGGCAGCGTCGGAACAGAGCAATTGAACGATGGCTGTGTGACAGCCGAGAAGCTGGCAGCGGGAAGCGTAGGCGAGAAGCAGCTAGCGAGTGGCGGCGTAACGCAGGAGAAGCTGTCGCTTGGCAGCGTCGGAACGGAGCAATTGAGCGAAGGCAGCGTGACGGCAGAGAAGCTGGCAGCGGGCAGTGTTGGCGAGGTGCAGCTTGCGAGCGGCGGCGTGACGCAGGAGAAGCTGGCGACAGGCAGCGTTGGAACGGAGCAGCTGTTGAACGGCAGCGTCACATCGGAGAAAATCGCTTTGTCCAGCGTTCGAGAGGAACATCTTGCTAATGGCAGCGTAACGTCAAGTAAAGTTGCCAGCAGCAGCATTGGATCGGAACAATTGGCCGAAGGCGGCGTGACGACAGGAAAGCTGGCGCTAGGCAGTGTCGGAACAGCCCAACTGGCCGAAGGCAGCGTGACGTTGAATAAGCTTGCCGCAGATAGCGTCGGGACGGAGCAATTGCTGGCAGGCAGCGTGGATTCGAGCATACTTGCCTCCGAAAGCGTAAGAGCCGAGCATATCTTGAATGGCACTATCGGAAGCGATAAGCTTGCATACGGCAGCGTGACAACGAACAAACTTGCCTCTGGCAGTGTCGGAACGGATCAATTAGGCGAAGGCAGTGTAACGAATGAGAAGCTGTCGATTGCAAGCGTCGAAACGGAGCAATTAGCGAACCGCAGCGTGACGATGGAGAAGATGGCAGCAGGCAGCGTAGGGCCAGAACAGCTCCTAGCGGGCAGCATTGTATCCAGTAAGCTGGCATACGGCAGCGTGGGAACGGAGCATTTCGTACCTTACAGCATCATCGGGGCGGAGCATATCGCGACCGGAAGCATCGGAGCGGAGCAGCTTGCCAGCGGAAGCGTGACGGCGAGCAAACTGGCATCCGGAATTGTGGGAACGGAGCATATCGTCCAAGGCAGCATCATCGGGGCTGACCATATCGCGGCTGGAAGCATCGGAGCGGAGCAGCTTGCCAGCGGAAGCGTGACGGCGAGCAAGCTGGCATACAGCAGCGTGGGAACGGAGCACATCGCGCCAGACAGCATCTTTGGATCGGAGCATATCGTTGCCGGCAGCATTGGCGAGGATCAGCTCTCGGATAACAGTGTGACGATGAGCAAGCTGGCATACGGCAGTATCGGCTCGGAGCATATCGTACCGGAAAGTATCGTTGGAACAAAGCATATTGTCGCTGGCACCATTGATTCGGATCAGCTTGCCAAATTCAGTGTGACGACGAGCAAGCTGGCATACAGCATCATCGGATCGGAGCATATCGTACCCGACAGCATCATTGGAACGGAGCATATCGTCGCCGGCAGCATAGGCGAGGACCAACTGGCAAGCGGGATTGTGACGTCGAGCAAGCTAGCCTCCGGAAGTGTCGAAACGGAGCATATCGCCCAAGGCAGCATCATTGGAACCGAGCATATCGTGCCAGGCAGCATTGGATCGGAGCAGCTCGCAAGCAGCAGCGTTGGTACGGATCAATTAAGCGAGAGCAGCGTGACGAACGAGAAACTGGCGTTTGGCAGCGTAGGGCGAGAACAATTAATGAATTACAGCGTTACGACGGAGAAGCTTGCTGCAAGCAGCGTTGGAGCCGAGCAGCTCGCGGGCGGCAGTGTCGGAACGGAACAACTAAGCGATGGCAGTGTCACGATAGAGAAGCTGGCTTCCGGCAGCGTCGGAACAGAGCAATTAACTTATCACAGCGTCACGACGGAGAAGCTAGCTCCTGGAAGCATCGGCTCGGAGCAGCTTGCGAGCGGCAGTGTGACGACGAGTAAGCTGGCGCACGGAAGTGTAGAAGCCGAGCACATCGCAGAAGGCAGCATTATCGGAACGGTGCATATCGCAAGCGGCAGTATTGGATCGGAGCAGCTGGCAAATGGGAGCGTGACGACGAGCAAGCTGGCGCAACGAAGCGTAGGAGCCGAGCATATCGCGGCGGGCGGCATCATTGGCTCTGTGCATATCGCTAAGGGAACTATTGAATCGGAGCAGCTTGCGAGCGGCAGTGTAACGACGAGCAAGCTTGCCAACGGCAGCGTTGGGACGCAGCACTTGTATATAGCCAGCGTGACGTCGGAGAAGCTGGCGCCCGGAAGCGTAGGCGCCGAGCAGATTGCGAACGGCGGTGTAACGCTGAAGAAGCTTGCACTTGGCAGCGTCGGTACAGGGCAATTGCTGTACGCCAGCGTCACGACGGATAAGATTGCGCGCGGCAGCGTGGACACCGAGCAGTTGGCGGACGGCGCTGTTACGTTCGAGAAGCTGGCAGCCGAGAGCGTCGGAACGGAACATCTGGCTCCAGGCAGCATAACAGCCGATAAGCTTGCCCCAGGACTTTTCTTGGAAAGCGGCAGTCGAACATCAGCCCTGAAGCCCGAGGATATCGCCGATCATTCCATCACAAGCCAGCACCTTCAGGCCGGTTCGGTCGGACTTTCCGCACTCAGCTTCACGCCGATTGTAACGCCGAGCAGCACGGGCATAACGAAGCAGCAATTCGGTCTTGAGCCTTACAGCTTCTCGATGCAAGAAGAGCAGATTGAAGTCACGATTACGTTCGATGAGCCTTTCGCAGACGATAATTATGTGATTGTTGCGTCAACGGATAATACGGCTTGTTATGCGATTATCCAAGCAAAGACCGAAGAGCAAGCGATGATTACGATCGTTCGTACGCGATTCAGCCGAGTACTGAAAGGCAATATCAACTGGATAGCGATTGGCAAATAATCGTAAATGAATGAGAAGAGACGGTGCAGGTCTACCTGCATCGTCTCTATTTCTATTGCGAGAAAGGAAAGGGCGAACAGGTAGTTGTACAAATGCCGTTGCAGAGCGCTTCCCCGTACATACAATAACGTGTTACCCCTATCATAACTTGACGAATTGGAGAGAGTGCCGATGAGGCGCAAGAAAGATCAGTCCCGTCGTCCAAAGCTGGGCGTGGCTAACGGCTATAAAGAAGGCTTGAAAGCGGGCTATGACAGCTACGGAAACTATTTTGACGGAACCAGTATTATCATTACCTGTCGCAATGAAGCTGAATATTTGAAGCGATGCATCGACAGTATTATGGAGCATACGGAATTGCCCTATGAAGTAATCGTTATTGATAGCGGTTCTACCGATCACACGCAACAATACTTGAAAGGGTTGGATGGCCAAGTGAGATATTGTCTTCTTGGCAACGACGCTGGTTTTGTGATGTCTGCCAATCGGGGACTGATGATGGCGAAGGGAACGACAATGCTGCTGCTTAGCAATCGGATCATTGCAACCGAATATTGGCTGGAAAATATGTTGAATTGTTTGAATAGCGACAGCTCGATCGGAATGGTCGGTCCTGTGTCGAATGGCTGGGAAGGCAATCAGCATAAGGTTCTGCGCTGCGAGAAGTTGGAAGATATGCATGAGCAAGCAAGAATCAACAATGTCATAGATGCTGGTACTAGGAAGAGGACGGAGCGGCTGTCCAAGCAATGTCTGCTGTTTAGACGTGAGCTGCTGGAGAAAACAGGTTACCTGGATGAGGCGCTTGAGCATGAAGCATTCTGCGAAGAGGATTATAGTCTGCGAGTGAGGCTGCAAGGATACACGCTCTTGTATACGGAAGAGGCCTATGTACATTTCGCGCCTATCTATTCTGATCGGACAGAGCTGGTAGAGCACTATGAAGTGACGAGCGAGGCGAGCACGTCGTCAATGCTTTATTTTATGGACAAATGGTTGAACCCAAATGAAATAATGCGCTATCGAGAAGAACTTGGGTGGACGACGAACCTCGGAGAGGCTGCTTATTACCCTTTGCAGGCCGTGGTCAAAGGAACCGGCAATCGGATCTACTGGATCGAGGATCAGAAGAAACGGCTGATTATGGGAGAGTGGGAGCGGGACGCTGTGCAGCTGTCGCAGCTCGATGTTAGACGATGGGAGTCAGGTGAAGCAATAACGGCAGAGGAGGCGGCCAAACGCCTTGATACTGTGCCGGGGGCGGCTTTGCACGGATCGGTCATACGCAGCAGTGAAGGGATACTCTATTATTTGGAAAATGGTAATAAACGAGAGGTAGCGGGTCCTGTTGCCGAGCAGTCTTGGCTCATGCATCTATATCCGATTGCCAATCTATCGGAACAGCAATTAGAGGAGCTGCCGTCTGGCTTGCCTATTATCGCTCCTTGCTCGCTCCGGCAAGCGCTGTAGCCTAAAGAAGGTTCTCCGGCTGGAAAGCAAAGAGAGGTTGTGGCACTGCCGGGATCAGCGCATATGATGTAAGCAAAGTGATTGGTTAGAGAGAGGTGACCTTTTGTGCAAAATTATATAAACGAAATGGTTGAGCATATGGCCCAGTCGAGCGCGGAACTGGCGCGCATCCTTGAGGCGGAAAAGCATGTCGCCGTTCGAATGTCGGATATCGTTCAGGTCATTCCAGATCTGAGGCCGAGCTTCGACGGCGGAGTATCGGCAATCGTGGAAAACTCGCTAGCGGTATCCCAAAATCTTGTCGCTTATTTGAACAGCATTGCGGATTTGCAAGAAACGATAGCTTCACATTTATCAATCATTATTCGAGAGCTTAAGGTAGCTGAAGAAGAATGATTAGCGGGGGTGGGGCGACTATATGAATCGTGAAGAAGCCTATTTGAAAATGGTTAGCTCAGCAGCCAGCATGCAGTGGAGCATTGCCTTCATCCTCCAGGCTAAGGCGACTGAAGCGGAGAAGCAGCAAGCTTGGGTCTTGAATCATGTCGAGAGCCGCATCTTTGACAGCCAGCAGTCGCAACTGAATCAGTCTGTCCAATATCATGAGATGGTGCTGGAGACGATCGAAGGGATTACGAAGGTAAATCAGAGTATGGTTTCCATCCTGAAGGCAGTCCTCGATAAAGAAGAGGCAAGCGAAGGCTTCGCGGGTATGGAGGGCGGCTTCGGGAACAATCCAGCGTTCGGGGATAGAAGAAGATGAGTACATTATTGACGGAACAAGCGGCCAGAGCGTCTCTCATTAGTTCGATTGCAAAAAGCCAGCATGCCTTGGCGCGAATTTTGGATAGCATAGCGAACGTTGCCGAGCAATCACCCGAAACAGCCAAGCTGCTTCGGGATAATATTCGTATGCTGACCGATATGCAAAGAGCTATGGCAGAAGCAATATTAAGGACAGAGCAAAGCAATCGGGGAAAAAGCCGCAATACCGGTAATAGCCACTCCGGCAAGACCGGGAAGTTAACGGAATCAGAGATGAACCGGAGGAAGACGCTTTGGTCTCCGCACCCTGCTAGCCGCCGTGGAGCGAAGACAGGCAGCTCTCCAAGGAAGGCAGGCAGCCGTCATGATAAGAAATAAACGCAAAGCTGCTGGCACTGGCAGAAAAACGTCGAGCCCGTCCTCCTCAGTTAAGCGGACCGGCTACGGAATGAAGGGCAGCCAACGAAAAAAGACGCTTCTACGCCGCACTACGGTGATACGGAAGCGTCTATCTAGTGATGACAAGGAGTTAACGAGCCAAAAGCACTTCTATAATGAAGGATACAATTCCGGCTTCGCGAAAGGCTTCGAGGACGGTCATTTGAAGGCTTATGATGAGAAGCAGTAGGCGAACCTACTGCATGGACCAGCGAATAAGTACGCCCGCCTGCGTTAGTCCTCCGCCGAATCCATACAGCAGCACGAGTTGGCCTGGTTTAACGAGGCCTTCTCGTACAGCGCTATCGAGCGCAAGAGGGATCGAAGCGGCTGATGTATTGCCGTAATCACCCATGCTAGTAAGCGCGCGCTCCTTAGCAATGCCAGTTCTTTCACAGATTGCATCTACAATTCGCATATTCGCGCTATGCGGCACGAACCAGTCGATGTCGTCTGGCTGCAGGCCATATTGGGTAAGCATATTCGTAATGCCTTCCGACACTTGTGTAATCGCCCACTTGTAAACTTCTTGACCGTTCTGCACCAATCGGCCGTTCTGCTGTAGCGGATGCTCGCCAATCGAAGGTGCTAGTCCGCTTAAATAGACCTGATGCCCGAGCGAGCCGTCTGTAGTGGAATACATGGCGGTAACGTTACCGCTCCCCGCGGAGTCTTTCTCCATAAGAATAGCGCCAGCACCATCGCCGAACAGAATGCACGTCGCTCTGTCTGTGTAATCCGTTACTTTAGACAATGTTTCTCCGCCGATAACCAATATTTTGCGGCACATCCCGGATAGGATGAGGCCGTTAGCAAGTTGAATCGACGAGGCGAAGCCTGCGCAAGCCGCTTGCACGTCCACCGCGCCGCAGCTGACGATACCGAACCTCGTTTGGACAAGCGAAGCGACTCCGGGAACGACGGCATTAGGTGTCGTGGTCGCCACAATAATGTAGTCTACATCATCAACACTTACAGCGTACCGGTCAATCATATCTTGAATGGCAGCAATACATAAGTCGCTCGTGAATTCATGTTCGGCCGCTATCCGACGCTCATGGATACCCGTACGCCGAACTATCCATTCATCATTCGTATCCACCAATTTCTCCAAATCACTGTTCGTCATTCTGCGTTCTGGCACATAAGAGCCAATGGCCGTTATGGCGGCATTGGACTGAATCTGATTCGGAGCATGATTCGCAGCAGCGTTGCTCATAGCTTAACCCTTCTTTCGATTTAGTATCAGGTACTAATACTTGATACTAATTTATATTACCAATGAGATTTTGTCAACGGCAAGAATAGGTGTCATCCGAACTGCTTATCCTAAAAATCGGGCCAACAGTGCTCGAAACTACAGGTTTGGAGGCGAATAAGCATGCGCAGCAAAATGGCAGCTTTGGCAGCAAGCGTTCTGCTCGGCACAATGCTGGCTGGTTGCGGTCAATATCAAGGCGATGTCGGCAACAAAAATATACGGCCTAATAGTGTTCGTTATGATGCTAACGGCAACCTTATAAAGGACAAGCGGTTCGCAAACGATCAGATGAACGAAATGAACCGGGTGAATGGCCGTAGGTTAAATAGCAATAATGTAGTCGGATCGCATAAAGTGTATCGGATGGAAATGAGCGACAAGATCGCTGACCGCATTACCTCTATGGATGCGGTCAAGTCATCCTATGTCATGCTTACGGATTCTAATGCGTACGTTGCCGTATCGCTTGATGAAAGCGAGCCTAAAGGCAACTCCAAACTGATGAGCCGTTCGAATTACGGGTATATCGGCAAGGACGGAATTAAAATGAGCAAACGAATGAGCAGTCTCTCGACCGGAGAGGATAAGCTTACTGACGAGATCAAGGATCAGATCGCTAATGAGGTCAAGCGGTTAAGTCCAACCGTAGAGCATGTGTACGTATCCGCCAATCCGGACTTTGTCGGCAGGATGAATGGCTATATGAATGATGTGAGATTGGGACATCCTATCCAAGGTTTCGTAGCCGAGTTTAGCGCGATGGTCGAGAGGATCTTTCCAGCGAAATCCGGAGACAGCAACGTACTGAACCTTAAGGGAACGAAGCCTAAAACAATCATTTACGATTAAGTTGCGCAATATGCGATGACAGCCATAAGCCGGTTGAAGGGAAGCTCTCCTTCGCCGGTTTATTTTTCAGTTGGATTGAAGTTTTTTTATTTGACCGAGCCGGCAATATCCGATAGAGTTAAACTGTATTTTCATGTAAAAAAAAGCGCTTATTTATCCCTATGAGGTGGAATATATAATGATTAGAACTCAGTCGCGTCGCGTCCTTATCGCTCTCTTTATGCTGCTTGCATTATTGCCTGTGACAACAGGTTATGCTGCGGACAATCTTCTCAAAAATGGCGGCTTCGAACAATTGACTTCACTCAAGCCTGAAGGATGGGATCAAGCTCAATATGTAACGGAAAGCGGGGTTACCGACTATGGCATTGCCGATGTAGGCGCCCAATCCGGCCAAGTTGCTGCCGTTATTGAGAACAAAGAAGAGAACCATTCCCGCTGGACGCAGCGCGTAGCTGTTGAAGCAGGGAAAACGTATAAGTTCTCGGGATATGTGAAGACAGAGGGTTTAATGCAGGACCGAACCGGTGCGCATTTCTTCGTGGACGGAGTGGCCGCCCAGTACCCAAATAAGTCGGAAACGAATGGTCAATGGGAGTACTTGGAGTTCTATGGCAAGACGGGCAAGGATCAAAAAGAGATTATATTCGGCGCAAGTCTCGGCGGGTATGGAAGCTTGAACGCCGGCAAAGCGTACTTCGATGATGTTAGCATGGAGAAGGTTGCCGCTGCTCCTAATGGAGCGCAGGTGTTCGATCTGGTTGCGACTGCCCCAGCCCAGCCTGATGATGATGCCGCGAAAGCCGAGCATCATGTATCCATTATACCGCTCTTAATCTATTCCTTATTGTTCACGCTGTTGTTCATATTTATTTACAAAACGGTATTCCGTAACGATAAGCTAGACTTGAAAGGAAATTCACCTTACATATTGCTGTCGTTGCTTCTTATCTCCGCATTTGCTTTACGGGCGGCAATTGCGGTATCGACAAGCGGCTATGGAACGGATATTGCCTTATTTATCGCTTGGGCTGACCATGCCGCGTCGCAAGGCTTATCGGGGTTTTATAATTCCGGCGTATTCGTCGATTATCCGCCAGGCTATATTTATGTCCTGTACGTGCTGGGTACACTCAAATCTTTGCTTGGCATTCAAGCTGGGACAGATGCAGCGCTGCTGTTGTTCAAGCTGCCTGCAATTCTCGCCGATCTTGGCGCTGCTTACTTTATCTTCCAGATTGCAAGAAAGAAGCTAAGCCCGGCGTTCGCGCTTGGACTAGCTGTTCTATATGCCTTCAATCCGGCAGTCATCGTAGATTCCGCTGCATGGGGGCAGGTCGATTCGATCTTTACGTTAGTTCTTGTGCTCTCGTTCTATAATCTGAGTGAAAGCAAAATCGAGCGGGCTTCTGTATGGTTCGCGATAGCGGCGCTTATCAAGCCGCAAGCGTTCATCTTCATGCCTGTACTGCTGCTGTACTTCATTCACCGCAGAGCATGGAAGCAGGTTCCGGTCAGCGCTTTCTTCGGTTTCACTACATTCGGCTTGCTCGCTGTTCCGTACTTCTGGGGCAATGGAGGCCTCAGCGCGCTTCTGGATTTGTATTCAGGCACTTTATCGTCTTATCCGTATGCTTCGCTTAATGCGTTCAATCTCTATACGCTGATCGGCGCGAACTKGAAAGCGCTAGACCAACAATGGCTGCTGCTTCCATTCAAAACATGGGGCAATCTGTTCATTATTGCTGCGGTAGCTCTTGCCGTATACTTCTCATTCAGGAAAAAGAAGGACAATGGGGAGACGTCTGATCATTCTTTCTATCTCGCGGCGCTTCTCATTACCGTTGTATTTATGCTTGTAACGAAGATGCATGAACGATACTTGTTCCCTGTATTGTTGCTGAGCCTCGTATCGTTCATGCAGTCATTCGATCGAAGAATGCTTTATTTATATTTTGGCTTCAGTCTGACCAGCTTCATTAATGTCGCTTATGTGCTCGATTTCAGCAAAGCAGGCACTTTCGTACCGATGAACGGTATCCTGATGCTTACTTCCATGGCCAATATCGGATTACTGCTATACATGCTTTATATCGGATATGATATGTATAAGAGGGGAAGAACCGTCGGTATTGTGCCGTTTACTGAAGCAGATGCGAAGGCATCTGACTATGCCGCTGTAGCCGAGTTCAAGCAACAGGCGGCAGAAGTAGGCGCTAAGACGTCGAAGCTTGCTTGGCTATCGCGGCGGGATTGGATATGGATGGGCGCCATCACCCTAATCTATGCTGTAATTGCTTTGATCAATCTAGGCTCACATCACGCCCCAGTAACCGTGTGGCAGCCGAGTTCGTCTGGACAAAGCTTCTACGTCGACCTTGGAGAGAGCAAGCAGCTCACGATGATTAACAGCTTCGGAGGCGTAGGGACCGGCAAGTACAAATACGAGTTCAGTGAAACGGCTGACGATTGGAGCAGCGCTGTAGAGGTCGAGAGCAGTCATGTGGCCGTATTCAAGTGGAATAGCCAACAGGTTGATGTTGCTGCCCGTTATGTTCGTCTAACGACTGTTAATACCGGATTCTCGATGCATGAGCTTGCCTTCTTCGAGCAAGGCAGTGAGAAGCCGCTCCCTATCGCGGCAGTCCATGCGGAAGAAGCCGTTGATGCAAAGCGCGGCAGCGTACAGCAGCTGTTCGACGAGCAAGACGAAGTGAAGGTTAAGGAAACCTTCACGAACAGCTCTTACTTCGATGAAATCTATCATGCGAGAACAGCATATGAGCATCTGGAGCATATTGTGGCTTATGAAAATACGCATCCGCCCCTGGGTAAGCTCTTGATCGCGCTCGGAATCAAGCTGTTCGGTCTTAATCCGTTCGGCTGGCGCATAGCCGGCACACTCGTGGGAATTGCAATGCTTCCGCTTATGTATTTGATCGCAAGACGTTTGCTGGGCAGAACGACCTACGCGGCGACGGCAACGATATTGCTGGCTGCTGATTTCATGCATTTTACACAGACGCGGATTGCTACGATTGACGTTTATGGCGTATTTTTCATTATGTTAATGTTTTATTTCATGCATCGCTACAATGCGCTTAGCTTCTATAAGGTTAAGCTTCAAACGACGCTGCTGCCGCTGTTCCTTGCAGGACTTTTCTTCGGAATCGGCGTAGCATCGAAGTGGATCGTCTTGTACGGAGGCATCGGGCTTGCCGTTATGCTTGCCCTGTCGTTATATGATCGGTACAGACAATATGCCGCAGCTAAGCGGCTGCTTGCGGCGAATCGGACAGAGGACTTGGATAAGGAACAATTAACGTTAATTGTGAAGGTATTCCCGAAATATACGATCGTGACACTAGCCAGCTGCATCGGTTTCTATATTGTCATTCCGTTGCTTATTTACGCTCTTAGTTATATTCCAGTGCTTAACGTGATGGACAAAGGGTATACGGTTCAAAGCTTTATTGATTATCAGAAAAATATGTTCAACTACCACAGCAACTTAGTGTCAACGCATCCGTTCTCCTCGTCGTGGTGGGAATGGCCGTTCATGAAGCGGCCAGTCTGGTATTACTCTGGAGATGATATGACGGCCGGAATGGCATCGTCCATTGCTGCGTTAGGCAATCCGCTCATATGGTGGACAGGGATCTTTGCGATGGCAGGTGCGTTCTGGCTTAGCATTAAGCGCGGCGATCGGTCGGCCTTTATGATATGGATCGCCTTCTTGGCGCAATACGTGCCGTGGATGCTCGTCACCAGGCTGACCTTCCTGTATCATTATTTTGCAATGGTGCCGTTCATCATCCTAAGCATCGTCTATATCTTCAAAGCGATCGAAGAGAAGAAGCCAAACTTCAGTCGCATCAGAGCTATATTCACTGCGGTATCTGTTGCTTTGTTTATCATGTTCTACCCGGTCTTGTCCGGAATGACCGTAAGCAGCGATTACATCAGACATTGGCTGCGTTGGTTCAGTAGTTGGGTATTCTAGATCGTTCAATGGAGGCGAATGAATGAAAGCCGCTAAAGTCAAATACAGCATTATTATACCGATGTACAATGAACAGGAGGTCATCGAGCATACGTATGACCGTCTCAAGCAAGTTATGGACACCACTGATGAGGCCTATGAGCTTATCTTCGTCAATGACGGTAGCCGTGATCGGACAGTCGAGCTAATTAGCATGATTAGCGAATTCGATCCCAATGTCCGTCTGATCGACTTCTCGCGCAACTTCGGCCATCAGATTGCGATATCCGCAGGGATGGATTACGCGCAAGGCGATGCGATTGTCGTGATCGATGCCGATTTGCAGGATCCGCCAGAGGTCATTCTCGATATGATCGCTAAGTGGAAGGAAGGCTACGAGGTCGTCTATGGCAAGCGTCTGAAGCGTAAAGGGGAAACCTTATTCAAGAAAGTGACAGCTAAGGTGTTTTACCGAATTTTGCGCAGCATGACGAGCTTCGATATTCCGATCGATACAGGCGACTTCCGTCTGATTGACCGCAAAGTGTGCGACGTATTGCGCGGATTGAAGGAAAAAAACCGTTTCGTGCGGGGACTTGTCAGCTGGATCGGTTTCCGTCAAACGATGGTCGAATACGTTCGCGAGGAACGTTTCGCAGGCGAGACTAAATATCCGCTGAAGAAGATGATCGGCTTCGCGCTTGACGGCATTACGTCCTTTTCCTATAAGCCTTTAAAGATTGCGACATATGTCGGCTTCACGCTATCGATCGGCAGCTTCCTGTATTTGCTAGTCGTAGTGTTCCAAAAGCTGTTCTCGGGATTCCCTGTACAGGGCTGGGCATCTATAGTTGCTGTCAATTTGCTGTTTAACGGAATTATTCTCATGATTCTAGGCGTTATTGGTGAATACATTGGTCGAATCTATGACGAGTCGAAGGGACGTCCGTTGTATATCGTCCGTGAAGTGCAGGGTTATTCGAGCAGCGCTGGCAGTGAAGCGGATGAAGATGGGGAAAGTACAGGCAGGAGTCGAGATCGGGATAAACAATATGTCTAGCAACGGCCGCAGCCGAAAGGCGTTAGCCATTCAATTCTTAACGTTCAATGCAGTAGGGCTGCTAAATACGGCAATTGATATTGTTCTATTTGCACTGCTCGTATGGCTAGGCATTCACTTTGCGATCGCGCAGGTGATATCTTACGGTGCGGGAATGGTTAACAGCTACATACTGAACAGCAAATTCACATTTGGCGGAGAGACCGGAGGAACAGCTGCGACTCACAAGCCGGGGCGCTTGCAGAAGTTGATTCGCTTCGTAGTATGGAACGGTGTTATACTAGCAGTCTCAATTCTATTATTGGCTTTGTTGACGAAGCTTGCCGGTATGGAGGAGCTATACGCAAAGCTGATTGCAACGGCGGTGACGGTAGTCATTAATTTCTATGGCAGCAAACGCTGGGTATTCGCAGGCGCGCGTGTCAATGGATAGGTGAATAAGCTCTAGAAACAAGAGGTGAGCAGAATGAGAAAAATATTGTCTTATACTTTAGTCATACTTGGCATATTAGTGCTTCTCTACCCGAAGGCCAGCGAATGGTACGAAACGAAGCAGCAGGACCGGCTGATGGCGGAATGGGAAGATGCGAGCTTCGATCAAACCGCAGAGGATGAGGCGCAGGCGCAGTACGAGGATCTGACGAACCTATTCGGCGAAGAGCCGGGTAATTCAGTCGAGACTGTCGATACCGCAGCTGTAACGACGGATGCGCCAACAGCCACAATTGCGCCTACCGATAAGCCGAAGGCGGAGACGCCGAAGCTGCAAGCGATCGCCACGATCAAGATTCCGAGCATCAAGCTAAGTCTGCCCGTACTGGAAGGGGCGACGCAGAAAAATATGAAGTATGCGGCTGCTCATCTGAAGGAGACGGCTAAGGTCGGACAGGTAGGAAATGCCGCAATCGCTGCCCACCGGATGAGAGCGAAGGGAAAGCTGTTCAATCGGCTAGGGGAAGTGAAGGTCGGCGATAAAATAACGGTCGAGACGAAGGATGAGACGTTCACCTATACGGTCTATGACGTTTCCATTGTTGAGCCTACCGATGTGTCTGTCTTGAACTACAATAATAAGGATAAGCTGCTTACGCTTATTACATGTGACCCGATCGTAAAGCCGACCCATCGTCTTATTGTTCATGCTAAGTTAAGCTAGACTCGCAAAGATAGACTTTTAGCAGGGAGTCATATGATCGGGGACAATCATATACTAAAGGAAGAGAGGAGAGATCTGCAAAAGTGAATGCGCATCGACTATCTTCCTATCGTATAGTGAGCCCTGAATGATTGTTGGGACGGTTGCTTCAGCTCGTGATTTGCCGAATGCGATTGTATTGGCTAAGTCGGTTAAGGAACATATGCCCGGAACGAAAATTGTCGTGGGGATTGTGGAAAGCACACTGCCTGCCCATGTATCCCAGTGTCCGTATTTTGATGAGGTTATTTTGATGAATAACGTGCTGCACTACCCGAATCTATCGAAGTTCTGGTTTCAATATGATGAACAGGAAGCGAAAAATGCAAGCAAAGCTCCGCTTATGAGCTATATTTACGATCGTTATGTTCAAGAGCATCTGCTCGTTTATTTGGATTCGAATACTAGGATCTACTCCCCGCTCAGCGAGCTTATCGAAATTCCGAAGCAGCATCCCATTGTAATTGCCGGACATCATACGAACTCTGACTTCATGGAATGGGATTGGCAAATGGAAGCAGGCAAGGCAGGCATATACAGCTCAGGTATGGTAGCCTTAACAAGGCATTCCGAGGCCAAACGTTTCTTGGCTTGGTGGAGTAAAATATCGGAGCGTTATGCAGGCAACGAATATTCGTATCTGGATTTGGCGCCGATCTACTTTGATAATGTTCATACGCTTCGTCATAACGGCTATGGCATAGAACATCGAAATCTAGTAGAGCGATGGAATATTGAACAGATTGCCAAAGACGCTTACACGGTTAATGGCAAACCGCTTCGCTTCATCCACTTCTCGCCAGAGCTTGCTGCGGCCGCAAGGTGGTTGGATGATAACAAAGCTTGGAAGTATAGTCAGATTTATCAAAGTTACGCCCTTGAGGTGGCCGAGGCGGCTAATGGTCTCGGAACCGCTATGTCGTGGAGCTTCGGCAGCTTTGCAAGCGGAGAGATCATCGACAAGGAAGCCAAGCAAGCGTTCCGCAGCAATTACTACGATAATCCGGTCATTGATAATCCGTTCCAGCTTAACAACGGGTTCTTCCAGCCTGGAGCCTCCTACTACAGATCGTCCTCTAATGTTGACTTACGTCCTTCACGCAAACCGCTAAGAAAGAAAAACCGACTGAAGGAAGGCAGCAGAAGAGCTGTTCCATCCTATAAGAGAAGGACCTCTAAGCCGCTTTTAAAAACGCGTTATTAATATCCATCTTATGTAAGGCAACGATCCGTTTTCGGTTTCAGCAGCTTAGCACCTGCTCAAAGCCGTTAGCGGATTCTTGTTTTAACAGGATAAAGCGATAGGCAGAACAGCTCCCTGAAATCGAGAGCCATTCTGCCTCTATTTATTATTTCTTGTTTTTAGTTGAAGCGCCCTATGCTGCAGCTTTATATATTGTTCTTCGATGCTTGTATCGTACCAACGTTCGTTGTACGCATAACCGATCATCCTGCTCGATTGGCAAGCGTTGTTGAGCGCATCGGTTAATTGAATTTCACCATTAAAGCCGGGCTTTGTCTGGCGCAGCTTGTCGAAGATATTCGGCTTGACGATATAGCGGCCCATCACGGCAAGCTGAGAAGGAGGGACGCTTGGCTTCTCGACGATCGAGTCGATATCGTACGTTCGCGCTTTAATACGCGAAGCCGATACAACGCCGTAATTGATCAGCAGCTCCTGCTTCATACTCTGCAGTCCGATGACATTGGTGCGGTATTGTTCAAAACATTTGATTAGTGGAGAAAGCATCGATGTCCGGCTTAAACTAATCTGGTCCGGGAGCATGATGGCGAACGGTTCGCCGGCCGCGAAAGACTCGCCAAGCTGAATCGCGTGACCGAGGCCGAGCGGATCCTGCTGCCGGACGTATTGGATGCGGAGCGTAGTCGGAGCGATAAGCGGAAGCAAGCTCTCCTTCTGGCGTTCTATCAAGTAGGATTCCAGCTCGGGAGAACGATCGAAGTAATTCATCACTTCCGTCTTGTTCCGGGACAGGACGATGAGAATATCCGTAACTCCCGCTTGTACCGCTTCAGCAACGACGTAATCAATCGCAGGCTTGTTGCCGATCGGAAATAACTCCTTTGGAATGACCTTTGTTGCCGGCAGATTGCGTATTCCGTAGCCTGCTGCCGGAATAATCGCTTTGCGAATCACGTGGAATCACCCCTCGACGATAAGCGCGCCGAGCCGCCCCCAGGCAGCGCGGTCGTGGTTATCTTTTTTTAAGCGCATATTTGCGAAAGTTGGTTGTCCGGGCGATGAATCTTCCCGTCTTCATCAAGTAGGATTTCAACGGCTTCCACGTATGCATGCCCGGGTCGGACTTACGCATGTAGACGTAATTGTGACGGCTTGTCGCATACGTTCTGTAGCCCTGGCGCCGGAAGCGGGTCATGAAATCGACGTCTTCGCCAAGCGATATGGCACCGAACCGCACGCGCTGGAAAGCACTTTTGCGAATGACCATCGTGCCTCCGGCGACATAATTTTGATAGCTGTTTTCGTGTCCAGGAAAACGAAGGATGAGCGTCTTGTCATCCACGAAGTAAGTGAGTACCGTGCGCTTGCCGACCATATCGGCGTTTTTGAGCCGCATGGCACGCAAGGAAGAGGTCAAATAATACTTGGTATAGAAGTCGTCATCATCGAATTTGGCGATGACGTTGTACCCACTCCGATCGGCGGCAAAGTTGAGACATTCCCCAAGCGATACAGATTCGGGCAACTGATAGACGTGGACGTCCGGGTACGCCTTCGCTTTCTCAACCCATGGGCCTGAATCGATCACGCTGCTGTTCAATACAATGATCAGCTGCTTGTTAGGAAGCAACTGGCGGATGTAATTGTCGAATATATTATTCATGTATTGGGGCTTGTTCGTGCTCGTAATGATGGTTACGCCGTTGATCGTCCTATTGGAGAGGCTAGCTTCCTTTATCATATGATCACCTCGTCGATAGGATTAAATGAATTTTCCTTTCTGAAGCAGCAGCTTGATTTCTTCATGAGACATCAGCTCTTGGTCAGATTGGAAGTAGGGGAAGCTGATTTTGTTTAGATGGTTGTACTGGTTCAATAGCTTTTCGGCGGAATGGGAGGGTAAAATAACGTAATATTGTTTGTCATATTGATAGGTCGTCTGCGACTCGGTGCGGGAAATGAGCACTTCGTGCAGCTTCTCGCCTTCCCGCATCCCGATTTCCTTGACGGGGAGGCTCGTTTGGCCGAAGACCGACTTCAGCACTTCAATGAGATCGGTGATTTTGCAAGCCGGCATCTTCATTACGAACGTTTCTCCGCCGATGGCTGCGGAAGCGGCTTTGATAAGAAGCTCGATCGCCTCCGGAATTGTAAGGAAGAAGCGGGTCATCTCCTTATCCGTAAGGGTGAGAGGCTTGCCTTCCAAAATTTGCTGTTTGAATAAAGGGACGACGCTGCCATTTGTTCCAAGGACGTTGCCGCCTCGAATGCAGACGAAACGAGTGTGCTCGCTAAGATCATTCGCTTTGATGATCAGCTTCTCTCCGATCGCCTTCGTCAAGCCGTAGAAGTTGATCGGGTCAACCGCCTTATCGGTCGAGACGTCGATCACTTTGTCTACGCCATTCTCGATGCTGGCGCGAATAATGTTCTGCGTGCCGTTCACGTTCGTCTTGAGCGCTTCCAGCGGCTGATATTCACAAATCGGAACATGCTTGAGCGCAGCCAGATGGAACACGTAGTCGACGTTCTGGCAAGCGTCGGATACGGCCTCGTAATCGCGAATATCGCCGATCAGGAAGTTTAGAACGGGGCTGTTGAACTTTCGTTTCATCTCGACTTGCGTAAATTCGTTACGGGAGAAAATTCTAATTTCCTTCGGCTTCTCGGTCAGCAGCTTCCGCGTCAACTCTTGCCCCCAAGAGCCCGTACCTCCAGTAACGAGTATCGTTTTGTTCGTAAACATGGTGAATCCTCCTTGTATGCCTTCAAGTCTTAGCGCTGAACGATGGCGCGGCAAGCATTTATTTATTCCAGATCACTTTGTTAATGATCGGGGTATAGCTCTGAATGAGTTTGACGACTTTAATGGAAACGTTCGTGTCGGCGTAATCCGGCGGCGTTGGTAAATTGACCGCTTTCTGGGCATGAATGCCGACTGCGAGCGTAATGGACTTCACCAAATGCTCTCCCGTAACGCCGCCGATTACGATCGTCCCCTTGTCGAGCACTTCGGGACGTTCGGTACTTGTGCGAATCAAGACGCCGGGAAAATTCAGAATGGCGGACTCCTCGCTTAATGTGCCGCTGTCGGACAATACGCAAAAGGCGTGCTGCTGAAGCTGGTTGTAGTCGAGAAAGCCGAAGGGCTGATGAATCTGCACGAGCGGATGAAGAACGATCTGCTTCGCTTCCAACTTTTTGAGCGACCTCGGGTGGGCAGTGTAAACAATGGGAAAACCGAATTGCTCGGCCACTTCGTTCACGGCATTCATAAGCGAGAAAAGCTGAGCGTCGATATCTAGATTTTCCTCGCGGTGAGCGCTAAGCACGATATATTTGTTCCGCTCAAGGCCGAGTTTATCGATAATATCCCGCTCATCGATCTCTTTCTGGAAATCGCGTATCACTTCAGTCATCGGCGAACCGGTTACGAAAATATGTTCCTTGCGTATGCCTTCGGCCAACAGATAACGTCTGCTATGCTCCGTATAGGGCAGGTTGACGTCGCTGATATGATCAACGATCCGTCGGTTTGTTTCCTCCGGCACGTTCTGGTCGAAGCAGCGGTTGCCGGCCTCCATGTGGAAAATCGGTATTTTGAGCCTTTTGGCGGCAATGGCGCCAAGCGCGCTGTTCGTATCGCCGAGAAGCAACACGGCATCCGGCTTCTCGCGCTCCATTAGCTCATAGGAGCGGGCAATGACGTTGCCAATGGTTTCGCCGAGATGCTGGCCGACGACGTTCAAATAATAATCGGGCTTGCGGAGCCGAAGATCTTCAAAAAAGATATCGTTCAGCTTAGGATCCCAGTTTTGTCCGGTGTGCACGAAGATGTGATCGAAATATATGTCGCACGCTTTGATTACGGCAGACAACCGGATAATCTCCGGTCGTGTACCCAGCACCGTCATCACTTTCAATTTTTTCACGTTATACCGCCTCCGGATATAAATGGTTAACCATGAGTTGGAACAAACGGTCACTCAGATGAAGCTGGTTGAACAACGGCTTCGCAGGGTCGTCATAGCCGGATTGCAGTTGGCCATACAACGACCAGACCGCGCTTCGCATGAAGTCTTTCGGAAGCGGAGCAGCGTCTCTGTAAAACAGCAAGTAGGGAGATGTCGTTAGTTCCCGTGCTTTCAAGAAGACGTCTTGATCGGAGGCCATTGGCATGCTGATATAGTGCACTCTTGGATCCGGCAATTTTACGACGGGTGGATGCAGCTCCTGATTCGGCGATTGATCGATGACGATGCAGAGGAAATTGAAGTAGCTCTGCTCTAGCAGCTGGTTTAATCTTTCGAGCTGGTTAGGAGTGCCCGAGTACGTGAGGATGATCGTCGTTTCTAGCGGAATTTGGCGTCTTTGGCGGGCTTCCAGGCGAATCTGCTGGGAAATATATCGTTTGCTTCGATATAGAAGGGTTGAACTTGCTAGTTTTCTAGACATGCTGAAGGTGGAATGAACGCGATACTTCATCAATTCGACGGGAAGGAAGACCGTGCCGCACTGCTCTGTAAGCCGAAGCCAGTAATCGTAATCCTCGACGGGCGTATACCGATATTCGCCGACAGCGTTTGCCACTGAGGCGCGATACATGAAAGAGGCACCGATAAAACAAGATTCGATCAGGTTCTCGATGGGCTGTCCTCTCCACTGGCGCAGCAGCACCTGCCGGGCGGGAGAGTGGAGGATTTTGCCAAGGTTGTTGATATGATAGCAGCTGCTGTATGCGAAGCCTACGTGCTCGGGAGCTTCCAAGAGGCTTTGGCGCAAGGTGCCGACATATTGAGGAAAATAAATATTGTCGCTGGATACCCAAGTAAGATACTGAATGCCGGGATCACCCATAAGCATGCCGAAGCCTGTATTCAACGCATGGCTTGTGCCCCTATTGACCCGATACGAGACTACTTTCACGCGTGAATCTCTTCGAGTCTCTCTACGCACCGTTCTTACCACATTGGCAGTTATACCGTCTATTACGATAATAAGTCTGAAGTTTCTATACCTCTGTTTTAATACGGAACGAATGGCTGCCTGCAGAAAACTCGTTTTTTGCTTATATACAGGCATAACAATGCCTACATCCGCCATGAAATTGCCTCCTCTCTGACGAATTAATGGATATTCTCCAAGTTATTCGCTGTCTTTGCCGACTGCTATCGGCTATGATCTATTTCTTTGAATATAGTTTTTCAACCAGCCGATAGTAGCCTTATTTTTCTAGCATCAATCGCAATCTAGCCGATGCGACATATACTAGGGCAGAGCAATAGGGGATGCAAGTATAACGGAAAGGAGAATGTCCAGGTGAATGTATTGGTCACTGGAGCAAACGGATTTCTGGGGAGAAATCTGCTGGAAGGGCTTAGCCGGTCGAGCGATGTCCAGATCCATTCCTATGGAAGGGGAAACAGCATCGAGGAGCTCGAGCAGCTCTTGGTCAAGGCTGATGTCGTGTATCATCTGGCAGGAATCAATCGTACAGAGCGGGAAGCCGACTTTTATATGAATGAGGAATTAATGAACGCGATCACGCGCTTGTTGCGAAAACACGATAGATCRCCAAAAGTCGTCTATGCTTCAACGATTCAAGCTTCGAATGCGAATGCTTACGGCAGAAGCAAAAAAGCAGCTGAAGATGCGTTGCTTCGGTTCGGGGAGGAAACCGATGCGCCCATCTATATTTTCAGGCTGCCGAATCTATTCGGCAAATGGAGCAAGCCGAATTACAACTCGGTCGTCTCCACGTTCTGCCACAATATTGCCAGAGGTTTTCCCATTACGATTAGCGATCCGAACAAGCAACTGGAGCTCGCTTATGTCGACGATGTCGTCAGCCGATTCATAGGGCTGCTAGGCGAGAACGAGAGAGCCGACGGCCCCTATTCCGCAATATCCCCTACCTTTGCCGTTACGCTGGGAGAGCTGGCGCATACAATAACGGCATTTAAACAACTCCGCGAGACAGGAATACTACCGCTTCTAAACGATCCTTTGACGAAAAATTTGTATTCGACCTACCTTTCCTACTTGTCGCGAGACGACTTTTCCTACGAAATCAAATCTTTCCACGACCATAGAGGCAGCTTATTCGAAGTCATCAAATCCGAAGCCGCTGGACAAATATTCGTTTCCACATCCTTTAGAGGAGTAGAGCGGGGGCATCATTACCACAATTCGAAAGTGGAGAAGTTCTGCGTCATCAAGGGCAAGGCGATCGTAAAATTCAGGCATATTTTTGAGGAGTCCGTATTCTCCTATGAACTATCGGAAGACAAGAGAGTCGTTCTCGACATTCCTCCCGGATATACGCATTCGATCGAGAACGCCTCGGAGGAAGAGCTGATCGTATTGTTTTGGGCAAATGAAATCTTTCAAGCGGATAGGCCGGACACGTATCCAAGCAAGGTGTAGCCGCTTGAACAACAGGAGGGAACAACAATGACTGAGCAGGCTCCCGTTACGAATATGAAGGTAGTTATCCTTGCGGGCGGCTACGGTACGAGAATTAGCGAAGAATCCGTATTGACGCCCAAGCCGATGATCGAGATCGGCGGCAAACCGATACTATGGCATATTCTCAAAATCTATTCCTCATACGGATTCAATGATTTCATTGTTTGCCTAGGATACAAGGGAGACAAGATCAAGCAATATTTCGCCAATTACGCGCTTCACAACTCGGACGTCACTTTCGATTTCAGCAATGAAGGACTCATGAAGACGCATCATTACGTTGCCGAGCCATGGCGGGTTACGCTCGTAGAGACGGGCAAGGATACGTTGACCGGTGGAAGGGTGAAGCGGGTCAAAGACTATATCGGCGACGAGCCCTTCATGCTGACCTACGGCGACGGCGTGGCGGATATCAACATCAGCGAGCTGGTGCGCTATCATCAGGAACATGGCAAAGCGGCAACGGTAACAGCGGTGCAGCCTCCGGGACGGTTCGGTTCCTTGAAGATTGACGGGAAGCAAAAGGTAGAGGGCTTTACCGAGAAAATGAAAGGTGACGGCGGGTGGATTAATGCGGGCTTCTTCGTTATGCAGCCAGAGGTTCTGGATTACATTGAAGGCGATCACTCCATTCTGGAGCGGGAGACGCTCGAAAGGCTGGCGGCAGAAGGAAATCTGATGGCTTATCCGCACGCAGGCTTCTGGCATCCAATGGATACGCTCAGGGACAAAACGTATTTGGATGAGCTGTGCAAAAACAAAAAAGCGCCATGGAGCAAATGGTGATTGCGATGAATGGAGCAAACTTCTGGAATGGGAAAAAAGTATTTATTACCGGACATACGGGCTTCAAGGGTTCGTGGCTCAGTATCTGGCTAGACTCGCTAGGCGCTAAAGTGACGGGATATGCGCTGGATGCACCTACGACGCCTTCCTTGTTTCGTTTAAGCCGTCTCGATTCGCGGATCCATTCCGTTATAGGGGATATAAGAGACAGGACGAAGCTGCGCGAGGCATTGTTCTCGGCCGAGCCGGATATTGTGTTCCATATGGCCGCTCAGCCGCTTGTGCGCGAATCGTACAATCTTCCCGTAGAGACGTATGAAGTGAACGTGCTTGGCACCGTTTATCTGCTTGATTCGGTGAAGCAATTGAGCGACGCCGGCAAGCCTGTCAAGGCAGTCGTGAACGTGACGACGGACAAATGCTACGAGAACAAGGAATGGATATGGGGCTATCGGGAGACCGACGTTCTCGGCGGCTATGATCCATATTCCAACAGCAAGGCTTGCTCGGAGCTCGTGACGAACAGCTATTGGAATTCCTTCTTCAAGAATCGCGGCGGCACGGCGATAGCAACAGCCAGAGCGGGCAATGTAATCGGCGGAGGCGATTGGGCGAGCGACAGGCTTATCCCGGACGTTCTGCGCGCCATCGATGCAGGCGAGGCGATCACGCTTCGCAACCGGCATGCCGTTCGTCCTTGGCAGCACGTACTGGAGCCGCTTAGCGGATATATGCGGCTGGCTGAGAAGCTGGCGATAGAGGGCTCCCGCTACAGCGGATCATGGAACTTCGGACCCGACGATGACTCCGTTCAACCCGTTGAGTGGGTCGTCGGCCAGCTTGGCGAGAAATGGGGGGAAGGAGTAGATCTTCAATTCGAAGTGCAGCCTCAGCCCCACGAAGCGACCTTGCTTAAACTTGATTGCTCCAAAGCCAAGACGATATTGGGGTGGAAGCCGAAATGGGACCTGTCGGAGGCAGTCGGCAAGATCGTAGAGTGGCATAAGCGGTACCAGGGTTTAGAGAATGTTACGGAACTATGCCTGGAGCAAATTCACGAATACGAGATGCTGGACAGAAACAGGCGATTGCCATGAACGAGCAGCCTTCCTTCTTGCTGACGGGCGCGACCGGTTACATCGGTTCCCGTCTGGCGAGACGGCTGGTGCAATCCGGATATCGCGTTCACATCGTTGCACGGCCGCAATCGAAGCTCGATTCGTTAGGCGCTGCGCAAGGAGCCGTCCACGTTCATCCTTATGACGGAACGACGGCCAGCCTGCTCAAACTGTTCGCGGAGTCGCATATCGACATTGTCGTGCATCTGGCCTCGCTCGCTACCGTCACGCATGACCTGAAGAACTTAGAGCCGATGCTGCAGAGCAATATCCTATTCGGAACACAGCTTGCAGAGGCCATGACGAAGCATGGCGTTCCGTATCTCGTCAATACGGGCACGTACTCGCAGCACTACGATAACGAAGCGTACAATCCGCAAAGCCTATACGCGGCTACGAAACAAGCTTTTGACGATATTCTCGTTTATTACACGGAAACGGCATCGTTATGCTGCACAACGCTTGAGCTGTACGACAGTTACGGGCCAGACGATCCGCGTCCCAAAATCGTCCCTCTGCTTATCGCCGCTTATCATAGCGGCAGTAAACTTGCGATGTCGCCAGGCGAGCAGCTGCTTGATTTGGTCTATATTGAAGACATCGTGGACGCTTATGCAGCGGCGGCGGCTAGATTGCTGGACGGGCGCGCGGCGAAGAGGGAGCGGTTCGTTGTCGCGACCGGCAAGCCTCTCACGTTGAGAGAGCTGGTAGCGAAGCTGGAAGACGTTACGCGGACAAAGCTGCCAATCGGGTGGGGGGAGCGCGGCTATCGCAGCCGGGAGATCATGGTGCCCTGGAGCAAAGGGATCCTGCTGCCTGACTGGCAAGCGGCCACCCCGATCGAGAAGGGACTTGCGTTATGCCTTCGCGCTGCCGTCCGCGATCAAGAATAGAGTAGATAGGAGAGAGCATATGATTTTTTGCAGCGTTACGACGAATAACCATCTTGGGTTAGCCGTTATGATGGCATGCTCCATTAAAAAATATTATCCCGGAGCGAAAATAGTATTATGTCTGGTAGAAGAAAACAAATCCGTGCTGGCGCCTTATATGTCGCTTTTCGACGATGTCGTATTGGCTAAAAACCTCGGCTTTCCCCAATTCTACCGCCATATTTTCAAGCATAGCGAAATTGAAGGTCCGTGCTCTTGCAAGGCGAGATTGATGCAATATGCCTTTAATCGGTTTCCGCAAGAGAGCAAGTATGTTTACACGGATACGGATCTGATGCTGTACGGCGATATTTCAGAACTTCTCGACGCATTGGACTATTATCCGATCATCCTAACGCCGCATAACTTCCAACCGAAGCCGGCCGTTATCCGTCACGGAGTATTCAATGCAGGTTTGTTCGCCTTGCGCAAATCGCCTGCAGCCAATCGTTTTCTAAAGTGGTGGGCTCATAAGCTGGATACAAGTTGTTATTTGGATGTTGATAAAGGGCTTAATGCGGACCAGAAGTGGCTCGATTACGTGCCACAATTGTTCGGCGGCTATATATTTCCGCATCCAGGCTATAACGTGGGGCCTTGGAATTTGAATGAGCGCATCATTAGCATTTCGGATACGGGCACGTTTCTTGTGAACAGCCAGCCGCTCAAAGTGTTTCATTACTCCAGCGTCCTTAGGAATCCTGATTACGTAAGCTTCTTGCAGGAAGGGTACGAGAAAGCGCCGATCAACGATGCAACGGTCATGCTCGTCAACGGGTATCTGCATGAGATTAGCCCGCTGAGAGGCTATTATCAATTGCCTTGGAGCTATTCGTTTTTCCATTCCGGCAGGTCGGTCATGCTGAAAGCAAGGCATAAATTCAGATACCGTACTCGCCTTTTCCCCAAAGTGAAAAATCCTTATGCGAAATCGAACATGTTCTTTTTGAGGAGGAAATAACCGTGCCCGATGTAGGAATCGTTCTTCCGGTATACGTGCAAAGAAGAGATTATCTGCGCGCCGCCATTCGTTCGATCCGTAACCAGCTATACCGGAATTATAGGCTTGTCATCGTCATTGACGGGGTTACCCCAGCGGTGCAGCAAGTCGTGCGCATGGAGGCGAGACGGGATAAGCGGATTCACGTCATTGCCTACGCGCAAAATAGAGGCACCGAGCATGCCCTGAACGTCGGTTTCGACTATTTAAACCGAGTTCCGGGCATCCGGTACTTGACTTGGGTTGCCAGTGATAACATCTACCATAACAATTTCATTAAAGTGCTCAGAAGAAATTTACGGCTTAGCCCGGATCATGTAGGGTTGGTCTATAGCAGCATGAAACTCATTCAAGGAACAGGCCAGTTTCTTGCATATACGAATACTTGGCAGAATCAGCCAAAGGAGAAGCTGCTCGACTATAACTTCATCTACGGATCGTTCATGTACAAGAAGAAGTATGCGGCAATGGCCGGCGTATATGAGCATACACCAGTCGAGGACTACGATTTCTGGCTGAAGTTGGCGGAACATTGCAGCATTAAGTATGTGCCGAGGGCTTTGGTCACGTACCGGATGTTCGCTCCTCTCAGCAATTCGTTGAAGATTAAGACCGACCCTGCTTCATTCCGGTACAATCGTTACAAATATCAACTAGTCAAACATCTTGCGCGAATGAGGCGAGGAATCGCTCCCGAGACGAGCATCATCTATTCGGTGAACGGCTTTTCCGAACAAATGGTCAATAGGCTGGAAGAGCTGCTGAATCAGAATTATTCCAACTACCGGATTTACTTGATCGATACTTCTCCTGATGGAAGCGCGGCTCAAGCTTTAAGACTGATTCCGGATGCTAGAATCGATTACGTGTCCATCCCGTCGGCCGGCGAACACGAGGTACGGCAAGCGGCCATCAACTATGCGATTACTCCGTTCGTGCTGTTCTATTCGCTGGATGGAGCGACTTTGGAAGCGGGATATTTGGAGAACATGGCAGCCAACCTGCGATCTATGCCGTATATGGCAAGGGTAGATCAAATGGCCAACAACCAGCTTTATATGTCAGCCGCTCTTGCAGCAGTATAATTCGCAACAAGCCGCTTCCTGTCAGGAGCGGCTATCCTCATCGTCTGCGGGCATGTCGCTTTCGTATCCAAGATCTTGCAGCGTCTKCCCGTAGCGAACCGTTAGCATTTTCATTTGTTCGTTCGTCAATCGCTGCTTCCATTCATGAACGATTCCTTTGCGCATAAAAGCGATATTTTTATTCGTATCCTTATATTCTTCCCACTGATCCTGTTGGGCAAGCTCCAGCTTCTTCATATTGTCGAACGAAGACCAACGAATGGCGCGGTAGATGTCTAATGCGCTTTTTTTGATGCCGAGAAACTTCATGATTTTCCTCATTGTCCTGCCGGTATGCGAGTGAAGGTCTTCGTATTTAATGATAAGAACGCCGTTCTTGATCTCATCCTTGCGGTTAAGCCAACCGTTCACGTGCTCGTCCCAATTGCCTGGCCATATTCCGCCTGCGCAGAAATGCTGCAGAAATTGATCAAAGCTTAAATCGTATTCCGGAACGGTTTTCTTATGATAGAAATAGAACGAGATAGCCACATCGCGGACATCCCGAACGATATAAATCACTTTTGCGTATCTGCCGTCGAATTCGGAATGGCTTTTTACAATATAGGGATGACTGCTTTGACTGGCTTTCTCCAGGTTAAAATCCGGATAATAAATAGACGTGGTCGTCCTGTGGAAGTTGGTCCAATCCGTCGCCTGATCGAACAATAAGGATGAGAGCAGGAATCTTACCCAGGTGTTGCCCGATTTCGGATAGGAAACGAGCATGACGACATTATCCGAAGAAAAGTTGTTGTTGGCATTTTGATCGCTACTCATAGAATGAACCTCCTCTTTGATTCATATCGCAATCTATTATTTATTAAATGCTAGATTTGACGTTCGGTGCTCGTCATGCCGTCCATTTTCGTTAAAGTGAGGCGTTGAACACGGAAGCGGCGACTGCGCCGTTTCCCGGGGCATTTCATCTGCATAATATGTCTGTAGAACAAGCATAAACATGTAGGAGAGGAGACAGCGGAATTGAACGTGATATTATCGGCGGCTACGCATCGATCGGGATCCACGCTCGTGCAGCGCATACTGAATGCGAGGCCGCAGACATTGATTTGGGGAGAGCATCTGGGCGTTCTAAGCCAGTTTCACGCGATATACCAGAAAGTGCAGACGTTATCGGAGAAAGGGAAGTCGAGCCGGCAAGCTTACTTCCAAAGCGGAGAAAATCCGAACCAATGGCTAGCCTTAATGACGCCGTCGCCAGAGTTCATTGAGAATGCGACGATTTCGTCGGTGCGGACATTCTTGGATCAGCTTTATCAACAAAACAAAGAAGGCCATGATATGATCGGCTTCAAGGAAGTCCGTTACGGCGCCAAGGAACTGACGATACTGCAAAAATGTTATCCCGAGGCGAAGCTGCTCCTGCTCGTCCGCAATCCGCTGAAGGCATGGGAGAGCTATCCGAAATCATGGGGAGAATACAGCGGCGCGCTTCAATTCGCCAGGCAGTGGAACAACAACGTGAACGATTATTTGGCCATGTCGAGAAGCAATCCGCAAGCCGTATTTATTCAATACGAGAAGCTGATTGCCAAGGAAACGGGTACCGTTGGCCGGTTGACGGAGCTGGCTCAAATTACGAAAGAAGAGCTTGACGGGGTGCTCGCGCAGAAGATTCGCGGCTCGGTGCGCAAAAAAACGATAACGCCGAAGCAGGCTGCCGTCATTAGGCGAGTGTGCCGAAGGAATATGAAATTGCTCGGTTACTTGTAGCAGATGGACGGAAAGGCCGCCCCTTGGGGGCGGCCTTTCCGTCGTTACGCGCTATCGCGAATTTCGGTAAAACGTCTGGAAGGATATTTCGGCAAGCGATTGAATGGGGCGGGCATACGGAACATGGACCATTTGGCGGATTTGCTTGATCGTTTCTTCGAAATAGTCGATTTCGGCGGAGTAATCGCCTCGGCCGTAGAATACAACATAAGGCGTCTGCACAAGCTCTAGTCCGCGATTGATTGCCTCGACATACGATAAACCAGGGTACGCGATGTAATCAATACGGGGATCGGGCATCTCCCCGAGCACGGGCATGGCGCTTGTGTCCGGCGTTAAATCGAGAAGATAAATTTTTTGGTTCAAATAAACCTGCTCCAACAAGCTGTCGAGGCGATGCAGCGTTTCTTCGGAGGCGTCCTGGACCGGGAAGATAACGCTTGTTTCATAAGGAATATTACGTCTTGCCCGAGCTTCTTGCACGCATAGGTTAAGCAGGTATCGCTTCAAGTAGTATTTTTTCTTCGAATTGCGCAATTCGAGGGAGTTGCTATGGGGCGACCGGACTCGGAAGTCCATCAGAATTCGCGGCACAAATATCATATCGGATACTTCGGTTAGCCGCAGGAAATAATCGTAATCCTCGACGGGAGTATAACGGTACTCGCCAACCTGCTTGGCATAACTTTTCTTGTAGAGGAACGCGTAACCGATAAAATAGGTTTCGAGCAGCTTCTCTTTCGTTTGCTGGCTTTGCCACTGGATATACCCTTTCATTTTCTCGACGTCGACGGGAACTCTTTGGTAATGCATGACGAAGCGAAAGCTGGAGTGAACGAAGCCGACATTCGGAGGCGCGTTCTTCAAGTTTCGGCGGAGGATGCGGATGCAATTGGGGTAATAGTAGTTATCGCTGGATACCCATGTCAAATATTTGATGCTGCGCATCTGTTTCAAGACGTTGAAGCCGACATTAAGCGCCGTGTCCGTACCTTGGTTCTGGGGTCTCGGGATAACTTGAACTCTAGCATCTCTTCGTGCAAAGTTTCTTGCAATCCGCAGCACGTTGGGCGTAACGCCGTCAATGACGATAATGAGCTTTATGTTCCGATAGGTTTGTTTAAGAATGGAGCGTATTGCTTGCCTGAACAGCATACTGTCCTGCGTGTATACAGGCATGACTATCCCAACATCAGCCATAATGAAGAAGCACTCCCTCGTATCTTTTGATAGCATAGTATATTCGGTAGCTTCTTCTATGACACGGCATTCTCCCATTACGGCCGCTAGCCTTGGTACTTCTTTTCCACTCCAAATGCCTTGGAATGCCGACCGCCCATTTTATTTGATTGCCGCACCAATAAGACCCACCATTCATAAGATAAGTTGACTGTATCCCTTAACCTTGTTAAACCATAAAAACCCGAGCAAGGAGGGGTGACAAACATTGAAGGGTAGCGACCATAAGAGCAAGTTTTTATTGACGCATCGTGAACGCGAGGTATTCGAGCTGTTGGTACAGGATAAGACAACGAGGGATATTGCACAGCAATTATTCATCAGCGAGAAAACCGTCCGCAACCATATTTCGAATGTCATGCAAAAATTAAATGTAAAAGGTCGTTCGCAAGCGGTTGTCGAGCTGATTAAGCTTGGGGAGTTACAAATTTAACATAGTAAGCTCTCTCCATTCTCGTTTGTCAGGGCTTCTCGCCCTTTCTACATGCTTATAGAGAAAGTCAATGAGGCAGCATAGCGATATGCTGTCTTTGTTTTGCGTGGCGAGGAGACAAGCTTTGAAGGGTAGCGACCATGAGAGTAAGTTTTTTGTTGCAGCCGCTTGTCCCCGAATCTATCAATTTCAATCGGCAAACGCCTGATTTTGTAATAAATAGACTAAAGTCTAGCAGCAGGTGGGTTAATATACGATCATCTTTGATAGGCTATGAGTAATATATACAAATCCATAGGAGGTGTATATATTGTATAAGTTTGTGAACAAAAGGTCTCATAAGAGAGTAGTTTCTAAGTGTGAGCCGAAGTGGAAGCCAGCATTTAAACCAGAGTGGAAACCGGAGTTTAAACCTAATTGTAAGCCGAAGTGGAAACCGATTGTTAAACCTAAATGTAAACCGAAATGTCATAAAAATATTGTTTTGAAAAAGAAAGTCGTAAAAGTAACTTGTCCAGCTCCTATTGTTAGAGTTCGTCCTGTTCCAGGGCCGCAAGGACCACAAGGTGCGCAAGGTCCTCAAGGAAATACGGGGCTCACGGGCCCTCAAGGCACTCCTGGCACTCCGGGCACTCCAGGCGTTCAAGGACCTCAAGGCATTCAGGGCGTCCCGGGGATGCAAGGCCCTCCGGGAGGCATATCCGCGTTCGCTTTCGTGTGCAGTGATGTAGACCAGGAGGTTGATGCTGCTCCTGCCGCTGGCGCACAAGGCGGAGCTGTTACGTTCGAGAATCCACCGATTGTAGTTGGAACTGCAATTACTTTCACTGCTCCATCTAGCCTGAATATTATCGAGAACGGCTTCTATCATATTAGTTGGGAAGTTTACCCAATGGAGGGCAATTCGGCGTTCGGCCTGTGGTTCGATGCCGATGGCGCAGGTCCTGGCGCAGCAACGCTAGTTCCTTGCAGCAACTATGGATCAGCAGCTGGCAACAATCCTTACCAAGGTCAAGTCGTGGCTCAATTATCCGCAGGCGGAGTGTTGACACTTAATCGCATTGACCAAACGGGTACGGTAGTTCTCCAAGGTAATTTGACTGGGCCGAATAGTGCACCAACCGTTAGTGCTTCGATTGTAATCCAAAAAATAGCTTAATAAAGTCAACGAGACAGCATAGCGATATGCTGTCTTTGATTTGTGGACTGCGCAGGTTAATGAACAGGCTATTCTCAAAAGATTAATGCCCATTCAACTCGGCGCGCAAAATAATTTCATGGCCAGATGAGACGTTGCCGTCCGTAACCAGCTGTTCGACGGTCTTGATCAGCTCTTCGTTCTCGATCGCAACGGATGTAACCGGCGAATAGCCGGATGCAACAATCGCATCAATGTCGAAGTCAATGAGCGTTTCGCCTGCTCGGAACGTATCTCCAGCTCGAACATGAGACATAAAACCATCGCCGCCAAGCTCGCCGGTACGAACGCCGATATCGATCTGGAGTCTTAAGCCTGATGCGTGCTCGACGACAATGGAGTGGCTGGTATCGGCAATATGCGATACGGTGCCATAGAAAGGTGCGACGATTTGTCCGCTCTCCGGGTTGATGGCGAGCGCATCCTCGCGGGGTCCCGCTAGAATCTCACCTGATAGGGGAGAAGCGATGTCGACCTTTGTATGCTTGCTCTTGCCAAATAGCTTAGTTAGCATATCGTAAGATACTCCTTGGGAAAATTTAAAAAGCGCTATTAAATAAGCCATGTGAGAGTGGGTTTGCTGCCGCTGAAGCGACAGATGTCTCTGCATGGCTCATTTTGTATCCTATCGTTACTTCGACTCAGTATCCGTCCGTTTGCTCGCCCAGCTCTTCCGCTATTTCCATACCTTCGTTCGCTGGATGCGTGCCGACATGGCCGGAAGCGCCTTGTCCATTCGCATTCGCTTGCTTCAAGCCATCAGCGACGCGAGCGCCATAATCGGCATCCGCTTCGGTGAAATGGCTGATCATTTTCTCTTGAATGTACGGCGTGCAGTTGCTTAATGCATCTACCAGGTTAGCGATTAGGTCATCGCGCTCAAGCTGGCTGAACTGGCGGTACGTATCCCCTGCCTGCTTGAAGTTGTTCTGGCGGTCGATCGTCGCCCTCGTAAGTTTGTCCGAGTAGAACGGCTCATATGGGGCGCCGGGGCGGTCTGCCTCTTGCAGTCCGCCGAGCGATGATGGCTCATAGTTGACATGCGGATTTTGACCAGGTGCTATATCGACGTAGAACGCCATTTGGCCGTCGCGCTGATTGGTCGCCACCCGTTTCTTTGGCGCATTAATCGGCAACTGCAAGTAATTGCTGCCTACCCGGTAACGCTGTGTATCGGAATAGGAAAGGGTACGACCTTGCAACATTTTGTCATCGGAGAAGTCGAGTCCGTCAACGAGGACGCCTGTTCCGAAGGCAGCTTGCTCGACCTCGGCGAAATAGTTTTCCGGGTTTTTGTTCAGAACCATTTTGCCGACGGGCAGCATAGGGAATTGCTCTGGCGGCCACAGCTTCGTATCGTCAAGCGGATCGAAGTCCAGCTCTTCATGAGCATCGTCGCTCATCCACTGTACTTGAAGCTCCCACTCCGGATATTTGCCTTGTTCAATCGCTTCATACAAATCCTGTGTGGCATGATTGAAGTTTTTGGCTTGCAGCTTCTCTGCCTCGTCTTGGGTCAGGTTGCGAATGCCTTGAAGGGGCTCCCAATGGTATTTGACGAGAACGGCGTTGCCCTCCGCATTCACCCACTTATATGTATTGACGCCGGAGCCTTGCATCTGGCGATAGTTAGCCGGTATACCCCAAGGAGAGAAGAGGAACGTAATCATATGTGTAGCTTCTGGCGTCTGCGAGACAAAGTCGAAGAATCGCCCCATGCTCTGCACATTCGTTACCGGATCGGGCTTAAAGGCGTGAACCATATCCGGAAACTTCATCGCATCGCGAATGAAGAAGATTTTGAGGTTGTTCCCTACTAGATCCCAGTTGCCGTCTTCGGTGTAGAACTTCGTTGCGAAACCGCGCGGATCGCGCAGCGTTTCCGGAGAATGGCCGCCGTGAATAACGCTGGAGAAGCGCACGAACACCGGTGTTTGCTTGCCTGCCGTCTGGAATAACTTCGCGCGCGTATATTTGGCAATCGGTTCATCGCCAAGCTTGCCGTAGGCTTCGAAGTAGCCGTGAGCGCCGGCGCCTCTGGCATGAACGACCCGCTCAGGCACGCGTTCGCGGTCGAAGTGCGATATTTTCTCGATAAAATGGTAGTTTTCGAGTGTGGATGGGCCACGGTTGCCAATCGTTCTAATATTTTGGTTGTCGGTTATCGGATGGCCTTGGCGATTCGTTAACGTTTGCTCCGACTCACCGGGAGCTACGCTGCCTTTATTGTCATTCGTTTCATTTGTACTCATAGCACAGCTACCCTCCATATTGGAATCATGTGGATCCTTGCTTTAGTATGAAGCGGCATAAATATTTTTATTCATATAAAAAAGAATGGGACAATATAGATCAATTTGCTCAAAAAATATGAATTATATGGTATGATAGAACCAATACATACGCATATTCACGCTTTTCAGGTTAAAATTTCATAAAATTTGCACGTTTTGTTATGTTGCTAGGAATATTGTTCCGTATTGTAATGAAAGTTTACATGGCTAAAGGCTAAAGATTTTGCTCTTTTTTCTTAAGGTTTTTGCCATTACTCAATTGTCAAAAAGAGTTGGATTGTCCATTAAGCGATCATGAGACATAATGAGAGCTATAATATACAGAAGGGCAAGATGCAGGGGATGCAGCGCAACATTTGGCTAATGGCGGTTAGCATTATCGTCATTCTTATTTTAATCAATAATACGGTCTATTATTTTTTGACGAAGAAGACGCTGGAAGAGTCGTTGAATCATGAAATGTTGGCACTGGCGAAGCAGCTTGAGATATCTCTCGAGCAATCAAGGCTCGGCGCGGAGCTATACCAAAATCAAATCGGTCGTGAGCTGCGCACTGCTTCGATCGCAACGCAATACGCGCTTGATCCGGATGTTGAGAATGTGACGAACGAGCAGCTAGCGGAGCTGAGAGACAAGCTTGATCTTAGCCACATCACACTGCTCAAGCGAGAGCCTGACGACATTATACTGTACAAATCATCCGACCCAACCCAGCTTGGCAAGAGCACGAAATCATGGGATCCTTGGTACACCGCCTTCAATCAGCTTTTCGACAATAAGGAAGTGAAGGTTGATTGGTTAGGTCAAACGCTGACTAATTTCTGGAGCGGGCCCTTTGAAGTATCTTCCACTGACGTCAGCAAAATTTATAAATGGGGCTATTATTTCGACGGAGCTTCCAATTACATCGTTGACCCGTATGTCAGCTATGAGCTGTTGGATCAATTCGAGAAGATGACGGGTGTCGATCGAATGATCGAGAATTCGGTCAAGCATAACGACGATTTGCTCGAAATTGCTTTTATTAATCCGGAAATGTTCCCAGACGGCAATCAAACGATTCATCCTAATGGCGATGTGCAGGAGCATCAAGTGCAGCGGCCGATTTTCTACGGCAATTATACGTTTAAGTCGAAGAAGGATGTTGAGCTCGTAAGACATGCGTATATGTCGAAGCAAATGGTAACGTTGAAAGAAAAGATAAACGGCAAGCATGTATTCAAAATGTTCATTCCCGTCGATGTAACGGATAAGGGCATGAGCATTACGGATGAGAACGGCGTTCCGATGAACAGCTATGTGCTCAGTCTCGTATCCGACTACAATGTTGTTCAGAAGCAGCTCGACAAGCAGTTTCTAAATCTTGGACTTATTATTATCATTCTTACGGGCTTTAGTTTGCTCATTGCCTTTGTAGCCATGCGTTATTTCAGACAGTCTCGCGACAAGGCGGTTCGTGTTACGCAGGAAACCTATATTGATGAAATTAACCAAATGTTCCATTCGATTCGTGCCCAAAGGCATGATTTCCTCAATCACGTACAGACGATCCACTCCTTAGCCGAATTAAGAAAGACGAGGGAACTTGCTGCCTATACGAAGGAGCTAACCGGCGAAATTCGCTTAATGAACGATATTATTAATATCGGCAACCCGGCTATTGCGGCGCTCATCCGCTCGAAGATCTCGCAGGCAGAGAGCCACAAAATTCAGTTCGCTTGCTCATTCAGCGGATTGAATATGCAGGAGATGGGAGCTAAGACGCTGGATGTGAATCGTATACTCGGCAATCTTATCGATAACGCCTTCGATGAAGTGCTCAAGTACCCGGATGAGCAGCGAATCGTCAATTTGGTCGGCAATCAGACTGATTGCGAGTTGGAGCTGACGATCAGCAATATTTGCTCAGATGCGCCGAGAGTCATAACGAAGCCGCTTATGGAGGCTGGTTATTCGACGAAGCAGGATGAACATCAAGGTCTCGGCCTGTCGATCGTGAAGTCGATTACAGACAAATATAAGGGATCGGTGAAAATAACTGCCGAACCTAATAATTGGATTACGTTTTCAGTTATCATTCCTATTTAACGCTACTAATAAGCCAATTCGACGAGTATGATTCGTCGGATTGGCTTATTTTTGTTTCAAGAATGAAGGATTAGGCACTTAGAGAGGCAATTGACTAGTCGTCATGTGGTATAATAGTAAGAATGCAATGGAACGGAAAGGAAGCGGGTGAATGTCATTTATGCCTCTTAGTGAAAAGCTGCACACTGCGCTGGAACAAGAGCTGCGCGATCATATAGATGCATCCGTATTAAAGCGGGGTTGGCAATATTATGTAGACGGCCGCGTTCAAAATACTCGAGCGAGCGAATACGATACGCTGTATGGGATTGTGCAAGGCAGCGATCTTTATTCGGTCGTCATGGATGCAAGTCACTTTGCTTACAGCTCATGTACTTGTCCGGAGGATCATTACTGCAAGCATATGGCTGCTGTCTTATTCCAAGCATGCAGCGAGCTCCCAGATGGTCATAAGACGGCGGAGAGGACCTACTTTCGAATGCTCGGACTTACGTCTGCTAGCGAAGTGACGATAGACAGTCGGGATCAAGCTGCTGTAGCAGCGGGGAGCGTCACTCATCCGTCCGAGAGAGCAAGCGGCGAGGAGTGGCTTGCTTGGATGGAGCAATCCCAAGGAGAGACATGGCGCAAATGCCGGCATTCGCTTCATGCCCTGCAGCCAGTGCTTCAATCCCTTAAAGGGTTATCCAAGGATTGGGAGAAGCCGCGTCAACGGCTGCACTGGGCAACTGCGGTTATTTTCGTGCTTGAGCAGGCTGAGATGGCTATTACGACAGTCGATTCGTTCAGCCGGTATTATCATGAAATGTCGTTTATTCGAATGGCTGAGCCTTGGGTTGAGCATTTATATACACTCATTGGAGAGCTTGTACCCGCTGACATGGATGACGCGGAGACACGGTGGGCAGATCTGCTCGTAGCGGTCATTAAAGCGCGGGCTTCTAACGTAGAACGCCAACTGTTTGAATGGGAATATATTTATTTGTCACTAAGCGAGAAGTTGTCGAGCAATAGGGAATGGTTCGAGCGTGAGCTGGCGTCGATGCTGGAGGCGGAGAAAGAAGAGCCGTTGGCATTCGTGCAGATTGCAATTGCCATGATGTATTTCTTCGATAAACAGGATGATAAGTCGATGGAGCATTTCGCCAAGGCTAGCTTCGATAAAGCACAAAGGGTTATTTATCCTTGCGCAGCACAACGGATGGAAGAGGAGAAGTGGGAGCTTGTAGAGCTCTGGATGAGCTTCCTGTATGAGCGAATCTATCCGAACCGCAACGGCAGAACGGTAGGCGTCTTCGTGACGTTGTGCCGGAGAGCGGATCAGGATCGTCCCGACCTGCCGCAATGGTCCACCTATATGACAGAGCTGTTGCCATTTTCCTATCTAGAATTATCGGAGCATTGGCTGGGTCAGCAGCGTTATGAGGAATGGGCCGATCTCCAGCTGCTGACCGGAGCGAGGCTTGAGGATGTTGGGGTTCAAGCGCTGCGAGAAGTAGCCAAATCAGCGCCGCAGGTGCTCCTGCCGCTATACCATCAATCGATTGACGCAAGCATTCAGTCTCGTAATCGGCAAGGGTACAAGATGGCGGTGAAGCAGCTCAAGAAGCTGGAGCGTCTGTACAAATCCGAGCAGGAGGATGCTCGCTGGGATAACTATATTAAAGGCTTAACTTCGAAATATCAGCGTTTGCGCGCATTCCAGGAGGAATTGTGGAAAGGGAAAATCGTAACATGAGAGTACAAAGCAGCGTTCGCAAACTGGTGGTTGACGGATTTTGGAACGAGAACGCGGAAGAGTCAGCGATTATGCTGGTCGCAGAAGGTCGGAAGGATGCGGCAGACAATCGGCTGCGCTCTCTTTTGTTCGCATGGCATAAGGCTTCATGGTACGGTACGGAGGTTGAAGAAATCAGCGCTGGCGGCAGGACGCTTCTTCAGCTAAAGCCGCTAATAGCGGTCGATTATTTATCCGCCCCTCAGGCGGTAAGGCTGCTGCAGCTCGAATGGACGCCGAGGCTAACGCTTCTTATGCGAATCGCAGAGCAAATAAGAGAAGCGTTATTGAACGGTTGGTTCATGCCTGATTGGGCGACATGGACCGAGCATCATCGCAGCTGGCGGATGGCGATTCCGAGGCAAGAAGAGCAGAAGTTGCTCAAGTGGGAGCAGTCCATGCAGGAGGCAGCTGATGCCGGAGATAAAGGTGTCGATAGATGGATCGGTTATGCCGTCGAGCAGATGATCGAGGAGAATGAGCTAGCTGCAAAAGCATGGCGAGAGATCGGCCTGTTATCGGGCGAAGGCGTGCTAAGGCGCAAGTCGGCGGACGAGGAAGATTGGCTCATTGCTATTGGACTGAGCAAGGATACGCTGCCGTTCCGCGTAGCGCTACAGCTCGTCGAGCCTCAAGAGACGAGCGGCTGGCGTCTGCGCCCGGCGCTTCAAAGCCGGGAAGGCGGGCCGTGGCTGCCGATTCGCCATGACGGTTATACCGGCTGGGAAGCAGACACGGCAGATGGCCGCGCGATCGATGAAGCGTGGCTGCCGCTTATTGAGGCGAAGCTTGCGAAGGAGCAAGCGAAGTGGATTGACGCGCTGCCGGAGTGGGAAGATACGGCGGCAGAAGGTGTGATTCGCGCAGAGCTGACGGATAATGAAGCGTGGATGTTTTTAGAGGGAGCAAGCGTGCAACTGCTGGAGGCTGGCTGTCCGGTACTGCTTCCGAGCTGGTGGGAAGCGGTGCGTTCGCGCAAGCTGCGTCTGAAGGCGAAGATGAAGTCGTCGGTGGGGTCGGCTGCCCAGCCGATGTTCGGTCTGAATCAGATCGTTCAATTCGATTGGAAGCTGGCGCTTGGCAATGTCGATCTGTCAGAGGCGGAATTTCTTCATCTTGCCGAGCAGAATCGAAGACTCTTCCAAGTGGGCGGCGAATGGGTGCATCTTGACCCGCAGGATGTTGACCAAATAAAGCAATGGCTGAATAAGATGGGCAAGCGCAGCGGATTATCGTTCCGCGACGTGCTGGAGATGCACCTGCGCGGCGGAACGCCGCTAGAGGACGATAGTGTCTATGAATCAGAGCTTCGCGCGGAGGTTGAGCTGAACGAGCATCTGACGACTTGGCTTGCCCAGCTGCAACAAGCATCGCAGATTCCGCTAGCCGAGCTGCCTCCGCAATTTCTCGGAGAGCTTCGTCCTTATCAGTTGGAAGGCGTGTCATGGCTGTTGTTCTTGCGCAGATTCGGACTTGGCGGCGTGTTGGCCGATGATATGGGTCTCGGCAAGACGATTCAGTTCATGGCCTATATGATGGTAGTGAAGGAGAAGCAGGGCGGATTCAGAGGTCCGTCGCTGCTCATCTGTCCGACCTCCGTCATAGGCAACTGGGAGAAAGAGCTTGAGAAGTTCGCCCCATCGCTGAAGGTGATGCTTCATTACGGCGCGAAGCGCGACAAGGGTGAAGCGTTCAGAGAGGCGGCGGATCAAGCGGATATTGTTATAACCTCATATTCGCTTGCTCAATTAGATGAAGAAGTGCTTAGTCTCGTTGAATGGGATGTATTGTGCTTGGATGAAGCGCAAAATATAAAGAACGTATATACGAAACAGTCGAGCGCGATACGCAGGTTCAATGCCTTGCACCGAATCGCTCTCACCGGCACGCCGATGGAGAATCGACTTACGGAACTGTGGTCGATCTATGATTTTATTAACCCAGGGTACTTAGGCAGCTTGAATGAATTCCGCACCGCCGTAGTTGCTCCGATCGAGAAGACGCGCGACGAAGCGATGATTGCAGGGCTGCAGCGCTGGGTGAAGCCGTTCATGCTGCGCAGAATTAAGAAGGATCCTTCCATTCAGCTGTCGCTGCCGGAGAAGAATGAGGCGAAGACGTATATGACGCTTACAGCAGAGCAAGGTGTCATCTACGAGAATCTGGTTGCCGATCTGCTGGATAAGCTCGACAAGCTGGGGCCGATGCAGCGTCGCGGGCTTATCTTGTCCGCGCTCACGAAGTTCAAGCAGCTATGCGACCATCCCTCGCTTCTTAATGCTGAGGAACGCAAGCTGCAATGGGAACCCGAGCGCTCGAATAAAGTGGTGCGGCTGCTTGAGATGTGCGAGGAGATCGCCGCTGAAGGCGAGCGCTGCCTCATCTTCACCCAATATGTTGATATGGGCGAGCAGCTTCAGAAGCTGCTCGAAGAGCGTCTCGGGATGCCGGTGCCGTATTTGCACGGCGGCGTGCCGAAGGCGAAGCGCGATGAAATGATTGAACGGTTCCAGAATCAGGATGAGCCGTGCTGCGCCTTCGTATTATCGCTTAAGGCTGGCGGGACTGGGCTTAACCTGACAGCGGCCAACCATGTGTTTCACTTCGATCGGTGGTGGAATCCGGCGGTCGAGAATCAGGCTACGGACCGAGCGTTCCGGATCGGGCAGACGAAGCAGGTACAGGTGCATAAGTTCGTTACGCTTGGCACGCTGGAGGAGAAGATCGACGAGATGATCGAGAGCAAGCAATCGCTTAGCGAGCAAGTCGTCGGACAATCGGAGCAATGGATTACGGAAATGTCTACCGACGACTTGAAAGAGATTTTTGCACTCCGCAAGAGCTGGCTGAAGGGGTGAGGGATATAAATGTCGGACGATAATGCTCAGTTTAAGCAAAGACTGGAGAGACTGCGGCAAGAAAACGCTCCCATGTTGAAGGAAAACTCACATGAGGAACCTTCGAAATCCAAAGAAATTGGCGGATTGCATAGTGAAAACGGAGAGTGGAGACGGTTTTACGAAGTAGTCAAGCAAATAACCGAGGATTTGCGTCACTAATACGTAAGATAAATTTACATAGCCTGTCGGGAAAAGTAACCCGGCGGGCTATAAGATTTTATCCCTCCTCATCAAAAAAGTAGAATTGTATCCCTAACTTATTGTTTTTTGGACCTCCTAGCGATAGGCTTCGGCGTCCTATAATGAGTGTGCGAGGCAAACAGGCAACACCATAAACGAGGAGGTCTTTCAAATGAAAAGAAAATTTACGAGTATCGCTGTTGCATTGGTATCCGTGATGTTGGTCGCATCCGCTTGCGGCGGCAACAACAACGGCGGCAACAACAAGCCGGCTAACGAAGGCACGGACGCAACGAACGCACCGGTAGAGACGAAAGCGCCGGAAGCGGAAGCGAAAGACGTAACATTGTCCCTTCGTCACACACAAATTAAAGAAACAAGCAAAACACGCTTGAAAATCCTAGAAGATGTCGTTGCAAAAACACAAGATGAGAACAAAGGCTTGACGTTCAAGCTTGAAGGCATCGACGAGATCGTTAACCGCGATCAGAAGCTGAAAGCCGAGATGGCTGCAGGCAATCCTCCAGACATCTTCGAAGTATTCGGCGGCGCTGACCTTAACCTGTATGTGAAAGCAAACCGCATGCTTGACCTGACACCGATCATCGAAGAGCTTGGCATTAAAGACAAGTTCGCGAGCTTGGATGAGTTCACGATCGACGGCAAAGTATACGGCCTTCCTTTCGGCGGCTATAGCGAAGCTATCTTCTACAATAAGAAAATTTTCTCCGAGCTAGGTCTGGAAATCCCTACGACTTGGGCGCAATTGCTTGAAATTTCCGACAAAATCAAAGCTGCAGGTTACACGCCATTTGGTCTTGCTGCCAAAGACGGCTGGGTTAACGGCATGATGTGGAACACGATTATGGAACGTAACGTAGGCATCGACGCTTTCAGCAAAGTCGTATCCGGCGAAGCGAAATGGACAGACGAAAACTTCGTTAAAGGTCTTGCTTCCTACGCTGAGCTTGTGAACAAAGACTACTTCACGAAAGGCGCTCTCGGACTTGCATACGCAGATCAAGGCGCGCAATTGCTTTCCGGCAAAGCCGCAATGGTGTTCACGGGAACATGGGACGCGAACCGTTTCTCCGGCGACGAAGCTGGCGAACTGAAAGGTCAAATCGGCTACTTCGCATTCCCGTCCATCGAAGGCGGCGCAGGCGATCAAACGTCGATCAACGCATCGTACTCGAACGGCTTCGGCTTCTCGGCTAACCTGAACGAAGATCAAATCGCAGCGGTTAAGAAATTCATCGCTAACTTCTATACGGAAGAAGTACAAAAACGTACGCTAGTGGAAGACAAATTGCTTCCTTCCATGAAGCTGAGCGACCTGTCCGGTGTAGATCCGCTTACAACTGAAATCTTGACGGTAATGGCTAACGCTTCGAGCTCGTGGAAAGCATACGACGCTATCGTTCAACCGGCAGTAGGCGCTGATATCAACGTTGGCATCCAAGAGCTGATCGGTAAAGTAAGCACGCCTGAAAAAGTAGCTGAGAAAATTCAAGCTTCCCAAGTGAAAGCGAATGCAGCTCAGTAATTGACAATAGCGACACATGACAATCGATCCTGATGGGCGAGAGGGTGTCCTTCCTTGCAGGAGGACACCCTCTTTCACCCTTGGACGCGGTATCGCTTACAAGTGAATCGTATTCGCAAAACTGTTAAGGAGAGGGAAGCTATGAACAAAGCGCTCAAAAACCCGATCACCTATATCGCGTTCATTATTCCAACGCTCGTCTTGTACGCCATATTTTTCTGTTATCCGGTTATCGTTTCTTTCATTTACGGTTTCTTCCGGTGGGATGGCATTACCGAGAAAGTATTTATAGGTTTCGACAACTTCGTAAGGCTCTGGGACGATGAAGTATTTAGAAAAGCGTTACTGAACAACTTCTACTTCATGGTATTTTCCTTAATCGTGAATATTCCGCTCGTCTTCCTGATCTCGATCATCATCAGCAAAGTTAGACGGATGCGTGACTTCTACAAATCGGCCGTGTTCGTGCCGGTTGTTATATCGACAGCTACCGTAGCGATTCTGTTCGGCGTTCTATACAATTACGATTCCGGTCTGATCAATCAGTTCATTCGCCTCGTTGCTCCGGAAAGCTGGGCGCGCGAATGGTTGTCCGATCCGAAGCTCGCGCTGCTCTCCATCTTGATTGCCAATGCTTGGCAGAACGTCGGTTTCTTCATCGTATTATGCCTTGCTGCGATCTTGAACATTCCGAAGGAAATCGTTGAAGCATCGAAGATCGACGGCGTTAACGGCTGGCAAGAAACGTGGAGCATTACGCTTCCGCTCGTGAAGCCGGTGCTGTTCGTTATGCTGCTGCTCTCGGTATCCGGAACAATGAAGGTGCTGGACATTGTCCAAATTATGACGAACGGCGGACCGTTCCAATCGACCGAGGTTATGGCAACATACATGCTTAAGGTAGGCTTCCGTTCAATGGAGCTTGGTTACGGCAGCGCGATCGGCGTTGCGATGTTCATCATTATTTTGGTTCTGACTGGCATTCTGCAACGGTTAACGAAGAGCGAGGAGGTGCAGTACTAATGACAGCACGAATGAAAAACTCACAATGGTGGATGCACAGCTTCCTGTTCGTCTATGTCGTCGCACTGCTCTTCCCGTTATTATGGCTGTTCATGTCTTCCTTCAAAACGAATCGTCAAATTACGGAAAATACATGGTCTTTCCCGACTTCGTTCAACTTCGACAACTATGTAGCCGCATGGGGTACGGCCAATATCGGCAAGTATGCGCTGAATAGCGTGTACGTAACCGTCGCCGCATGTCTGCTGACGCTGCTGTTCGCTGCGATGACTTCATTCGCCATTTCCCGAATGAAATACGAGAAGATGAATAAAATCGTGTATCAATTCATCCTGCTCGGTCTGCTCGTTCCGGCTGGCGCCTTGTTCATCCCGCTGTACCGCTTGATTCAAGGGATTGAGCTGTTCGGACATAAGCTTTATGATACGCATTTGTCGCTAATTTTGGTATACTCCACATATGCGTTGCCGATTACCGTCTTCATTATTTACGCCTTCATGCTTTCGATTCCAAGCGAGCTCGAGGAGGCAGGCATTATGGACGGATTAGGCGCATCGGGGCTGTTTTTCCGAATTATTGTTCCGATTTCTGTACCGGCGCTCGTTACGGTGTTTATATTGAACTTCATCGGCAACTGGAACGAGTATATTTTATCCCAATTGTTCATAACTTCCGAATCGCTCCGAACGCTGCCGACAGGCATGGCGACCTTTAACGACGGTTATCGAACGAACTTTGCTTCCCTATCGGCTGCCGTAATTATAAGTATCATTCCCGTTCTTATCGTCTATGTGTTCCTGCAACGTCAGATTATAGAAGGAATGACTGCGGGCAGCGTCAAAGGTTAATAGAATCGCTTTTCAATCAGAAGCAGCTTGCCGTCCATGGACGGCATCTGCTGTTTATGCTAGTTACCAACCAGGAGGCTCCCTAGATGAACTTGAGACCGAAGCTTATGCTCGCATTCATAGCTCTGATCGTCATTCCGATGATCGGCCTCGGCATCTTCTCGTTTCTGAATTCAGAAACGCTGCTTGAGGAAAAATATAGCGAGCAGACGGAAATTTCGCTCAAGGCGGTAGGAGGCAACATCCGCTATTTCTTCCGGGAACTCGATCAACTGTCAGACGGCAATCTGACAAGCTCCGAGGTTCAGGATACGCTCAAGTACAGCACTTATACGGCAATCGATCCAAGTACGCTCATCGCGATTAATCAGGCGGAGAAGGAGATGAACCGGATACTGTTCCAGCATCCGGCGGTCAGCTTCGTCGTGCTTTACGCGAAGGACGGTACGATGTTCCGCTCCTATCGCAACGATCCGACGACGTTTAAGCCGATTACCTTCGATATGTTCAAGCTGCATTCGATCTATGACGAGGTGATAGCGCTAGGGGGCCGTCCGCTATGGATCGGACCTTATGAGCAGCGAGAGCTGACGGGTGTTGACCCGCCCTTGTTTACTCAGCTTCGCGTCGTAAAGGATATTGAGACGTTCAACGATCTAGGCGTTATGATTACGCAGTACAAGACCGAAGAAGTGATGAGCATGCTCAAAGCTTTCCAGAATCCCGATAGCGATGTGCCAGAAACGCGTTATATGATTATTAATAATAGCGGACTCATTATGCTGGACAGCATGGGAGAAGCGCAGGGCAACAAAATCAACGAATACACGGCGCTTAAGCTGCAAAATACGGTCAATTACGAGAGCTCGCGCGAGACCTTCGATACGATTGACGCGCTTGTCTCGTCCTATCAGCTCGATCGGAGCGGGTGGATTCTCGTTTCGATTAAGTCGTGGAATTCGCTGACGAACGAGAATGTACGATTCGTGCAGTGGATCGGCATGATTACGGCGCTTGGCGTTATTTCGGCGATATTGTTCAACGTATTCTTTGTTAACCGCGTAGCGAGGTCGATTATTAAGGTCGTTCGCAAAATGCGTCTTGTAGAGCAAGGTCTATTGGATATTCGTATTACCGCCCAAGGCAAGGATGAGACGGTGCTGCTCGCAAATAGTTTCAATAGCATGGTCGAGCGAATCGGCAGTTTGCTTAATGAAGTCCGCAGAGAGCAGCAGCGCAAGCAGCATGCGGAGATGATGCTTATGCAGGCGCAGATCAAGCCTCACTTCCTGTTCAACACGTTGGAGTCCATTAATGCGCTTGCCGCTCAGAACGAAGGCAAGAAGATTATGCTGATGGTTCGCCGTCTGAGCAACCTGCTGCGTACGAGCATGCATCATTCCGAGGAAATTACGATCGCGCAAGAAATTGAGCATGTGCGAAGCTATTTGGAAATTCAGAAATACCGCTTTGAGGAGCTGTTCACCTACGAGATGAACGTTCCGGATGAAGCGCTCGATTATTCGATTTTGAAGCTGACGCTCCAGCCCCTTGTCGAGAACAGCATACAGCATGGACTTGAAGGATATGGCGACGGAGAAGGGGTTATCACGATCGAAGTGCGTGTTGAACTTCACCAAATTGTGTTGTTCATCCGCGACAATGGAGTCGGGATGAGCGAAAGCGTATTGCAAAAGCTGGCGCAGGGTTCAAGTCCAACAAGCAAGGGTCAGAATGCAGCGGAGCTTGGCGAAAGAAGAGGACTTGGTCTTAGAAACGTAGCGGACCGGCTGCGTATCCATTACGGACCGAACTTCGGTTTATGGATTTGCAGCGGCGAGGGATATGGTACCGTTATCCGCTGCGTCATTCCAAAGAGCAGAGGTGAACAGCAATGAGCGGTAAAGTACTCTTAGTCGACGACGAAGCACATATTACACGAAACTTAGAAAAGGTCATCCCCTGGGAAATGCTTGGCTTGACCGTAGCTGGCGTTGCCAAAAACGGCGTCGAGGCGCTCGAGCTGATGGAACAAGGGCCGATAGATTTGCTGCTATGCGATATTCGTATGCCGGTTATGGACGGTCTTGAGCTTGTCCGCCATATTCGCGAGAAAGAAATAGCTTGCGATATCATCATGCTTTCGGGATACCAAGATTTTACTTATACGCGTACCGCCATTCAATATGGCGTCAATGATTATATGCTGAAACCGATTCCATACGATGAGCTGACGGGCGTCATTGCCCGCATTATGGCGAACCAGCGGAACAAGCAGAAGCAGAAGCTCGAAGAGAAGCAGAAGCTGGGGCGAATGATCGATCTTGCTAGCGAAAAAATATTGTACGACATCATCATGGATTATACTGATGTGACGGCAGACAATTGGCTGCTTACAGGCGATGAACAGCAGCTTAAGGAGCAACAGTTCGTCTTGATTGTATTGGATCTGGACGTCAGCTCGGAGAAAACGAAGGATTGGCGCGACTGGTCCGACAAGGAGCGTAAGCTGTGGAACTTCGCGGTGTGCAACGTGCTTCGCGAGAAGCTGCATCAGCAGTCGCTTCACCATGCGGTCATACAAATTCGCGATGGCGAGTGGTGCGTGCTGATTGAGGTGGATAAAGATATTCCATACAATTTGGCTCAAATCAAAGAGTGGACGGAGATGCTGCTCATTACCGTAAGCGGTCATGTGAAGCTGAACCTATTCGCCGGCATATTCCGAGAATTCGCCTCTGTAGCAGACTTGTCCAGTGCGTATAAGGTTGTACAGCAAGGCATGCAGCTTACACCCGTGCACGATGTCATGGCGGTCTATCCATCGGAGCAGATGAGATCGTCGAAGGCAGATCAAGCGTTCTGGGATACGGCGGAGAAAATCATCGGCGCGGTGAAGCGCGGCGATTCGATCACCGTGGATTTCGAATTGCAGAGCGTGACGCTGCTGCTCCAGCAGATGAATGAGCCGAGTCTCGGCCGGGTGAAGCCGCTGCTCCATTTCTTCGTCCTGCATCTGATGCGGGAGATGAAGGAAATGGGCGTGTTTACCCGCGAGCAGGAGGATATGCTGTGGCGCAGGTTGGACCGCAGATTCGGCATTAAGGATTTGTTGTCAGTTATCAGGCAAGTGACAAGCGCGGTATCCGAGAAATCAATGGATAAGAAGAAGCAATCGGAGCGTTCGATGGCCGAGGCAAGATCGTTCTTGGATCGTAACCTATACCGCGATCTTAGCGTGGAGGAAGCGGCGACGCATGTGGGCCTAAGCACGTCGTACTTTAGCCTGCTGTTCAAGCAGACGTTCGGCGAGACGTTCATCGAATATGTAACGAGGCAAAGGATGGAGCGGGCGAAAGTCATGCTCGCCGATACGCAGAAGAGCGTCGCTCAGATTGCGAAAGAGGTAGGATACGCGGAAAGGCGGTATTTTACGAAAGTATTCATGAAATATACGGGCGAGAATCCGACGGATTATAGAAGCAAGCATCAAGATGGGGAGCATGAGAGAGGATGGGAAAGCGGTGTCTAATAAGAGCGATTGGAAGCAATGGAGTCTTAAGGAGAAGATCGGACAGCTGTTCGTATTCGGCTTTCATGGGACGGAGCCGACGGAGCAGATTCAGGCTCTAATTCGCGAATATGGGATCGGGGGAACGATCTACTTCTCCCGTAATGTCGTGGATGCCCAGCAGGTTCATGAGCTGAGCGGCAATCTGCAGCGCATCGCAAGCGATGCGGGCAAGCCGCCTGTATTCGTCGCTATTGATCAAGAAGGCGGCATGGTTGCAAGGCTAGTAGAGGGCGTGACGCTTATGCCGGGAAACATGGCATTAGGTGCTGCCAGTGAAGCAGAAGGTGCTCGCGAGACGGCGCGAGTCTGCGGCGAGGAGCTTCGCAAGCTCGGCGTTACGATGAACTATGCGCCGTGCATTGACGTTAACAATAACCCGGACAATCCGGTTATTAACGTTCGTTCGTACAGCGACCGCTCGGAGGTCGTTGCCGAGCTGGGCGCGGCGGCGGTTCAAGGCTACCAGGCGGCGCGCATTGCCGCGACGGTGAAGCATTTTCCAGGGCATGGCGATACGTCGGTAGACTCGCATCATGCGCTGCCGGTATTGCTCCATGATCGCGCGCGTCTCGACGCGATCGAGCTTAAGCCGTTCCGAGCGGCGATCGAAGCCGGAACGGATTGTATTATGACGGCGCATGTATGCTTGCCGGCGCTTGATCCGAGCGGCGTGCCGTCGACGCTGTCGCAGCCGGTGTTGACCGGGCTGCTGCGCGAGGAGCTTGGCTACGACGGCATCGTCGTGACCGATTGCCTCGAGATGAGCGCAATCGACGAATTTTATGGTCCGGGACCGGGCGCTGTACAGGCGCTGCGGGCCGGAGCGGATATGGTGCTCGTCAGCCATACGTACGAGAAGCAATTGGCTGCACTGGAAGCTGTCGCAAGCGCGGTGGAGAGCGGTGAGCTTGCGATGGATCGGATTGACGAAGCCGTAGGCCGCGTCATGGCATTGAAGGAAAAGTTGGCACTCGATGAGCCATTGCTTCCATGGGAAGATGCACGGAGGGAGATTGCCACGGAGGACAATCAAGCGGTAGCCGCGCGTTGGAGCGAAGCATCCGTGACGCTTGTTAAGAACGAAGGCGGCTTGCTCCCGCTGAGCAAAGCAGCGAGAACGCTTGTCCTGTGGCCGGATATCGTGCCGGTATCGGTAGCTGACGAGATGCTGTCAGGTCAAGGTACGCTTGGCGATTTCCTTGGTCAGTTTCATTCGAATCTAGTGGAACGTAGATTGAGCGATCGTCACGCGCTGGCAGAGCTCGATACATTCGAGCAAATCGTCGTCGTCACCTATGACGCTTCCAAGCATCCGCTGGAGCGGGACATTGCGCGCGAGGTTGTGAAGCTCGCAGGCGACCGCACGGTTGCGGTATCCGTCCGCAACCCGCTTGATCTGCTGCTCTATCCGGAAGTGCTTGCGTACATCGCGGTCTACGAATGCCGACCGCTGGCACTGGCGGCTGCGGCGAAAGCGCTCGTCGGCGAACTTATCCCGCAAGGCAAGCTGCCGCTCGACATTTCTAGCGACTACCCGTTCGGCTGGAGCGCTGGCGCATCGGCGTTATAATATGGAAACGGCTGCCTCTCGAAGCTATGAGCTTCGTGAGGCAGCCGTTTTTTACTAGTAATCTGACTTTTGAAAACAGAAGTTTTCCATCCCATCGGCTCAGGCAGTATGAAGCCGCATGTTCATTGGACACATTTGTTGTTTAACTCGCCTATGATTGATTGCAATAGCTCTGATTAACAGGAATTACTCCCGTTATTATCGTGTATTTCAAGTTGCAGAAACCATTAACGGGAATTTATCCTGTTATATTTACCTGAAATAGCTGCATAGGGCGAAACCGGAGGGAATAACAGGAGTTTTTCCAGTTAAGCAGCCAGGTATTGGTCTTGGACGTGAATATAACGGGAGTTTTTCCGGTTATTTAAGCAAAGGTGTGTGAAGGATCACTGGAGTAGGTTGAAGCTATTGACCGGGAGCGGTGAAGCCGTATTTCGTGAACACGGCCATCGCCTCATCGCTTTGCAAGTAATCGTAGAGCGCTGCTGCTTCATCGGGATATTTGGTCGCCTTCACGATGCCGATTGGGTATACGATCGGTTTGTGGCTGGCTGCGTCTACTTTGAACGCTACCTTCACTTTATCGGATGTGAGCGCATCTGTGGCGTAGACGAAGCCAATGTCGGTATTGCCTGTTTCCACGTAGGTCAATACTTGCCTAACGTCTTTGGCGAAGACAAGCTTGGGCTGTACGGCTTCCCATAGCTTGTAATAGTCGAGCGCTTCTTTCGTATAGCCGCCTACCGGTACGGTTGCTGTCTCGCCGACCGCTATTTTGCCAAGTGCTGCTTGGGATAAATCCTCCATCGTGCCGAGCGCCAAATCTGAATCCGTTGGCACAACGGCCACGAGTTCATTCGCCAGAACATTTACTTGCTGAGCTTCCTCGATAAGCTGCTTGTCGACCAAGGCTTTCATTTGCTTCGTACCTGCAGATAGGAATAAGTCTGCGGGAGCGCCTTGCTCGATCTGCTGCTGCAGCGTGCCGGATGCACCGTAGTTGAAGGTAAGCGTGACATTATTATGTTCTAACTCGTATGCGGATTTAAGCTCATTCAAGCTGTCCGTCAAGCTGGCCGCAGCCGAGATAAGCAACTCGACTTTCTTCGACGGAGCGTTGTTATCCGCGTCGGTGTTGGCTGGCGTATTGCTGGAGCAGCCGGCAATTGCGATTACCGCGGCGAGCAAAGCTAGCGTTAKCCATTTGGTTATTTTGTTCATTGATCGATTMTTCCTCTCCATTATGTATCTATCTATTTGTTAGCTATGTTAACATATGTTTGATTATAAATAAATATGTTTTGTTATAACTAGATATAAATAGATATAACTAAATATGAATGGACGCAATATGATGCCAGAAATCAATGATTGCGATATACTTTGGTTTAGTATTCAACGCGAAACGGGTTAGGGCCGCTCTCGGAGGCGGCAATCGTTTACGCTTGCGGAAGCAGGTGAAGGAATGACGGAACAAGTGTCCTATACGACGGAAGAAATCGCCAAGCTGCTTCGCATTTCGAAGCTAACGGTGTACGACTTAATAAAGAAAGGCGAGCTGCCCGCCTATCGCGTCGGTCGTCAGATGCGTGTGGATGCTGACGATCTTGAGCGGTACAAGCATCGGGCAAAAGGGAGCAATAGCCGAATGACGAACGTTATGCCGCATAGCGGTCAAGCGCAGACGGCAGCCACCGATGTTCGCAGCCTCGTCATTACAGGACAGGATGTGAGTCTCGATATATTATCGAAGCATATCGAGAAGCATACGAAAGAATATCGTCCGCTTCGCTCTCATATGGGCAGCATGGACAGCTTGATCGCCATGTATCAAGGACGGGCTGATATTGTTAGCACGCATCTGCTGGATGGGGATACAGGCGAATATAACTTGCCTTACATACGGAAGCTGCTCGTCGGCTTCCCTTATATCGTCATTAACTTGCTTACTCGTACTGCCGGGCTTTATGTGCAAAAAGGGAATCCGAAAAATATTGTCAGCTGGGCAGATTTGTCGCGAAACGATGTTCGAATCGTGAATCGAGAGAAGGGTTCGGGAGCTAGGGTGCTGCTCGATGAACAGCTGAGGCTGCATGGACTATCACGCAACAGTGTGAGAGGGTATGAGGATGAGGAATCGAATCACTTGGGCGTAGCGGGGAAAGTAGTAACGGGAGCGGCAGATGCGGGAGTCGGCATTGAGAAGGCGGCTTACATCGTAGGGGCGGAGTTCATACCGCTTGCGAAGGAGCGCTGCGACCTAGTCATGCTGCAAACGCCCCAAAATATAGCGTGGATTGAGCTCGTTCAATCAATCGTTGCTTCCCCCTCTTATCAAGAGGAGCTGCGATCGATACAGGGTTACGATCTTTCGCTCACCGGTGCGGTTCTTCTGGACAGCAAGTGAGCTGAGCCGGGAATCATTATTGTCCAATTAGATTCGAATACGTTAAGTCATGCAAAATGTAAGCGAGGAAAAAGATGACGCAAGGGTTTTCGTACCGATGCTGAATTTTGATCAACTGCTGATAGTACGTCTCCGCATAATGCGGATTGTTGCGCATTTCCAGACCGGCCTTGATTAACGCGTCGAGCTTATCGGCGATATCGACCATTTCGCCTGCGTAATCATCCGATTTGCTGTCTACGATGTAACTGGTCATCTCTTTGTGGAAGACAGCAGGCAGCAATTCAACGATAGTCGCGGCCGTTTCCTTCTCATATTGCTCGAAGGCGAGCTTAATCTCTTCATTGTTATGTTTGAAGTTCGTCACGACATCGCCGGACAGCACCTCCGGCAGATCGTGAAGAACTGCCTTTGCGACCAGCTCATACAGGTCGAACTCCGCTTGGCGGCCGAATCGCTCCCGCTCGAGCAGGCCGTTGAACAAGGCAAGCGATGCGACGCGGAAAGAATGTGTCGCATCATTATCCGGCACGAGGTTATAGCTGCCGTTCCAGCGCTTGACCGTATCGAGATCAACGATATAACCAAGGAAGGCGGCAACGCCTTCCTGCTTCTCGTATTCGGAGAGCAGCCACACGATCGATTGCTGCTTGGAGCCTGCCAGCAGCTGGCGCAGCTCCTCGTACTTAGCTTGGAAGAACGGATTCGAACCGTACTTCGCTTCGCGGTGGCAGAAGAGCATCGCATCGAAGGTATCGATTGCCTCGACCAATTGTCCGACAAACGTGTCGTCTTGGGCGTCCACGATGAAGTCGGCCGCGGCGGGCTGCAGCGACTTGGACAAGTAGGAGACGATCTCCTTGCTGAGCTCCTTCTCGAAGGAGCGGATATGGTTCATGACGAGCGTTTCTTTTTTCGTAACGTATTTAATAGAGCCTGTGCCCGTGTTTTTGAGATCGCCCCATAGGCAGCGTCCGAGCAGCTTCAGCTTGTCGATAGGGTTGTTATATAGATGATCCTCGGCTGCGGCGATAACGATCGATAACGCAGCGCATCGGAAGCTATGGCTTGCCGCGTTGTCCTCGAATCTTGGCGCGTATTCGCTCCATCGCGGGACGTATTGCATGCGGATGATCGTGTTCGTGAATTTACCGTTTTTCATATCAACACTTCCTTAGCAGCGCCTCATTGCGTCGGCGCATCTATTCGGGCTGCAACATGCCCGACTATGTTATTATAATGCTTATCATCTGAACCGAATAGATACAACTGGGATACGCTCAGCAAGCGTGTATGCTGCGCAAACCATTAAGGATGGGATGACTTACGAGAGAGTTAGGACTTGCTTTCAATCGGATTTTTGAAAAATGGATGTTCGTTATCATACCCGGATCGCTTATTCTCGGCTTCATTTTCTCGTCTAGCCTGCAGCCGTTAATCAAGGCTGTGCCGTATATGTTCGCTTATGTGACGCTGACGATGGCTATCGGCTGCGGTTTGACTCAACTGCGCGAGGTCGCGAAGCGGCCGGGGATAATGGCGCTTACGTTCGTTATCGCTCACATCGTGTCGCCGCTGCTCGCTTATGGGGCAGGTACGCTCCTATACGGAGCGGATTCGCCGTACGTCATCGGACTCGTATTATTCACCATCATACCGCTTGGCGTCTCAACGGTGCTATGGGTAGGGCTGTCGGGCGGCAGCGTGCCGCTTATGCTGGCGATGGTCGTGCTTGATTCGGCGCTGAGTCCGCTTGTTGTTCCGGCGGGCATCCATCTGTTCTTCAATACAGCGGTAGAGATCGAAGCAGGACCGCTTATCGCCGATCTGTTCATCTTAATCGTTCTGCCTACTATAATCGGGGTCGTGCTTAATCAGTTCAGCAAAGGGCGCATCCAGGGCATCGTCATGCCGTATACCGCACCGCTGTCCAAACTTTGCTTCGTAGGGGTCGTTGCGCTGAATGCTTCAGCTATTGCGCCCCATCTGGACAAGCTCAAGGAGGATATGGCAACGCTTATACCGCTTACCGTCCTCTTGGTTGGAGCTTGCTATGCGCTCGGCTTTATCGGAACGGCGAAGCTCCGCAACCGTGAGCAGCAGGTTACGGTATCGTACGCAACCGGCATGCGCAACATCTCGCTTGGCATCGTGCTGGCGCTTGGTTATTTCAGTCCTTTGACGGCAGTTCCTGTCGTGCTGTCGATCCTGATCCAGCAGCCGCTCGCGACCGTTCACCATTACATTTTACAAAAACTTAACAATAAGACGGCTGGCAAACCTAAGCCATCGCAGGTACGATAGGGGCAGGCAAGAAGATGAAGGAGAGAGAAAGAGATGAACAGCTTTCGCAATCGGCTTACGCTTATTATGATCATTATGGTTGCTATATCCGTCAGCTCGGCAGGCGTATTCATGGCGAAGACGTTCAAGGATAATCATATCCAGGCGCTGGAGGAAAATATGATTCGCGAGATGCGCATCATATCCTCGAAGATGGATTGGAGATCCGGCAATCTCGACGAGCTGTACGTCTTCTACAATAAAGAAGCGAAGGAATTGAAGAGTTATACGGACGCTAGGGTCACTTTCATACGGAGCGACGGCGCCGTGCTTGGCGATTCGGATACCGAGCCGGAGAAGATGGACAACCATCTAGACCGGACGGAGGTAAGAGAGGCTCTGGAGTCAGGCACGGGAAGATCGATCCGGGAGAGCGAAACGATCGGTCAAAATATGATCTATGTCGCGATACCGGTGTCGGTTATTCCAGGCGAGGAGCCTTATATTATTCGGCTGGCAATGAGCCTGCAGCAGGTCGATGAAAGCATCCACAGGATGACGGCGGTGCTCATTATGGGCTTGCTCGTGTTGTTCCTTATTGTAGCGTTGATCAGCTATCGATTAGCGCTCAGTTTGACGAGACCGCTGGAGCAAATAACGAAGGTAGCTAAGCGGATCAAAAATATGGACTACGCCGCGCGCGTCAAAGTAACGAAGCAGGATGAGATAGGCGAGCTTGGCTATGCTATTAATGCAATGGCAGACAGTCTGAATGAGCAAATGACGCGCATTCGAGAGAATGAGGGACAGCTCGAGAGCGTATTGAACAATATGATTAACGGTATCGTTATGATCGATCAAACAGGGCGTATTCTGCTTATGAACCGCCGCGCAGAGGAAGTGCTTGGTTTCTCCGCGCGCGAGCTTGTCGGCCGTCACTTCGCGGAAGCGAAGCAGCAGTATGAACTGGCGCAAATGATTCAAGAGGGACTCGATACGAGGGAGCATCTTCGCGAGGAGATTACGTTCTACTTCCCTGAGGAGCGGCTGCTGGAGCTGAACGTCGTTCCGATTCACCGGGAAGTGCACGTGTTCACCGGCGTCCTGCTCGTGCTGCAGGACGTATCGGCGATCCGCAGGCTGGAGCGGATGAGAAGCGAATTCGTAGCGAATGTATCACATGAGCTGAAGACGCCGATCGCAGCGGTGAAGGGGTTCGCGGAGACGCTGCTTGGCGGTGTCGTGAAGGACGAGGAGACGGCGAGATCGTTCCTGCAAATTATTTTTGACGAGAGCGATCGGTTGAATCGGTTAATCGGCGACATCCTTGAATTGTCCAAGATCGAGTCGCGCCGCGTGCCGCTTATTTTCTCGCCGATTGAGCTCGATTCCTTCGTCTCGAAGACGGTAACGCTGCTTGAATCGGAAGCGGCGCGCAAAAATATTAAGCTCCATATGCAGATCGAGCCAGGCCTCTATATGGAAGCGGACGAGGATCGGCTGCGGCAAATCATGATGAATGTGCTTGCGAACGGCATCAACTATACGCCGGAGGGCGGCCGCGTATCGATTAAAGTGCATGCCCGCGGCGAAGAGCATATTCATTTCCAAATTAGCGATTCCGGCATCGGCATTCCAAAGAAAGACCTTCCGCGCATCTTCGAGCGCTTCTACCGCGTGGACAAGGCCCGCTCACGCAGTTCAGGCGGCACGGGGCTTGGTTTGTCAATCGTGAAGCATCTCGTCGAGCTGCATAAAGGGACGATTACGGTGGAGAGCACCGTTGGCGTCGGGACGACATTTGATATTGAATTGCCCGTTCTGCACTAGGGACGGGGGCGTGTCTGCGCGCCGATGACAAAAACATTTACCTATTCTTTATGAAACCGTGATAAACTATAGGAGAATTCGATACTATGCGGACGGGTTTTCCGTTCGCGAAGTTGGAGGTAAGTATGCCGCATAAAGTGCTCGTAATTGAAGACGAACCGACACTAGCGCGATTGTTGTCGTACAACCTGACGCAGGAAGGCTATGAAACAACGGTCATTGATCACGGCGGAGAAGGTCTGCAGACGGCTTTGCAGCGCAGCTTCGACCTTGTTATTCTAGATATTATGCTGCCGGGCTTGAACGGCTTCGAAATTCTGAACAGACTACGCCAGAACGGCGTCAGAACGCCGGTCATCATATTGACGGCGCGCAATGCAGAGGAGGAAGTCGTGCAAGGGTTGAAGCACGGCGCCGACGATTACATTACGAAGCCGTTCGGCGTTGCCGAGCTGCTGGCCCGCGTATCCGCCGTCCTTCGCCGCACGCAGGAAGGCGATGTGAAGCCGCTGCAGACTTCGGAGAAGGTAATAACGGCTGGCGATCTGTCCATCTATCCCGATAAGTACGAAGTCGTGCTGAATGCGGAGTCGATCCCGCTTAGGCCGAAGGAATTCGAAGTGCTGCTGTATCTTGTGCAGCGTCCCGGAATGGTCATTACGCGCGACGATCTTATGAATGTCGTATGGGGCTTCGATTACATCGGCGGACAACGCACGGTTGACGTTCATGTCAGCTCCCTGCGCAAGAAGCTGGAGCTCGGCCAGCAATCGGTTCAGATCGAATCGATTCGCGGCGTCGGCTACAAGCTCGTAATGCCCAAAAAGCTCGCCTCCCCCAAAGTATAGGGTGGACGAGCTTTTTTTGTCTTCCGCTATGCGAGTGGCTTGCGTTATTGCTTATTCCATACAAGCATCTTGCGCTGGAATTGCTTCGGCGAGCAGTCGTTGTATTTCTTGAACATTTTGTAGAAGTGAGCCATGTTGGGCATGCCGATTCGCTCGCCGACCTCGGATATGCTGAGATCCTTCGTAAGCAGGATGCGCTCGGCCCATTTGACTTTGCGATAATTGACATATTCGGTGAACGAGAGGCCGATCGTTTTTTTGAAATATTTGACGAAGTAGTAATAGCTCATATTGGCGATCTTGCATACCTCTTCAACCTGAATGCGGTCGGTTAAGTGCGTCTCGATATAATCAAGCACCGGGCGCAGCCGTGTTCGGTCGAAGTCTTCTTGCAGCGTAAGCACCTTGCGGCTGTCGCCGCGCAGCAGCAGCAATAGAATCTGCTTAATGAGTATGCTCACGGCAAGCTCGTAGCCGGTATCCTTGCGGGTAGCCTCTTCAAGAATCTCTTTCGCTAATGAAGCGGTCTGCTGCTTAATGGTATGATTCAGATGGAAAATATAGTTCGCTTTACTTAACGGCATCTGTGTCTCGGAAAAATAACGCATATAAGGAATCGTGCTCTGATCGTAAAATTGCTCCAAATCGAATTGAAGCACGATATAGTCGAGAACGCCGATGCTGCGGTCGCGGTGGAGCTCTGATGCGCCGATAAGAACGACATCGCCGCTTGCTAGATGGAAGTGCTCTTCCTCGACGTAGACGTCAAGCTCGCCGCCGAGAACGAGCAGCAGCTCCAACTGCTTATGATAATGCCAATTCGTTAGCCCCTCTTCATTGCGGATGGAGCGGAATACGCGTATCGATAGCAAAGGGTTCTCATAAGCTACCTTCTCGTTAAAGGCTTCCAATCAAATTGTCCTCCTTGGCGCGCGGCCTGCAATACTTATATTTTAGTGCTGAAATCTATCAAAGGCAATACGGGAAAGGGAGGGCGTAAGTATCATGGAATGGCAACAGGAGCTGAAGGACAGGATGAGCGGTATGCTTTTGCTCGATCGAATGAACGAGGTGAGGGAGCTTGATCCGCTGCACGCCTTCGCGCTTGACGACTGGTTATGTCGACGAACGGGGCAAGGAGGCCCGGCGATATGCCATCTATGGCGCCATCCGCAAGCATTCATTCTCGGAATGCGTGACAGCAGGCTCCCCCATGCGGACGAGGCGCGCGGGTGGCTTGAAGCTGGAGGCTGGCGCACGGCTGTACGCCATTCGGGAGGAGCGGCCGTTCCGTTAGATCTAGGCGTCGTCAATGTTTCGCTTATTATGCCGAAGCCTAGCGTGAACCACATGCACTATCATAATGACTTTGAACTGATGTACCGCTTCATTCAGGATGCGCTGCGGATGACGGGAAGACAGGTGGACAAGGGAGAAATCCAAGGCGCTTATTGTCCGGGAGATTACGATCTGAGCATTGGCGGGCTGAAGTTCTGCGGCATTGCGCAACGCAGGCAGACGCATGCGTTCATTGTGCAGGCGTTCGTTGTCGCGGAAGGCTCGGGAGCGGAACGGGCGAAGCTTGTGCGTTCTTTCTATGAGCGGGCAGCTGGTGCTTCCGATACGGAAGCGGAAAGCAATAATGGCGAATATCCGATCGTGGAGGCTGGCAGTACAGCCAGTCTGGAAGAGCTTGCGGGACTAGGGCCGCAGGCCGGTCAAGCGTTCGCGCAGCAGCTGCGGCGAATCGTGAGTGGGGGACAGACGGAAGCAGGCCTCTCAAGCGCTGCCGAACGGCTCGCGATGCCTGCGGCCGAGGAGCTGGAGAAGGATATTGCAGCGCTGCGAGCCAGATATGCCAGCACTTCGCATTAGCAGGAGCTCATAAGCTTTGGGCGCATTGGAGGAAGCTGGCGATTGTCTCATCCAGCTGTCGTCGCAATTGGTGCAGCGGCCAGATGCCGGCATCGGACTCGATATCCTTGGCGATGAGGCGGAGCATCCATAGCGAGTAGACGGCTGCGAACAAATAATAACCTCGCTTGAACTCGGCAGGCGTCGTTGCAGCCAAAGCTACATATTCGTCTAGCAGACGCTCTCTGTGAGCAATGGTCATTTCCTTCGGAAATGTAGGATGAGACATGTCGATGACATGATACAAGTCCCAATACGGGATGTTCAAATGAGCATGTTCCCAGTCAAGCACTTTAAGGTTGCCCATAACGATAGCGAAGTTGCCTAGATGAAGATCGCCATGCGACAAAACGAGCGGTTGATCGAGCAGCAGCTTACGCCCCTCGCGCTCTAGCGTATCGAGTACAAGACTGATGTCATGCTGCGGAAGTTGGAGTTGCGAGGCTAAGCTAAACCAGCTAGCGCGATTCTCCAGAAGCTCCGCTGCAACATGATCAGCATTCGGTTTTGGGCCTTGCAAGGAAGAGAACGCGGGGATATTGATCGCTAATGCATGCCAAGAGACGATATGCGGTATTAATGCTAATGACGCCCTGAGCTCGAACTGATGGCTTAATGGACCAAGATCCTCATAAAGCGTCCAGCTATGCTCGGGGACGGCATCTTTTGGCGACTTCGCCAGCAGCATCGGGTAGACCGGCTGCAAGCGTGGCAATATATGCTCATACACCCATGCCTCTGCACCGGACTGGCTGTCATTCGTAAGCGGCTTGAAGATGAGGCTGTCTGCGCCTGTTGGATGAATTCGTTCAACCGACTTCCCGTTCATTCCTTTGTATAGGATTTGTCTGCTTACAATTCGAGACGCAATAACGTTGCCGTATTGATCAATCCATGACGTATCCATCTTCTCCTGTCCCCTCCCCCGATTATTGCCGCTGGCGCTCCGAGCGTTTGATCATTTGACCGATCACTTCCGAGAATACAAGGCCGATCGCGATTGCGCCTGAGATCATGAACGCTTTGGCGCTTAGCTCTACAGCGGCATCATATTGATTCTCCACGACATTGCGCATGGCGTCGTACGCAATGCCGCCGGGCACAAGCGGAATGATGCCGGACACGCTGAATACGATCATCGGCATTTTATACAGCTTGGAGAACAGCTGGCTGACGACAGAGACGATGAAGGCGGCGATCAGCGTAGCCGGTATCGCATCCATGCCAAGTTCGGTAGCCATTACATAGATAAGCCAGCCGAGCATGCCGACGGCGCCGCACTGCAGCAAAGCGTTTTTGGGCACGTTGAAAATGAGGCCGAATGCAGCAGAAGCGATAAAGCTCGTTACGAGCTGTGCGAATATGTCCACTCCGTCCCTTCTCCTCTCAAGCTTCTCGTTCCATATCCGTTAATAAAATGAAAGCACCGCTGCGATGCCGGCCCCAATGGCGAAGGCGGTCAGAAAAGCTTCCGCCCCCTTTGACAGGCCGGATACCAGATGTCCTGCCATTAGATCCCTCACCGCGTTCGTTAAGTGAAGCCCGGGAACGAGCGGCATGACGGAGCTAATAATAATTTTGTCGAGGTCGGTGCCGAAGCCGACATGGACGGTAAGGACGGACAGCAGGCCGATCAGGACAGCGGTCAGAAATTCGGCGAAAAACGTAATCGGGACGATACGGTGGAGCGTCACGAAAAATAAATAGCCGATGCCGCCGCAAACGATGACGGGCCAGAAGTCCGACCAGACGCCTTGGAACATAATGAGGAAGCAGCCGCTGGCAATCGCGGCGGTGATGACCCGCAGCCAACTCGGGTAGCTGTAGCCGCCGTCGCCTGAATCGATGCGCTGGAGCAGCTGATAGGCTTCCTCGGGCGTCACTTCTCCGCGGCTAATCTGCCTCGAAATATCGTTTACAAGCGTAACTTTCAACAGATTGGTCGACCGCTCAGAGATACGCATGAGTCTGGTTGTATGAGCAGTGCCCTCGATGGCGAAAATAATGCCGGTCGGCGTTACGAAGCTTTGCGATTGCGAGACGCCGCAGGCGGCAGCGATGCGCACCATCGTATCCTCCACGCGGTAGGTTTCGCCGCCGTTCTGGAGGATGATCTTACCTGCCAGCAAGCAGAGCTGCGAGATGTCGCAGCGGCCGTTATCGTCGGTAGACTGAGCGTTTGCCGTCATGGCTGCTTCGTCTGCCGCTCGAACTCCTCGCGGATGCGAGCGAGCAGGGCTGGATCGGCGCATACGTCATAAGCCGTCGCAGCAAGCATTTTGGCGCTGAACAACATGCGGTCGTACGCTTGTTCTGTCATAGCCGCATCACGGAACGCTTCCGTGTGCAGCAGGAATCGTTCCTCGACTACTTTGACGTAGGGATGAATGGCCGGACAGCGAACGGATACGTTGCCGAGATCGAGGGATCCGTGGTCCTTGCCGAATGCAATTTCTTCGGGTAGGATGCCAGCGTCAATCAGATTTTGGTTGAATTGAGCCGACAGTGTTTCGTTCGTAAGCAGCTCGTCATACGAGAACTCATATTTGTTCGTGGTTAGCGTACATCCGGTTTGCAGAGCGGCTCCTTCGGCGCAGCGCAGCACCTTCTCTGTTAGCTCGTTCGTGTAGGTGCGTGAAGCGGAGCGCACGTAGAACTTGGCCGAAGCATAATCGGGAATGATATTCGGCGCTTTGCCGCCGTTGTCGATAATGCCGTGAATGCGAGCGTCACTGCGGCATTGCTGGCGAAGCGCGTTGATGCTGTTGAACAGCATAAGCACCGCATCGAGCGCATTCACGCCTTCGTACGGACTTGCCGCTGCGTGAGCGGCAACGCCTGCATATTCGAATTGAATCGCGTCAAGCGCAAGCGATTCGCCGGAGCGCTCGAAGGTGTAATAAGGGTGCGCCATTAAGGCGAAGTCGCAATCATCGAATAGTCCGGCTGCAGCCATCGGCACCTTCGCGCCTTTCGTTTCTTCGGCAGGCGTGCCGTAGATGCGGATTCGGCCGCCTAATTGATCGATCACCGACTTCAGTCCAACGGCCGCCGCAATACTCATCGAGCAGATGAGATGATGCCCGCAAGCGTGGCCGATCTCCGGAAGAGCGTCATACTCGCAAAGAAAGCCCGCGGTAGGACCAGGCTTGCCGGAATCATAAACGGCGATGAAAGAAGTCTCTATGTCAAGAATGCCGCGCGTAACCTCGAAGCCGAAGCGCGCAAGCTCCTTTGTTAGCAGCTCCGCAGCGAAGAACTCCTCATGGCCAAGCTCCGGCCTGTTCCCGATCGAGCGGGAAATAGAGCGGAAAGTTTCGCCATGCTCGTCAATCGTATTGAATACGGTTTGTTTGTTGGTCATCGCAGAGAATATGCCTCCTCATATCGTTAGTCTCATTTTACCGCATGCCGTGAATTTTTTTGAATTGCTCAGGACTAAGGCCTTCAAGACGCTTGAATACCGAGCTGAAGTAGCTGGGGGAGTCGAAGCCGACCCGCCTTGCGATCTCGTTCATCTTAATATCGCTTTCATGGAACATAAGCTCCTTGCTGCGGTTGATGCGCTCACGGTTCACATATTCCAGCGGCCGCATCTTCAGCGCTTTCTTGAACAGCAGGCATAAGTATTGCGGCGTAATGTCGATACAAGCGGCTAAGTCCTTGATCGTAATAAGCTTGTCATAGTTGTCTTCAATATACTTCAGTACCGGCTTCAGCTTCAATATATGATGCTCCGCCGATTGCGAGCTTACGAGAATAACTTTCATCAAATCAAGCAAAAACATGTAAACGAGCTTAGAGCATTCCAAGCCGAGAAAAGAGCGGCCGGATTGCGTCATCGCAAAGATATTTTTCATATGTGTCAACATCATATCATGATCGGCTGTCGAATAGACGCCAGATTGCTTAATCCCTGCTTGCCGCAGCATCGTTTCCGATAGATCGCCGCGAAAGCTAAGCCAGAAGATTTCCCAGGGCTCTTCCGTTGCATAATAAGCATGAGGATCGCCCGGTAAGAGACAGAAGCCTTGTCCGGCTTGAACAGACATTTTATGCTCGCCGACCTGAAGAATGCCTGCTCCGTTCATGACCTGCAGCCACTGAAAATGCGGATATCCGTCAGGACGGTCGATCGTTTCTTGGTTGCTCCAATGACCGATGCTCGTAAGGTAGAGGGGAAGCGTTGTATCGGCTTCTGTAAGCGTCGGGAAGACCATCGTGTCCATCTGTATGCAGCACTCCTGTTTCATATTTTGATATCAATGCGAAAATACTATTATTTTAATGGAGATGCTTTCATTTTATAATATGAATATCATTATAGTCTACCCAATTACGACGATTCACAAGACGATATAGGAGGCTCACATCATGACAACAAAGTTCCCGCCGATCAGTAGCAAGATCCCGCAAATGCTGCATGGAGCAGATTACAACCCGGACCAATGGCAGAAGTATCCCGAGGTGCTGGAGGAAGATATACGCTTAATGAAGCTGGCTAGCTGCAATGTGATGTCGGTAGGCATCTTCGCATGGGCGGCGCTAGAGCCAGAGGAAGGCCGATTCACTTTCGAGTGGTTGGATACGCTGCTGGACAAGTTCGCTGCGAACGGTATTTTTGCCCTGCTGGCAACGCCAAGCGGCGCGCGTCCGGCTTGGATGTCGGAGAAGTATCCGGAAGTATTGCGCGTTGCCCCGAACGGCATTCGCAATCTGCATGGCGCAAGACATAACCACTGCTTCTCCTCGCCGGTTTACCGCGAGAAGGTAGAGATTATGAACAGCAAGCTGGCTGAACGTTATTCGCAGCATCCTGCCGTTATCGGCTGGCATATCTCCAATGAATACGGCGGCGAGTGCCACTGTAATTACTGCGAAGACGCATTCCGCGGCTGGCTGCAAAATAAATACGGCTCGCTCGAAGCGCTCAACGATGCATGGTGGACGACGTTCTGGAGCCACACGTATACGAACTGGACGCAGGTGGAATCCCCTACCGCGCGCGGCGAGAATGCCGTTCATGGTCAAAACGTGGATTGGAGACGGTTCGTTACGGATCAAACGGTCGATTTCTGCCGTCATGAGATTGCGCCGCTGCGTGCCGCTAATCCGGAACTGCCGATTACGACTAACTTCATGCTTGATTTCGAGCCGCTTAACTATTGGAAGTTCAGCGACCTGCTCGATATGATTTCATGGGACGCTTATCCGACATGGCATGACAATTTTGGCGACGACAGCTCGCTGGCGTCTTGGATTGCTTTTAACCATGATGTGTTCCGCTCGCTCAAAGGCGGCAAACCGTTCATGCTGATGGAAAGCACGCCGAGCATGACGAACTGGCAGCCGGTCAGCAAGCTTAAGCGTCCGGGCGTTCATATCTTGTCCTCTTTGCAGGCGGTAGCGCATGGCTCGGACACGGTTCAATATTTCCAATGGCGCAAGAGCAGGGGCTCGAGCGAGAAGCTGCACGGTGCGGTTGTTGACCATGTCGGCAACGAGCACACACGCGTCTTCCGCGAAGTGTCCGAACTTGGACAGACGCTGGAGAAGCTGACGGAAGTCGTTGGCACTTCGGTGAAGCCGGAAGTAGCGCTTATTAACGATTGGGAAAACCGCTGGGCGGTGAAAGATTCGCAAGGACCGCGCAACGGCGGATTGCACTACGAGCAAACGCTGCACAACCATTACCGTCCGCTGTGGGATCTGGGTGTATCGGTTGACGTTATTGATTCCGAATGCAGCTTCGATTCTTATAAGGTGCTTATCGCGCCGATGCTCTATATGGTGCGTCCGGGCGTTGGCGAGCGCATTGAACGCTTCGTCGAGAACGGAGGTACGTTCATCGCGACTTATTGGAGCGGCATTGTCGACGAGAACGACCTTTGCTTCCTTGGCGGCTTCCCAGGTCCGCTTCGCAAGACGCTGGGCATCTGGTCTGAGGAGATCGATTCGCTCCATGATCACGACTCGAACCGTGTCGTGATGAACGAAGGCAACGAGCTAGGCTTCGGCGGCGAGTTTACTGCTCGCGAGCTATGCGACCTTATTCATCTCGAAGGCGCTGAGGCGCTCGCAGTATACGGTGAAGACTTCTATGCAGGACGTCCAGCCGTAACGGTGAACAAGCTTGGCAAGGGTAAAGCGTATTATATTGCGTCGCGCAATGACAATGAATTCATTAAACAATTGACGGCAAGCGTACTCGAGCAAGCTGGCGTGAAACGCGTCATCGAGTCGGAGCTGCCGGAAGGCGTAACCGCTCAGCTTCGTACGGACGGCGAGCAAGACTTTGTATTCGTCTCGAACTTCACGGATGCTAGCAAGTCGGTAGAGCTGGACGGCCGCGTATACACGGAACTGCTGACAGGTGCGGCTGTAGGCTCATCAATTGAGCTTGAAGGCCACAGCATGAAGCTTCTGAAGCGCGCATCGAAATAACATTCTTGTATTCCTAAAAAACTGTGCAGCACGTACGAAAGACGTACGTGCTGCACAGTTTTTTTGCGTTGTGGTTGAACTGCCTCTGTAAGCGCACATGCGCACTTACACGCCGCCTCGCCAAGTTACTCCTTCGCCGTAAGAGCACATACGCACTTACAGCTCACATTCGAATAAGTAGCTTGTTCAAACTGGGCCTGTAAGCTCACATAAGCTCTTACAGGCTGTCCCACCAAGTTACTCCTTCGCCATAAGAGCACATGGGCACTTACAGCTCACATTCGATCATGCAGACTGGCAACTCATAAATCTATTTATCAATTATTGTCGAATTTAACATTCCGATAACATTTCGCGCCTCTACAGTTGATGCTTGAGACCTATAGTGTTTCTGAGAGGATATGGAAGGAAGGGTGATCGTGAATGACGGTGTCCGTTCTGGATAAGCAAATGAAGCAAGAAGTGGTTGAGCACGAAGAAGGAAAGTCTTCGGCAGCGATTGCAGCTGAAGTTGTACCACCTGCCGCAGAGGCCGTTTCCGAAGCTGCAACAGAAGCTTTGGTACAATCGGAGCTCCTATTTATTGAAAGAGAACTTAATCAAACATCATTAACAGCTAAAGAAGAAACAACAGATGAAATGACAGAGGAGCGGTCCGTTCGGATTGCCGATTATATGCGCGGGGCGCCGACCGTTGAAGAAGAGCGCACCTGCCGCGAGACGATAAGCGTGTTCAAGCAGCATCCCGATTGCGAGTGCGTAGTCGTCATACGAAGCGGTGATCAGATTCCGGTCGGTCTCATGATGCGCAACCGGTTTTTCTTAAAGCTGGGTCATCGGTTCAGCGCCGATCTGTACTATGAGAAGCCTGTAACGAAGCTGATGGATACAAGCCCGTTAATGGTACATAGAGCGGATGCGCCGCAGCAGATCATCGACAGCGCGCTCAGCCGCGATGAGGGCATCCTATATGATTGCGTGATCGTGACGCAGCAGGACGGATTGTTGGTTGGCGTGCTGACCGTTTCGGACATGCTTAAGATGTCGAGAGAGCTGCAGCAGGAAGCGGTTCATGCGCAGCGCCGCATCATTGAATCGGCGGAACAGCGGGTAAGGCAGATTGAGCAGGCGGCAAGCGCAGTCCGAGGCTCAACCGAACAAGGGGAATCGCTGTCTGTAGAGATGGTTGATCTGACGTTAAGCGGCAAGAACGAGCTGGACAAGGTAAGCAACGCTTTCGTATCGATAGCGAACTCCTCACAGCGTCAAGAGCAGCGCATGAACGAGCTTCAAGCGGAAGCGGGATCCATCAGCCGCGTGTCCAAGGTGATCCGCGAGCTGGCGGACCAAAGCAATCTGCTCGCGATCAATGCTTCTATAGAAGCAGCGCGTGCGGGCGATCACGGGCGCGGCTTCGCCGTTGTGGCCGGCGAGGTTATGAAACTAGCAGGCCAGACGAAGCAGCTGGCCGGAGAGATTACGATGCTGACGAAGTCGATCGTCGATGCGATCGGCGAGACGGCGGCGCTTACGCGATCGGGGCGGACAGAGACGACGGCCAGCGAAGCGTATGTTCTCGCCGCGGTTGAAGCGTTCAATCGCTTGTTCCAAGCGGCTGCGGATAATCGCGGAAGCGCGAAGCAAGTCGGAGAACTGTCGGAGCAAGCGCATCGTCAGTCGATTCATGTCGCCGATGAAATGGAGAAACTGCGGCAGTCGTATTTTTAACATGAAGTTTACAAAAAGAGAGTACCCGATTTACAAACGGCTAGTAGTATTGAACTCGTTAGGGAAAACACATACTAGACAAATTAAGAGGAGTGGTAGAGTTGTTTAAGGGGAAAAAGAAAGTCGTAGTAACGTTGATGATGTCCATGTTGATCGTATTCGCAGCAGCTTGCGGCAATAACGCCAATAGCGGAAATAACGGCTCGGAGAATAATGGCGGAGCAGCAACGAACAATACGGCAACCAATGCGCCAACTGAAGAAGCGGTTAAGCTGTCGGGCGAAATTAAAATAGACGGTTCCAGCACAGTGTTTCCATTAACGGAAGCAGCGGCTGAAGAGTTCAACAAAGAGCATTCGGATGTACGCGTACCAGTCGGCGTATCCGGCACAGGCGGTGGCTTCAAGCAGTTCTGCGCTGGCGAAATTGCAATCGCAGACGCATCGCGTCCGATCAAGGACGAAGAAGCTACAGCTTGTAAGGACGCAGCAATCGAATACACGGAGCTTTCGGTAGCATTCGACGGTTTGTCGGTTGTCGTTAGCAAAGAAAATGATTTCGTAGACCACCTGACGGTTGAAGAATTGAACAAAATCTTCACAACAGGCAGCACGGTTGCTACTTGGAAAGACGTTCGCGACACATGGCCTGCAGAACCGATCGTTATGTTCTCGCCAGGTGCTGATTCCGGCACTTATGACTACTTCAACGAAGCAATCCTTGAAAAAGCAGGCATTCGCAACGATAAAGCAATCAGCTTCAGCGAAGACGACAACGCACTCGTTCAAGGTGTAGCAGGCAGCAAATACGGCATCGGTTACTTTGGCTTCGCATACTTCGAAGAAAACGCCGATAAGCTGAAAGTCGTTCCGGTTGACGGCGGTTCCGGCCCAATCGAGCCTACGTACGACACGATCAAAGACGGCACTTACGCGCCATTGTCCCGTCCGCTCTACATCTACCTGAACAACAAAGAGCTTGAGCGTCCTGAAGTGAAAGAATTCGCTAAGTTCTACATTGAAAACATCGGAGCATTGGCTGGCGAAGTTGGCTACGTATCGTTGCCAGATGAGCAATACGCAACAGAAGCTGCCAAAATCCAATAATAAATAAGCTCGTACTTGGTGATGAATATGTGATGTCTCGCGAGACATCACATTTTTCACGCCGCATATGTTAATGAATTGTAAATGGCAAGAAGGAGGCCGCCGGCATGCAAAGCGAAGCTCTGCAAAGCAAAGATAATGCGCAAACCACTACCGTAAAAGTCGACGCATACAATTTCAAAAACGAGCGCGTCAGCATCATGAACAAAGTAATGCCAATCCTGCTGTTTCTTTGCGCGTCCGTATCCATCATGACAACGATCGGAATCGTTGTGACATTGTTAACCGAAACCATCCAGTTTTTCAAAACGATACCGATAACGGACTTTTTGTTCGGAACGAAATGGTCGCCGCTAATCCCGCCTAAGAGCTTCGGAGTGCTGCCGCTGCTTACCGGAACGCTGATGATTACCGTCATTGCTTGTCTTGTTGCCGTGCCGATCGGGCTTGCAAGTGCCATCTACTTATCGGAATATGCGCCCAAAAAAGTACGAAAAGTCGTAAAGCCCATCCTTGAGGTGCTCGCCGGCGTGCCGACAATCGTATACGGCTATTTTGCGCTAAGCTTGATTACGCCGATTATTCAAAGCATCTTCCCAAGCGCCGGCATATTCAATGCGCTCAGCGCCGGAATTGTCGTCGGGATCATGATTATCCCGATGGTCAGCTCGCTAAGCGAGGACGCGATGTCGTCCGTACCGCGCAGCTTGCGCGACGGCGCTTATGCGCTTGGAGCTACCAGGTTCGAGGTTGCCCTTAAAATCGTTGTACCTGCCGCATTATCGGGTATCGTAGCATCTGCTGTACTTGCATTCTCACGTGCAATTGGCGAGACGATGATCGTGACGCTTGCAGCGGGATCGACGCCGAACATGACGATGAATCCGCTGGATAGTATTCAGACCATGACCGCCTACATCGTTCAAGTCAGCTTAGGCGATACGCCGCACGGTACTGTCGAATACGGCTCGATATTTGCAGTAGGCATGACGTTGTTCGTCATCACGTTCTTGCTTAATATTCTTGCCCAGTACGTAGCAAGAAGATTCAGGGAGGAGTATTAATATGAACATCTTTCACGATGCGAACCGCAAGCAGATTGCCGGCCGCCGCAGAACGGACTGGCTGTTGCATATCTTGTTCGTTACGGCAACCTCGATCGGCGTAATCGCGCTTTGCGCTCTGCTTATCGACATACTGATCGACGGTGTTGCACGTCTTCAGCCAGACTTGTTCACCAACTTCCCGTCCCGCAAGGCAGACGGCTCAGGCATGAAGTCCGCTCTTGTCGGCACGATCTATATGCTGCTCATTATGGCGCCGATCTCCTTTATCTTCGGCGTAGGAGCAGCGATTTACCTAGAGGAATACGCAAGCAAAAACCGCTTCACAAGGATCATTCAGCTCAACATTAGTACGCTTGCCGGCGTTCCTTCGATCGTATACGGCATTCTCGGCCTCGCCTTGTTCGTAAGGCTGCTGGCGCTCGATAAGAGTTTGATCGCAGGCGCACTTACGATGACGCTGCTCGTGCTGCCGATTATCATTGTGTCGGCGCAGGAAGCGATTCGCGCCGTGCCGAAGTCTCGCCGCGACGCCTCGTTCGCTCTAGGCGCGACGAAGTGGCAAACCGTGGCTCGCTCGGTAATGCCGTCGGCTATTCCCGGCATCTTGACCGGCGTTATTCTCGCGATGTCGAGGGCGATCGGGGAGACGGCTCCGCTTGTTATGATCGGCGCGCTTACGTACGTCGCTTACTTGCCGAAGGGCATTACGGATTCATTCACCGTTATTCCGATTCAAGTGTACAACTGGCTGTCCAAGCCTAAGGTGGAGTTTCAGGAGCTTGCGGCAAGCGGCATTATCGTATTGCTGGCGCTGCTGCTGCTTATGAATTTCTCGGCTATACTGCTTCGCAACAAATATAGCAAAAACGTTTAATAACGGTTGGAGGAGACGAGCGAAATGGAAGCACTTATTAATATTAACAAGTTGAATTTGTTCTACGGCACTTTCCATGCACTCAAAAATGTATCGCTAACGATTCCGGAGAAAGCGATCACCGCCTTCATCGGCCCGTCCGGCTGCGGCAAGTCGACGCTGCTCCGCACGCTCAACCGTATGAACGATATGATTCCCGGCACGCGCATCGAAGGCGGCATCGCCATCGGCGGAACGGAAATTTATTCGAACGAAGTAGATGTCGAGACGCTCCGCAAAAAGGTGGGCATGGTGTTCCAGCAGCCGAATCCTTTTCCTAAATCGATCTACGATAATGTTGCCTACGGCCCGCGCCTGCATGGCGTATCGAGCAAAAAGCAGCTCGATGAAATCGTGGAGACGAGTCTGAAGTCGGCCGCGCTCTGGGATGAAGTGAAGGACCACTTGAAGCGCTCCGCCTTCGGCATATCCGGCGGGCAGCAGCAGCGTCTGTGCATTGCGCGCGCGCTTGCGGTGAACCCTGATATTTTGCTCATGGACGAGGCTACTTCGGCGCTTGACCCGATTTCCACGCTGAAGATCGAAGAGCTGGCGCAGGAGCTGAAGGATAAATATACGATCGTTATGGTTACGCACAATATGCATCAGGCAGCAAGGGTTTCCAACCAAACGGTATTTTTCTTGAACGGCGAGGTCATTGAATATTCGGATACGGAGAAGCTGTTCTCCAACCCGACCGATCAGCGCACGGAAGATTATATTAGCGGACGTTTCGGCTAAGCCGCGACTGTATTCGCGATTGAACGAATACCTAATAGGGGGAAACTAGCTGTGATGACGAAACGCAAAGAATTCGATCAAGGACTGGAACAGCTTCATAATTTGCTGGTGGAGATGGGCGGCTTCGTAGAGGCCGCGCTTGTGGATTCCATGGAAGCGCTCAAGGTCGTTGATGTTGAGCGGGCTAAGCTTGTTATTAAGAAAGATCCGCAATTGAATCAAATGGAAGAAAAAATTACGGAGATCGGCTCGCGCCTTATCGCTACTCAGCAGCCGGTTGCGAAGGATTTGCGCCGCATTTTGTCGGCGTTCAAGATTGCCAGCGACCTCGAACGAATGGGCGATCTCGCGGTTGACGTGGCGAAGGTCGTATTGCGTTTAGAAGGACAAGAGCTCATTAAGCCGCTGATCGATTTGCCGCGCATGGCGGAGATCGTTCAGACGATGACGTATGAGTCGATTCAATCCTTCGTGCTGGAGAATGTAGATCTTGCTTACAAAATGGCAAAGGACGACGATCAGGTCGATGCGTTGTACGGTCAGATCACGCGCGAGCTATTCTCGCTCATGATGGAGAACCCTCGCAATATCGCCCAGGCTTCACTGCTTAGCTTCGTTGGCCGCTATATGGAGCGATTCGGCGACCACGCAACGAATATTGGCGAAAGCGTCGTTTACTTGGTTACGGGCAACCGTCCTGACCTGAATCAATAATTTAAATGATCGAACAATAAACCTTACCGCAGAGGAAGTCCGCGCCGCAGCTGGACTTCCTCTGCGGTTTTTTTCTATGTGAACAAACAAACATTATAATGTTTGTTGACCTGAGCCTAAAATCAGTGTACTTTAAACATTATAACGTTATAATCTTAACTGGATTGAAGGTGAGCTGCATGAAGCAAGAACGGATCGTATGGCGCAACGTTAAGCGAACGAATGGCGAAGCAATCGATATAGCCGTCGAGCACGGCATCATTACGGAAGTAACGGCTGCGGGCCGCGCGAATGAAGGGAATGACGTCAGAGACGGCTCTGGATTGTATGTCTCCAGCGGCTGGATCGATGTGCATGTTCACGCGTTCGCCGAGCTCGACCCGTACGGAGATGAGATCGACGAGATCGGCGTGGGGCAAGGAGTCGCGACGATCGTCGACGCGGGAAGCTGCGGGGCGGATCGGATCGGCGAATTGGCGTCAAGCCGGGAACAAGCGCTCACGAACGTGCTGGCGTTGCTGAACGTCTCGAAGATCGGATTGCATCGGATTGACGAGTTATCCGACCTCAGCTGGATCGACCGCGAGCTGGCGGTAGAAGCCGTTCGCAGCTACCCAGACTTCATCGTCGGCTTGAAAGCAAGAATGAGCGGGAGCGTCGTGAAGGAAAGCGGCATTGAACCGCTGAGGATAGCTAGAGCAATGGCAGATCAGATGAGCTTGCCGATTATGGTTCATATTGGCTCGGCGCCGCCTCGAATCCAGGATATATTGCCATTGTTGAATGAGAACGATGTCGTAACTCATTATTTGAACGGGAAGAGCAATAATTTGTTCGACGATGCCGGGCAACCGTTGCCGGAGCTTAAGGAAGCAATCGCCAGAGGGGTGCGTATGGATGTCGGACACGGCACAGCCAGCTTCTCGTTCAAGACGGCTGAAGCCGCGAAGGAGAGCGGGATCGGGTTCGACACTATTAGCTCCGATATCTATAGAGGCAACCGACTGAGAGGTCCCGTTCACAGCTTGGCGCATGTCATGTCCAAGTTCTTGTTACTGGGCTACCCGCTAGCCGATGTGGTTGACGCCGTTACCGTTCGGGCAGCGAACTGGTTGAACAAGCCCGAACTCGGACGTATCCAAGTAGGCGACAAAGCGCATCTTACCTTTTTCGCCGTGAAGCATGAGAAGACGGAGTTTATCGACTCCGAAGGGGAGAAGCGCGTGGGAGATCAACATATTGGGGCAAAAGGGGTAATCGTCAATGGCAAATTTGTTGAATGCTAAATACGGATTGAAGCGTGTCATTAACGCAAGCGGGCGCATGAGCATCCTCGGCGTATCGGCACCAACCGACACGGTTATGGATGCGATGAAGCGCGGGGGGCAAAGCTACGTGGAAATCGCCGATCTCGTTGATAAGGCGGGCGATCATATCGCCGGGATTCTCGGATCGGAAGCGGCAGTCGTTGTCAACTCTGCTTCTAGCGGTATCGCGTTATGCGTGGCCGGTATCGTAACGCAAGGCAATCGGCGCAGAAGCGAACGGCTGCACCAAGATCCGATAGAAAAGAACGAAATCATTATTTTGAAGGGTCATAACGTTCAATACGGAGCGCCGGTGGAGACGATGGTATTCCTCGGCGGGGGCAAGTTGCTAGAAGTCGGTTACGCGAACGAAGGCAAAGCCGAGCATATCAAGGATGCGATCAGCGAACGTACGGCAGCGATTTTGTATGTGAAATCCCATCACGCGGTGCAGAAGAACATGATTTCCGTCGAGGAGGCATGGGAGGTAGCGCAGCAGAGCGGCGTGCCGCTCATCGTCGATGCGGCAGCGGAAGAGGATATTCGCAAGTACGTGAAGTTCTCGGACTTGGCGATTTATAGTGGCTCCAAAGCGATCGAAGGGCCGACATCGGGCATTGTCGGCGGCAAACGGCATTACGTGGAGATGGTGAAGGTCCAATTGCATGGTATCGGCCGCAGCATGAAGGTCGGCAAGGAGACGACGTTCGGCTTGCTCCAAGCGCTGGACGAGTATCTGAACAAGCCGGATAACAGCGAGCGGGAGAAGGCGGCGCTTCAAGCGCTTATGCCGCTCGGCGAACAACCGGGCGTTCAAGTGACGATCGTACAGGACGAGGCGGGGCGGGCGATATTCCGCGCTAGAATTCAGATCGATCCTGCGCTGACGGGCACATCGGCCAAAGAAGTCGTCCAGCGGCTGCAGAACGGCGACATCGCTATCTATACGCGCGACTACGGCGTGAAGCAGGGCTACTTCGACATCGATCCGCGTCCGCTGCTCGGCGACGACATTGACGTGATTGCAGCAACTATTAGCAAGCTAACGGGAGGCAACTAATATGTCCAACATGAACAGACGATTGTATAATAGCCGCGCAGCGCTGAATGTGCTTGCGAACAGCGTAGAGAATGCCAAAGAAGTATTCGATGCCGCAGAAGGGCATGTGCTTGTTGGCGTACTGTCCAAAGACTATCCGACTGTCGAAGCAGCCGTCGAAGCGATGAAGCAGTATGGAGAGGCGATCGACGACGCTGTCTCCATCGGTCTCGGAGCGGGAGACAATCGGCAAGCGGCGGTCGTAGCGGAGATTGCGAAATATTATCCGGGCACGCATATTAACCAAGTATTCCCGGCGGTCGGCGCGACTCGTGCCAACTTGAACGGTCAAGAGTGCTGGATCAACAGCCTTGTCTCGCCGACGGGGCAAGTGGGGTACGTCAACATTTCGACTGGACCCTACAGCGCTGCTCAGCCGGAGCAAGCGATCGTGCCGGTCAAGACCGCGATCGCGCTCGTCCGGGACATGGGCGGCAACGCGCTCAAGTATTTCCCGATGAACGGATTAAGCCGGGAAGACGAGCTTCGAGCAGTAGCGAAAGCATGCGGCGAGGAAGGCTTCGCGCTTGAGCCTACGGGAGGCATTGACATGGACAACTTCGAACCGATTTTGCGCATTTCGCTGGAAGCGGGCGTCCCTCAAGTTATCCCCCATGTCTACTCGTCGATCATCGACAAGGCGACGGGCAAGACGAACGTGGCAGACGTCCAGACATTGCTGGCTACGATGAAGAGATTGGTTGACGCCCATGGCTGAACGTAACCATGACGATCGTAAGGCAGTTGCTGTCTTCGGCGAAGTGATGATGAGGCTGCAGACGCCTGGTTACGAGCTGCTGACACAAGCAAGCAGCTTGCATTATTCGTTCTCCGGAACAGGCGTTAACGTCGGTTCCGCGCTCGCTCGCTTCGGGCATCGTGCGGAGCTCGTCACGACGTTGCCGGGCAATCCGCTTGGAGACGCGGCCGCAGCGTTCGCGCGCAAGCTCGGGTTGTCGACGGATTTCGTCGTCAGGTCGGGGCAATACATCGGCATGTATTTTCTGGAGAACGGCTTCGGCGCACGCCCTGGCCGGGTCACTTATTCCAATCGTCAGGCAAGCAGCTTTAACACGGCGCCAGCCGGAACATACGATTACGAGTCAATCGCAGAGCGCGTCGAAATCGCGCATTTTTGCGGCATTACGCTGGCGATGAACGACCTCGTCCGCAGCCACCTGATCGCGCTGGCACGGGCGGTCAAGGCGAAGGGCCGCCGGATCGTATTCGATTGCAACTATCGTCCTGGTCATTGGGGAGAAGACGGCCATGCGAAGGCGCGGCCTTATTACGAAGAGATGCTTTCCCTGGCCGATATCGTCCTGATGAACGAGCAAGACGCCATACGAACGCTTGGCATGGCAACGGAACAAACAGGGCGGTTCGACCAGTTGACCGAGCTTATGCCCCAAGTCGCAAGGAAGTACGGCATCTCCGCGATCGCGGGCACGCATCGCACCATCAACGAGAATAATACGCATACGCTGCAAGGTTATTTGTACAAAGACGGCTTCTTCTTCGCTGATCCGGTAACATTTGCCGTTCACGACAGAATTGGAGCGGGCGACGCGTTCGCAAGCGGTATCCTGCATGGCGAGCTCAGCGGATTCGAGCCGGACCGTACGGTCCGCTTCGCCGTCGCGGCAGCCATGCTCGCTCATACGATTAGCGGAGATACGCCGATGTCGGGTGAGCAAGACATTATTCGCGCCATGACGGGAGCCGTCGGCGACGTGGAAAGGTAGGTGCCGCTGTGCGGCGTTCTCGCAACAAACCGCTTTACTTGCAGGTCATGAGCGTATTGAAGGACCGAATTCTTCACGGGACGTACCCGGTAGGCACGTTGATTCCTTCCGAGCCGCAATTGGAAGCGGAATTTGGCGTCAGCAAAATTACGGTGCGCGCCGCCATCAAGGAGCTCGCGCAAGATGGCTACGTGGACAAGGGAAGCGGCAAAGGCACGAAGGTCATCCGCAACACTTCGTCCTCGAAGCTGTCGAAGCTGAAGCGGTTCACGGAGGTGCTCGTCGACGAAGGATACCGCATCCGCAAGGAGCTGCTTGCTGCGGAAGTCATCTTGACCGAGGAAGGCTCGGTCGCCAGGCAATTGTTTGGCGATCGATGCGTGAAGATCGAGCGCCTATATCGGCTTAACGGTGCGCCTTATATTTACTACACGCATTATTTGACTGACAAGGTGTCCGGGATCGAACCTAACGACTTGAATGAGCAGTCACTATACGACTTACTCGAAGAGCGTCAAGTGACGCTGGACAAGTACCGCGACGAGTTTTCCGTTACAGCCAGCGCGCCTCCACGTGCAATGGAGGCGCTTGAGCTCCGAACAGGCAAACCGCTGCTGAAGCGAGCGCGCTACTCTTACGACGAGAATGGCGAGCCGGTCGAATATAGCGAAGGCTTGTACGATACAGATCAACATCATTACGTCGTCAATTACGACGTGTGAACGGCTTACTCCCTCTCTTCCGAGAGGGAGTTTGTTTTGAAATATAGGAAATTATAATATTCACTCTGGCTTAATAGCTCAGAATATGTAGTAGAGCTGCTATATAAATGAACTTCATTTTGAACGGACGGAGGTCGAATGGACGGCATGAACGGCTGGTTCAGAAGATCGTTGAAGCGCAAAATCACGTTCCTGCTCCTCATTTCGATTTTGTTGCCGCTATTATCATTAGGTTTGTTTTCTTATTTTATCGCGTCCGATTTAACCGAGAAAAAACAGAAGGAATCGGGTATGAGCATCATGAAGCAGATGGCCTCCAACCTCGAGTTTATTATGCGCGACATCGAGAACAGTTCTTTGTTCCTCATCGGAAATAAGGACGTTCAGCTATATTTGAACGTCTCTAAGGAAGAAGCGAACATGCGGCAGAACCGTATGACCGAATTTTTGTCCAACCTGATGTATTCCAAGAATTATATATCGGATATTACGATTTATCCCGCTAGCGAAGCGCTTCCAGTGTCCAACACGACGATCTTCAAGGTAAGCGTACCCGATATTACGATTCACGATCCGGATTATTTCGCCAATCATCCCTACTGGTGGACGTCGCTTTATCCGATTCATACGGCGGCGGGGAAGAAGAACATCATTTCGCTCATTCGTCCGATCCGCAACGTAAATTCGTTCAAAAACTTGGGTAAGCTCGTTATCAGCCTTGATGAGAGGGTAGTGGAGAATACGCTCAAGAAATCAGGTATCGGCGCTAACGGTTTCATGCTGCTCATTGACGGGAAGGGTAATGTCCTGTCGGGCTCGATGTCCCCGCTTCCGAACAACATCGCCAACATTCTGCCGGAGCTGTCGCGCCTAGAAGAAGGAGCAGGCTCCGTCAACTACGGAATCGGGCGAGACAAGAAGACGGTGTTGTATCACAAGCTGTCCGAGGCCGACTGGACGTTAATCGGCGTCATTCCTTTCGCCGACTACAAGGCGCAGAACCGATACGTGCTTACGCTTACCGCCGTGGCAGTCGGCGTCTCGCTGCTGGCCATCGTTGTGCTCGTCGTGTTCTTCGTTCAACGGCTCACCCGTCCGCTTCGCATGCTGACGAATTTCTTGAACAAGACCGACCCAGAGGAGCCGATGCGCATGTATCCGGTGGAATCGATGGATGAGGTAGGTCAGCTCGTGCGCAGCTACAACAGGCTAAGCGGCAAAATCGAGGCGTTGACCGACCAGGTAAAGCGCAACGAAGCGATAAGGACGGAAGCCGATATGCAGGCGCTGCAGGCGCAGATCAATCCTCACTTCCTATACAATACGCTCTCGTCCATTCATTGGATGGCACTAATGAGCAAGGATCACCAGACGGCAGATATGGTCGGCAACTTAAGCGACTTTCTTCGCTTCAGTCTCAACAAGGGCGCCCAGTTCACTTCCGTCGAACAGGAGATCGCTCACGTACGCCATTACGCGAACATTCAGGCGATCCGCTACCCGGATCAGTTCGACATCGAGTTCGCGATCGATCCGCAATTGTACCGCAAGAAGATACTGAAGCTATTGCTCCAGCCCCTTATCGAGAACTCGCTCGTCCATGGCTTGCTGAAGAAGCCGGGCAGGGGGGAGATCAGCGTGTATGCGAATCTGCAAGCGTCGTCGATGGTGTTCACCGTGGAAGATTCGGGAGCGGGCATCGAGCCGGACAAGCTGGCGCTTATTCTTGCCCGGCTTAACGAGCCGGAAGATACAAGAGGCGAGTCCAAGGACCATTACGGACTTCGGAACGTGCATCTGAGGCTGCTGCTTCATTATGGTGCCGACGCGGGGCTAAAAATCGAAAGCACGGCAGGCGCTGGGACGAAAATTTCGTTCGCGCTGCCGGTAACGGAGGATTCAATCGCATGAAAATCATGATCGTGGACGACGAGGTCATCATCCGCAACGGACTCAGCACTGTCATCAATTGGGAGGAGCTTGGCTTCAAGCTTCTCCCGCCCGCCGCTTCAGCCGAGGAAGCGCTGGACCGGTTCCAGGACGAACAGCCGAACATAGTGCTCTCCGACATACAGATGACGGGCATGGACGGCATCGGCTTGGCGGCCGAGATAAAGAAGCTTTCGCCGGATACGGAAATCATTATATTGACCGGCTTCGATATGTTCTCCTATGCCCAGCAAGCACTCCGCGAAGGGGTGAGTGATTACTTGCTGAAGTCGAGCCGACCCGAAGAAATCATCAGGGCGGCGATGAAGGCGAAGCAGCGGTTGCAGTTGCGCTGGGAGTCCATTAAGCAGGAGAGCCGCGGCCGATCGGCGGTCCGCGATCGTCTGCTCGAGAAGCTGGCCAGAGAAGGGATGCTAAGCGATCAGACGGTCGAATCGGCCAGCGTGCTGCTGCCGTGTCTTGGGCTTGCGGAGCAGAAGTTGTCGTTGCAGGTGCTGCTGCTGTCTGCGAGCGGGTGGGGAGGACGGCCGGAGGACTTGTCGCTCGCGCATTTTGCCGTCGCAAACATGGTACAGGAGATATTGCCTTGCGAGACGCTGCTGCATAAGGATCGGGTTCTCGTTGTCGTGAACCTCAATGCAGGCGTGACAACTTCGGAGAGGCTCGAGATGGAGCTCGGAAGAGTCAGCAGGAAGCTCAAGTGCAAGTTGTTCGTGGCCATTGGTTCTGCCGCAAGGTCGATCGAGGAACTGAAGCGATCATTTGAGGAAGCCGAGCATGCATTCACGTACCTATCCATTTCCAAAGAAGATGCGTTCATCCGGTATGAGATGGTGAAGGACCGGGCGGGGGGCAAGACGGTCTGCTCGGAAGAGGAGGAAACGAAGTTCATCGCCATCGTAAAGTCCGGAAGCGTGATCCAGCTGCGCCACTGGGTCGACGAGACGGTGTCCGCCCAGCTGTCTGATCCCGAAGTGACGCCGGACACTATGCACGCGTATTTACAATCGATCGTTCTGTCTGGACGACGTTGGCTGGAGAGAGTCATTGCAACGGTTGGGGGCCAGCCTCCCATGGCTGAGCAGTTACGCACAGATCTACTCAACCGCTCGGAAAATGTGCACGAGTCGTTGTTCCGCTCGCTGAAGTCGATCATGGACCTGTACACGGAAACGATGTCTGGAGAGCGGGTATCATATATCAAACGAGCGATTGCGTACATTAACGACCATCTGGACAAAAACTTAACGCTGCAGCAGGTGGCGAAGCATGTCCATCTGAATCCGAACCACTTCAGCGAAGTGTTCAAACGGGAGACCGGTTTTACCTATATTGAGTTTGTAACAAAGGAACGTATTACCCGCGCCAAGGAACTGCTGGACAGCACCCCGATCAAGATCAGCGATATCGCGGGCCGTGTCGGCTACGAGGACGTTAAATATTTCGGCCAGCTGTTCAAGAAGGCGACCGGGCAGACGCCGTCCGAATACCGCAATAAGACCTGATCGATGTCCCCCCTCGATCTGAAGTGTGTCCCCTGCCTCTCCGCAATCGACGGGCTTATACTGAAAGTATTCCATCGCAACACTGTTGCAGAAGACTACAAACATTTATCAGGGGGGATTTTTAGATGAACAAGAAGCTTTCTATCGTTGCTACATCGCTCGTCACCGCCTCACTCGTACTGGCCGCTTGCGGCAACAATACTGAAGCTGGCAAGGCTCCCAACGGTTCCGATAACAACGGCAAGGAGAAAGTAACGCTTTCGATCTGGCACAACTATACAGGCGACGATCAACGCGCCCAAACGATGCGCTCCATCATCGAGCAGTATCAGAAGGATCACCCGGAAGTAGAGCTAGACGTTCAGGCTATTCCGCCAGACGGCTACCGCACGCGACTTAAAACGGTAGCGGCAGCAAATGAAATGCCTGACCTGTTCGTGATGTGGCCGGGCGTTATGACAAAGGAATTCCAAGCTGGCAACCTGCTTCAACCAGTGAACGAGCTGCTGGACAGCAAGCCGGAGTGGAAAGAAGGATTCCTCCCAGGCTCCTTCGACGGCTTCACGATCGGCGAAGACATCTTCAGCGCACCGATCGCGTTGTCCCCGACTTCGATTCTGTTCTATAACAAATCGATTCTCGAGGCGAACGGCTTGCAGCCTCCGAAAACGTGGGACGATCTGATGAATGCTGTCGGAGTATTGAAAGAAAAGAAAATTACGCCAATCTCGCTAGGCAACAAAGCGGCATGGCTGGCGCAATCGAGTATTTTCAGCTCGCTGGCTGACCGCGTGACGGGTACGGAATGGTTCTTGAAAGCGGCAGCCCAAGATGGTGCGAAATTCACGGATCCTGAGTTCGTGCAGTCGCTCGCTTACCTTCAAGAGCTCGGTAATGCAGGCGCCTTCCAAGAAGGCTTCAACTCCATCGACAATACGCAAATGGAACAATACTTCGCTCAAGGCAAGTCGGCTATGATGATCGACGGCGGCTGGGCATTGACGAATCTAGCGGCTTCGGCTTCGAAGGAAGCTCTTGATCAGATGGGTGCGGCCGTATTGCCTTCCATCCCTGGCGGCAAAGGTGATCCGAACACGATCTCCGGTGTCGTTGGAACAGGTATCGGCATGAGCGCGAAAGTAGATGGCGCGAAGAAGCAAGCGGCATATGATCTCATGTACGCGATGGCTGGTCCGGACGCTCAGAAGCGCGTTCTGGAAAGCAACCAACTCGTCAGCTACAAGGTTGATCTTGATAAATCGAAGGTTACTCCGATCTTCGCCGAAGTATACGAGCTTGTGAACAGCGTTACTCGTACTCCGGTATATGACGGTGTCTTGTCCTCCGCAGTAGCCGACGAACTGAACAACGGCCTGCAGGAGCTGCTCATGGGCGGCAAGCCGGAAGCAATCGCGAAGAAGGTACAAGCAGCAATCGAGAAAGAATCGAAGTAATCTTCACTCTTCACACAATAACAATTCATTCGGGATTCGTTCTTCCTCTTTAGTTAAGGCTGGGGGGAAGAACGGATTACCATTCTACTAGCGATCGAAATGGAGGGGGCGTTATGACGTCTGCCGTACGCACCAGAAGATTTATCGTTATCGGTCTTCTTCCCGCGCTGCTTTTGTTTTCTTTCTTCGTCATTGTCCCGATTATATGGTCTGCCTATTATGGTTTCTTTGATTGGAAAGGAATCGGAGCCGCGAAATTCATCGGCTTCGAGAATTATTCGGAAATTATTCATGACGAAGTGTTCTGGCGTTCATTAAAAAACAACATGCTCGTCGTTGTCGCATCCGTGTTCGGCCAAGTGCCAATCGCGTTGGTGCTGGCGTTGCTGCTACTCAAAAACAATTGGCTTCATAAGTTCATCCGTACCGCAGTATTCATGCCCATGGTGTTGTCGTCGGTTGTCGTCGGTATCATTTGGGGCTATATTTATCACCCGGAAATCGGTATCTTAAACTTCCTGATGGATGGTCTCGGCCTCGGAGCTTGGAAGCGTCAATGGCTAGGCGACCCGGACATCTCGATGTATTCGCTCATGGTCCCAATCATATGGAACTACATTGGTCCTTACTTGGTCATGTTCATAGCTGCGCTTCACAACATTCCAAGCGAGATTGACGACGCAGCCAAAATCGACGGAGCTCAAGGCTCCCGCAAACTGTTCTCACTAACTTTGCCATTAATATGGGACACGATCAAAGTCGCTGTAGTCCTCTGCATCTCCGGCAGTCTCAAGTCGTTCGACTTGATCTATATCATGACCGGAGGCGGTCCTGCACATTCGACAGAATTGCTCGCGTCTTATATGTACAATAATACATTCGCGATTTACCGTTTCGGTTACGGCAGCGCAGTATCGACCGCAATCATCATCATTAGCTTGATCCTGGTCGCCGGCAGCCAATATCTCATGAAATCGAAAAACCGATAAGGGGGACCTCACATGTTGCGTCGCCGTTTCAGCAGCGGACTCGCGAATGGTCTGATGACCCTTTACGCGCTCGTCACGCTCTATCCGCTATACTGGTTGTTCATTAGTGCATTCAAATCGAACGAGGAATTTTACTCCCGCCCGTTCCAACTGCCGACCAGCTGGAAGTTCGACAGCTTCGCCCGTGCGTGGAAAGTATCCGATATGGGAACGAGCATGCTCAACTCCGTCATCGTGACAGGTGCGTCGCTCGTGCTTACGCTCGCGATCGGTGCACTCGCCGCGTACATTCTGTCCCGGTTCCAGTTCCGTTTCAAGTTAGCTGTCATGGGCATATTCCTGCTTGGCATGCTCATTCCGATCCATAGCACGCTCGTCCCGCTGTTCATCGTCATGAACAAGATTCATCTTCTCAACACATACGGTGCGCTTATATTTCCGTACGTTGCGTTCGAGCTGCCAATCGCTATTTTTATCATCCAAGCATACATGAACACTTTTCCGAAAGAAATCGAAGAAGCGGCACACCTCGACGGCTTGGGATACTGGGGGATTTTCTCGAAAATCATGCTTCCGCTATCTGCTCCGGCGTTATCGACGGTGGGCATCTTAGCTGTCCTGCGGTTCTGGAACGACTTCTCCTTCGCGCTCGTGTTCATCAGCAAGCCTGCGCTTAAGACGTTGCCGCTGAGTCTGTCGCAGTTCGCAACGGGCTACATGACCGACTACGAATTGACGATGGCCGCGCTGGCGATAGCGGTCGTGCCGACGATTATTGTCTATTTGATATTCCAACGATCGATCATGCAGGGCATGGTCGCAGGCGCCGTCAAAGGTTAAGCCAAACTCTCTGAGTCCGTACCACGGTGGTGCGGGCTCAGCGTCATATTCGGGGAGGAGTGTTCCTTATGAAATTGTATTTCGAAGGTTTATACGAGGAGTTACTGCCGGGCATTCGGGCCATCGCGACAGAGCTAGGCATTGAGCTTGAATCGGATTATGCGCTCGAAGAGAATGAGGGGATAAAGGTGGTCGTCGGCCGTGCATCGGACGGCTTGGAAGTCGGATACGTGCCGGGAGAGAGGAAAGCGTGTATCCGTTATGAGCGAAAGCATCAATTCTATCGCGGACTTGGCCTGGTCGTGCAGCATGCGCGCAAGAGAGAGTCGTTAATGCGCATAGAGAAGCAGCAGTTCGATTCGATCGGACCGATGTTCGATCTATCCCGCAACGGCGTGCTGACGGTAGGCGCATTCAAGACGATGCTGAATCGAATGGCGCTTATGGGACTTAATACGGTCATGCTGTATATGGAAGATACTTACGCGATCGAGGGCGAGCCTTATTTCGGCTACATGCGCGGGCGCTATTCGGCGGTGGAATTGAAGGAAATCGACGACTACGCCGACATGTTCGGTATCGAAGCGTTCCCGAGCATCCAGACGCTCGCGCATCTGGAGGAGTTCCTCAAGTGGGAGCCGGTGAAAGCGTACAAGGACACGAAGGGCGCGCTGCTCGTCGGCGATGAACGGGTGGACCAGCTCGTCGAGCGCATGATTCTTTCGGCTTCCGCGCCATTCCGCAGCCGCAAAATCCATATCGGAATGGACGAGGCGGAAGAGCTTGGGCGGGGCAAGTACTTGGATCGCTACGGATATGCTGACCGAATAGACATCATGACCGGACATCTGAATAAGGTGCTTGACGTCACTCGTCGCCTTGGCTTGAAGTCGATGATGTGGAGCGATATGTTCTTGAAGCTCGCGGTCGGCAACGGAGGCACTGAAAGCGATTATTACAATACAGATACGAAAATTCCAGAAGAGATGGCCAGTCGAATTCCGAAGGATGTAGACATGGTGTACTGGGATTATGTTCATATGGAGCCAAAGCATTATGCGAGCGTCATATCCAATCACCGCCCGCTCGGCTGCAACCTTGTGTTTGCCGGAGCGGTGTGGATCTTCAATACATTCGGCGTCAATTACGGCATGTCGTTGAACGCTTCCGATGTCGCGCTGCAAGCATGCAAGCGCGAAGGCATACGCGAGGCGTACGCGACGATGTGGGGCGACGACGGCAACGAAGGCAATCCGTTCGCGGCGCTGCTAGGCTTGCAACTCTACGCGGAGCACGCTTATTCGGAAGAGAAGCCGGACTGGAGCGTCGTTGCCGAACGGGCGAAGTTCTGCACCGGCATCGAGGCAGACGCATACCTGCTGATGAAGGACTTGGACGAGGTGCCCGGCTCCGAGCCGGACAACCGGAAGCAGAGCAATCCTTCGAAGTTTCTGCTGTATCAAGACGTTTTGCTCGGATTGTTCGACTTCCAGATCGACGGCTTGCCGTTAAATGCGCATTATGCGGCGCTTGAAGAGAAATTCCAGAATGCGAGAGTCGAAGGCGCTTCACTTGATTGGATCTTCGACGTTCCGCAGAAGCTGAGCGCGGTACTGAAGCAGAAGAGCGAATTAGGCTTACAATTGAAGCGAGCGTATGATAACAGGGATAAGGCGACGTTGCGCCATGCGGCGACCGAGGGGATTCCTGCTATCGCGGCGGCGGTCAATGAGCTTCGCATCGCTCACCGCACGCAATGGCTGAAGATGTTCAAGCCGTTCGGATGGGAGGTGCTAGACATTCGCTACGGCGGCGTCATCAATAGGCTCGATACCGCAGCGGTCCGTTTGCTCGCTTACGCGAGCGGAGAACTCGACCGGATCGAGGAATTGGAGCAGGAGCGGCTGCCGTTCAGCACCGTTAATCGGTTCAATAGCAAAGGCGTCGGCTGGAGCAGCCATTACTACCGGATGGCGAGTCCGAATGTGTTCTTCCACGTCATGAATCCATTCTAATTTATAAACCCATGGAGCCTATCAACATCTGTTGATGGGCTCCGTTCATTTTTTTTAAAACATCCACGTCATTGTCCTTCAATGAACGATAAGCTTGGCTGAGTCGATATCGATTCCTAATGTCACAATTTGTAGAAGTTTACCGAAATTTAACGTTTTCACGCATCTTACTTCACAAATGTTTGTTAGTGTTAAGACTAAAGTGAGCATTAACGACATGCAAGCAACGAGGGGATCCTAATGGAAGAGATTGGTTATGGTCTGTTCAACAGGGATATGATTCGGGGAATTAAGGAGCGCTGGAATAATGGAGGCATCGGCGCGATCTATGTCCGCATCGATAGCGGGCAGACGGCAGCAGAGCCGTCGCTTCTGCTATGGGAGAGCGACCAACGAAGGATGTTTTGGCGGCTGAGACTGGAGAACGAATATTATTATTTGCTTGCTAGGCAGACCGGTGATCAGCCAATCGAGCAGCTCGCGCAATCGGCCGCCGATCAATTGAACAATCGAATGAATATGGGCGATTCCCACACGAGGAGGGATTCGGTGAAGGCGCATATCGGATTCGCCGTGGCGTTCCCTTCCTCCGCCGGCCGCTCGACAGAGACGGTCGTCTACCGATTGCTGCGGGACGCTATGCTGCTGAATACATACTCGGCTGCCGTGCCATACGTCTTCGGGCAGGCTGATGCAGGGGAGCCGGCTGAATTAACCGTTCAGCCGAGCGAGAAAGCAAGAAAGCAGCCGATTGTGCTTTACCATACGGGTAAGCCTATTGCAATCGGACAGCTGGCAGGTCCTTTTCCCGTGTTCCAATCAAAGACGCTCGTCTCTGAGGTTGCCTACATGTTCGACACGAACCCGAAGGCGCCCGGCGCGATAATAGTCGTAGACAACCGCCCAGTCGGGCTGCTCATGAAGGAAAAGCTGCATCAGCTGCTGGCGGGGCAATTCGGTCTGCCGCTCTATTGGAACAGGGGGGTGGAGCGAATCATGAATGATCAGCCTCTTATCGTGGACGAGCAGATGCCGGTGGAGCAAGTGTCGCAGCTGGCGATGAGCAGGCATTATGCCCATCTGTACGATGTCGTTATTATCACTCAGAACGGTCAATTGGCTGGTGCGGCCTCGATTCGGTCGATACTGGAATGTATGACTGCGATGCGAACGGAGGCGGCTAGGGAGGCCAATCCGTTGACGGGTCTGCCAGGCAATGAAGGCATTCAGTCAGAGCTTCAGCGAAGAATTCAGGCAGGTATTCCCTTCGCTGTTATTTATGCGGATCTAGACTATTTCAAATGGTTCAACGATTGCTTCGGCTTCGGACTTGGCGATGAAATGATTCGATACTTGGCCGAGACGTTATGCAAGGAGCTGGAGCTGCAAGGAACGCAGGGTGATTTCGTCGGTCATATCGGCGGCGATGACTTCATTATCGTAGCGGGAGCCGGCCAAGCAGAGTTGATCTGCCAATCGTTAATTATGAGGTTCGAGCAAGGTGTCAAAGCTTTCTATGGGGGAGTCGAGGTTACATCCGTAGAAGACCGCCACGGCAATATCGTCGAGCAGGAAGGCGTCACGTTATCCTTATCGCTCATGCTCTGGGACGGCATTGTGCCCTTGACGCCTGAGGACATATCAAGACTTGCCGCGAAGCTGAAGAAGCGGGCGAAGGCGAGCAAGGGCAGCGTCTATGTGCTCGAGCATATAACAGGAATGCATCATGGAGAGGATCGAAAATATACGTGAAACGTCTACGTGAAAGTCAGCGTATCAGCCAGTTTGGAAGCGGAATATGGACAATGTCAGGCGTATTAGCCGGTCAATCCGGATTAATCGGCGTTCTGTATTTGTCATGGCAGCAATCCGGCGAACCGGAACAGAGCGGCAGCGGCAAGTCGTTTCGAGCGGAGTGGAAGCAGTTCGCCCAGCGCGAGAGCGAGGCGGCGTTCCAGAGCTCTGTGTTGTTCGAGGGAATGGATTGGATTCATGACGATCTATTCATCTATATGCGTCTTCCGGGCGGTCGCCGAGAAACGATGGAGGGCTGGCTGCTGGAGACGGCGTTCAAGCATACGTCGAATTGGGAACAGCGCTTCGCTGCGCATATGTGGGAGCAGACCGAGCAGAACTGGAGCGGCAAGCTGTACATCGGCGCAGCCGTGGCCGAGCTCACGAGCAGCGAGGACGAAGAACCTGCTTGGTACGAAGCGGTCAAGCAGGCGATGCTGCACGGGCAATCGGCGGGCGGCATGGAGCGGAGCATCAAGCGCAGGGCATTCGATCGACTGATGGAGCAGCGGTCGATCGATCCTGTCTACCAGCCGATCATGGCACTCGGCGAGGATAAAGTGTTCGGCTTCGAGGCACTGACGAGGACGCGGGAGCGAACTTGGTTCGAAGGACCGCTGGCTTTATTCTCGTTCGCTGAGCAGGAAGGGGTAGCCTATGCGCTTGATCGACTGGCGAGAGAGAAGGCGATCGAAGGCTGCGGCGGTCTTAAGCGCGAGCAGAAGCTGTTCATCAACGTGATGGCTCAAATTATCGAGGACCCGGAGTTCTCGCCCGGTCAGACGCTTAGCTTATTGGAGCGGCGGGGCTTGTCGCCGCATAACGTTGTTTTCGAGATAACGGAACGCAATTCGATCGAGGATTTCGGAGCCGTCAAGAAGGCGCTGGAGCATTACCGCAGCCAAGGCTATCAGATTGCCATCGACGATGTAGGCGCCGGTTATTCATCCCTGCAATCGATCGTCGAGCTGCGTCCGGATTACTTGAAGGTCGACAGGTCGATTATTCAAGATATTCATCTCGATGAGATGAAGGCTCACATTCTTCATACATTGGCGCAGCTTGCTGCCAAGATGGACATATCGATCATAGCCGAAGGCATTGAACAGCAGGAGGAGCTTGCCAAGGTTAGAGAGCTTGGCGCTTCTTATGCGCAAGGGTACTTGCTTGGACGCCCGGCTGCGATGTCGGACGATCATGGCATGTTGTGAATGGATAGGCTTCAGGTATGGGCTTTCTCAAAGCGGACGATGCTTTGGGAAAGCCCATTTTGCGCTAGGCATTTTATGGTATGATAGAAGGCAAGCAGGTCATTAGGCGAGGTGTTGATGTTAATGGAAAAATGGATGTTAATTGATGGCAACAGTATAGCGTACCGCGCATTCTTCGCACTGCCGCCGTTGACGAATTCGGCGGGTCAGCATACGAATGCGTTGTACGGTTTCACGACGATGCTACTTAAACTATTGGACGAGCTTAAGCCTACCCATGTTCTTGTTGCTTTCGATGCGGGGAAGGTCACGTTCCGCCACGAAGGCTATAGCGAGTACAAGGGCGGACGGCAGAAGACGCCGCCGGAGCTGTCCGAGCAATTCCCGGTTCTGAAGGATCTGATTCGTTCCTTCGGCATCGCGCAATTCGAGCTGTCCGGCTATGAGGCGGACGACATTATCGGCACGCTCACCAAGCGGGCCGATGAGCAAGGGGTAGAGACGGTCGTCGTATCCGGCGATAAAGATATGCTGCAGCTTGCTTCGGACAAAGTTACGATTGCCGTAACGCGCAAAGGCGTAAGCGAGGTCGACATGTACTCGCCGGAAGCGATTCAAGAGAAATACGGGTTAGTGCCGCAGCAGATTATCGATCTGAAGGGTCTTATGGGCGATACGTCCGACAACATTCCTGGCGTGCCCGGCGTAGGCGAGAAGACAGCGCTTAAGCTGTTGCATGAGCATGGCTCTGTAGAGCAAGTATTGGAAAATGTAGGCGAGCTGAAAGGCAAGCTGAAGGAAAATATCGAGACGCACAAAGACAGCGCTCTGATGAGCAAGAAGCTTGCGACGATCTTCCGCGAAGTTCCGGTCGAGAGCGGAACGGAGGAGATGCGCTATAGCGGTTATGACGGCGCTGCCTTGGCTGAGGCGTTCCGCAAGCTGGAGTTCAAATCCTTGCTGGAGCGTATGGATTTCGGCGAGTCAGTCGTGGATTCAGCCGAGGCGGCGAAACAGTCCGCTGCCGAACTGAATATTTCGATCATCGCATCCGAATCGGATGGCGATTCTCTGGCGCAGCTGCTATCTGCGCTGAAGACGAACGAGGAACACGGCTTGTACATCGAAGCCATCGGCGAGAACCCGCATCAGGCGGAGATCATCGGCGTATCTGTAGCTGTTGCGGAAGCCGTGTACGTTCTTCCTTACAGCGCGCTTAAGCAGCCTTTCACAGCGGGGTTAGTCGAATGGCTTACTGGGTCGGATATGCCGAAGTATGGCTTTGATTTACATAAGGTTGAGCTTGCGCTTGCATGGAGCGGCATTAAGTATGCGGGAACGGCATTCGATGTTCAGCTAGCGGCGTATTTGCTTGATCCGACTGATACAGCGTTATCGCTTAGCGCAATTACGGATAAGCAGGGGCTGCCTGGTATCGCTTCCGATGAAGCGGTCTATGGCAAGGGAGCGAAGTTCAAGGTGCCGGAACCGGACACGCTGTATCGCCATTTGGCGCTGCGCGCTGACGCGGTTCGGAAGCTTGTGCCGATCTTGACGGCAGAGCTTGCGAAGGGCGGCATGAGCAAGCTGTATTTTGAATTGGAGCAGCCATTGTCTCGCGTGCTTGCAGGGATGGAGCTTCAAGGCATAACGGTGAAGAAACAAGAGCTTGAAGATTTGGGGCGCAGCTTGGAGTCGCAGCTGACCACGATTATGAGCGATATATACAAGCATGCGGGCGTGGAGTTTAACATAGGTTCTCCTAAGCAGCTGGGCGATATATTGTTCGAGAAACTTGGTCTGCCTGCGCGCAAGAAGACGAAGACCGGTTATTCAACCGATGCCGAGGTGCTGGAGGATCTGGCTCCGTATCACGAGATCATTCCTCTTATTCTGCATTACCGCCAGCTTGCGAAGCTGCAATCGACGTATGTCGAGGGGCTGCTGAAGGAAGTGCGCGGAGAGACGGGCAAGATCCATACGTATTACCGTCAGACGATAGCGGCAACCGGACGTCTTAGCAGCCAATTTCCGAATTTGCAAAATATCCCGATCCGGCTGGAGGAAGGCCGTCAGATCCGTAAGGCTTTCGTCCCTTCCGAGCCGGGCTGGTACATCGTTGCCGCCGACTATTCGCAGATCGAGCTTCGTGTATTAGCTCATATTGCAGACGACGAGAACTTGAAGGAAGCGTTCATTCACGATATGGATATCCATACGAAGACGGCGATGGACGTCTTCGGCGTTACTGCCGAGCAAGTGGATTCCAATATGCGCCGTCAAGCAAAAGCCGTTAACTTCGGCATCGTGTATGGCATTAGCGATTATGGTCTTTCGCAGAACTTGGGCATTACAAGGAATGATGCCGCTAAGTTCATTGAGCAGTACAAGGAAGTGTTCAAGGGCGTCCGCCAATTCATGGAGGATATCGTCGTCCAAGCAAGACGCGACGGTTACGTAACGACACTCCTTGAACGCAGACGGTATTTGCCGGAGATTAAGGCGTCGAACTTCAATCTGCGCTCATTCGCGGAGAGAACGGCAATGAACTCCCCTATTCAAGGGACTGCCGCTGATATTATTAAGCTAGCCATGGTGCAGATGGACGAAGCGCTGCGCGAGCGCAAGCTGAAGAGCCGCATGCTGCTCCAAGTACATGACGAGCTTGTATTCGAAGTGCCTGAGGACGAGCTGGAGCTCATGAAGTCACTTGTTCCGGAAGTGATGTCCGGCGCGCTGCAGCTGCATGTTCCGCTGAAAGCAGATGTCAGTTTCGGTGTCAATTGGTATGAGGCAAAGTAACCCGCTAGCTCTCTATTTGCGTTATAATAGATGGCGAGGTGAGGACAAATGCCGGAATTGCCGGAAGTAGAAACCGTAAGACGTACATTGATCGATCTAGTCGCGGGCAAACGTATTCAATCCGTAACCGTTAAGCTGCCGCGTATTATACAACGTCCTGTTGAGCCGGAGCAGTTCGCTGCCGCTTTAGCTGGACATACGATTCAAACCGTAGAAAGGCGCGGGAAGTTTCTGCTAATCATGCTCGACGGTCTGGTGCTCGTATCGCATCTTCGTATGGAGGGGCGTTATAGCGTTAATGGGGCTGATGAGCCGACTCCGTTGCATACGCATGTCATTTTTCATTTTGACGATGGCACAGAGCTTCGTTATAAGGATGTCCGTCAGTTCGGAACGATGCATCTATTCGAGCCTGGGCAGCACTTCGAGATGGCGCCGCTTAACAAGCTGGGCATCGAGCCGTTAGAGCCGGGGTTCACCCTGCAGGCGCTTCGCGATAAGCTGGATAAACGCAAGATGAGCATTAAGCCGCTTCTGCTGAATCAAGAGCATATCGTCGGGTTAGGCAATATTTATGTCGATGAGGCGCTGTTCTTGGCGCGGATTCATCCGGAGCGATCAGCCAATTCGCTGAAGCCTGCAGAGTGGAAACGGCTGCATGAGGCGATTCGCACAACGCTTGGACGCGCTGTCGAGGCGGGCGGCTCGTCGATCCGATCCTATGTGAACGGGCAAGGCGAGATGGGCATGTTCCAGCATTCATTCTCTGTATATGGCAGGAAGGACGAGCCTTGCAAAGTATGCTCGCGTCCCATCAAGAAGTTCGTCCTGGGCGGCAGAGGAACGCATATATGCGAGAAGTGTCAGCCCGTTCCTAAGGAATAGCTGCACCGAAGTATCATAAGCCGCTTAATCGGCTAGGCTTACAGTTATGCACCGTCATCCGCTATCCGCATATGATGTTCTTGTTAAGAGAACATAGGCGATCGCCCGTATCAACGGCTTCTGTCCTAGACATAGGCCGCTAATACCGGGCAGTCGCGATGCGGGGAGGGAATTCGTTGTTCGCGCATTTGGCTCCACTGTTAGTGATCGCTTTTGCAGTTAGCTTGGATGGTTTTGGCGTTGGAGTTACGTACGGGCTGAGGCGAATCAAAATTCCGTTTTTATCGGTTTTTATTATTGCCTGCTGCTCTGGACTTATTATTTGGCTATCGATGCAAGTAGGAAGCTGGCTGTCGGGTTACTTATCCGAGTTCGCCGCTCGCTTGATCGGCGCATGCGTGCTCATCGTGATTGGCGGTTTCGCCTTGTTCCAATTAAGGCGCGGGCGCGACGATCAGAGCGCTACAGCCGATGCGGAGGAAGTGGCGGCAACTATCGAGCATAAGGCTGTGGAAACGTCTTCCGCTTCTGCAACGGAGCGTATTCTCGCTTCCAACACAGCGCTCGTAGTGATGGTGGAGCTTAAACGGCTCGGCCTCGTCATCCAGATCCTGCGTACGCCACAGGTCGCCGACGTCGATAAGTCGGGTACGATCTCGGCCTCGGAGGCCGTTATGCTCGGTGTCGCTTTGTCGCTTGATGCTTTCGGCGCAGGGCTTGGCGCCGCGATGATAGGTTTGCCTGCTCTAATGACGGCGCTTATTATCGCTGCGTTCAGCGCTATTTTTCTCCTTGGGGGAATCCGGTTTGGGTTCCAATGCTCGAATTGGCGCGGGATGCAGACGCTGTCCTTCCTTCCAGGGATATTATTGATCATCATGGGTATTATGAAGCTGTTATAACTTCGAGGTGAATGGAATGATAATCGGATTAACCGGCGGTATAGCCAGCGGCAAAAGCACCATCGCTCAGCTGCTCGCCCACCGCGGCGCGCTGCTGGTCGATGCCGATCAAGTAGCAAGAGAGGTTGTTCAGCCGGGAGAGCCGGCACTTGAGGCGATCGCCTCTTCTTTCGGACAAGCTGTACTTCAGGCGGACGGCTCCTTGGATCGTTCCGCGCTTGGCGCAATTGTGTTCCAGGACAAGGCGTCGTTAGCGAAGCTCGAGTCGATCACGCATCCCGCGATTAGACAGCGCATGCAGCACAGAATACATACATATGCCGAGCAGAATCCGGGGGCACTTGTTGTTGCCGACGTCCCGTTGCTATACGAGACGAATCAGCAAGCATTATATGAAGGTATAATGGTCGTTTATGTACCTGAGACGATTCAACTTACGCGGTTAATGGGGCGTAATCAGATGGATGAGACGGAAGCGAAGCGGCGAATATCGCTGCAGATGGATATTGAAGAGAAGCGAAGACGCGCAGATTGGGTGATCGACAATAGCGGTCCGCTAGCAGAAACGGAACGCCAGATCGATGATTTTTGGCGCAGTCAGGGAATATTATGAAGGTACTTTTGCGCAAACGAGTTGTGCTCGTATTATTGCTAGGATTTATCGCTATCCTTTTCTTGAAGTCGGACTGGCTTGGCGAGTATATGTATCCCGTGTATTATAAGGACGATATTCGTGCAAGCGCCTCGAACTACGGATTGGAGCCTCATTTGGTAGCTGCCGTTATTCGAACGGAATCCAATTACAAAACAAGCAGTCAGTCGGATAAAGGCGCTGTTGGGTTAATGCAGATGATGCCGAATACGGCTAAGGATGTTGTTCGGAGGGCAGGATTCACCGAAGTGACGGAGGACATGCTCAAGCATCGCGCGGATGTTAGCATAGAGCTTGGGTCATGGTATTTAAGCTCCTTGCATCAAAGGTTCGATCAGAACTCCATCGCTGCAATTGCCGCATATAATGCCGGACCGACGAGAGTCAGTGAATGGCTGAATACGGGAGAGTGGGATGGAAAGCTGGATACGGTGAAGCAAATTCCGTACGGCGAGACCCGCCACTATGTACAACGCGTCATTTATTATTATAATAAGTACAAGGAATTGTACCCTGACTTTTAACTTAGAACATAAGATGAGCCTTGAGAGGCTCGCCGCTTCATGGACGAGCTTCCCAAGGCTTCTGTTATTCATACAAACTTAATGAATCATTATTTGTATTGGCCGGCAAGAGATTGCTCGGCGATTTGCACCAGGCGACGAGTAATGGAACCACCGATCGAGCCTGCGTCACGGGTTGCCATGTTTCCATAATATCCGTCTTGCGGAATGGCAATACCCAGCTCTTGTGCCACCTCATATTTCAGTTGGTCCAATGCTGCAGTGGCTTGTGGTACAAGCAATTGGTTGCTGTTGCTGCTGTTTGCGCTCATGTATGTTCACCTCCTTGCGGTTGGTAACTGTATTATGTGCGTTATTCTAGAGTTCATTACAGGTAAGGTATGGGAATAACTTAAGCTAAAGTCGATATCGGTATGATAAATAAAGCATCAGGATGAATGGAGGGAAACAATCCAATGAAGTGCCCCTATTGCGATTACGCAGGTACGAAAGTGTTAGATTCACGTCCGGCTAACGAGAACAAATCGATCCGCCGCCGCCGCGAGTGCGAGAAGTGCAACCGCCGCTTTACGACGTTCGAAATGATTGAGGAAACACCGCTTATCGTCATCAAAAAAGGCGGCAGCCGCGAGGAATTCAGCCGCGACAAAATATTGCGCGGACTTATCCGCGCCTGCGAGAAGCGTCCCGTTCCAGTCGAGCGCCTCGAGGTTATTGTCTCAGAGGTCGAGAAGGAGCTCCGCACGACGGCACTGGCCGAGGTAGAGAGCCGTGATATCGGCGAGATCGTCATGAGCCAGCTCTACCCTGTAGACGAGGTGGCGTACGTTCGCTTCGCGTCCGTGTACCGCCAGTTCAAGGACATCGATATGTTCATGAAAGAGCTTAACAACCTGTTGTCCAAGCACCCTTTGAACAGCCCACTGAACAGCTTAAGAGATATAGATTGACAATTTTGGCGACATCATGCTATCATCATCTTTGTCGTCATTTGGGGCCATAGCTCAGCTGGGAGAGCGCTTGCATGGCATGCAAGAGGTCAGGGGTTCGATCCCCCTTGGCTCCACCATAATAAACAAATCAACCACGTCCACCGGACGTGGTTTTCTGTTTATTATGATGGTTAGCCAAGGGGAGATGAACCCCTAGATTGGGGTTCGCCCGCGCGGACGGAGCGGTTGATAATGCTTCGAAGCAATTACATCAAGTGCAGGAGCACGGCGTCTGAATCCACCGCTAAAAGTCCTCGTCGACTAAGCCTCGACAGCCATTCAATCAAGATTCGGACATCCCATGTTGGATAGACGAGCCAAGCGAGTCGTATCCCCCTTGGCTCCACCAAACAATAAATTCAACCACTTCATCCGAAGTGGTTTTTTTATTGTTTGGTAGAGCCAAAAAGGGGGCGAACCCCGAGGTTCAGCCCGCGCGGACGGAGCGAATGCGGAGGAGCACGGCGTCTGAATCTACCGCTAAAAGTCCTCGTCGACTAAGCCTCGTGAGCCATTTAATCAAGATTCGGACATCCCATAATGAAAAGACGAGCTAGAGCGAGTCATATCCCCCTTGGCTCCAATAAGGTAAAAAGCCTTTAGCTAACTCTCCCGTCAGCTCAGGAAAAGAGGCAATTCAGCGCATCGCCGACCAAGGGATCGGTGAAGATAACAGTGGCAACCGACGGAACGGGTAGCGATATTGTGAAAATGAAGTGGACGAATGGTGCGCGGACAGAAGACTTTTTTGCAAGCGTCGGTACGCTGTTGACTGGAGACAGCTTTGACATAACTTCAAACGGAGTCTATACAGTATACACGGAGGATCAAGCCGGCAACGGAGCGGTCGAGATTATCACAATCAATAATATCAATACAGTAACGCCAAACGCCTCAACGTCAAACGGCTCGCCTCTAATCGACTTGAACGGGCAACCGCTCGATTCGTCGACTATCGACGCGTCGAAGCCTTCCGTTACGTTGGAGGTAAAGCCTAAGGAAGGCGTAGCTTTTGTGACTATTCCGGCAAAAGTATTATCCAGCTGGTAGCGTAAAAACGAAATCTTCGTCATAGAGATAAAGACTCCCTACGGCAGTTATCAGGTACCAGTCAATCTGGCATCGCTTATACCGGGTCTTAAGGATTTACTTGCCGCTAATAACCTTACAGCCGTGGATATCAGCTTCAAGATCACACTGACTGACAAGTCCGGTGTTAAGGACATTCAAGCGGCGTTCGCAAACGGTTTGCCGAACGGCAAAGCGAGGGGCGCGATTGTGGATTTCAGCATTGAAATCATCAATACCAAGACAAACGAAACCATTGGAACGGCAGATAGGTTCAGCCAAGCGCTGACCAGAGTAATTCCGATGCCGAAGAATATGTCTGACATGCCGGAGCAATGGGGTGCGTTCCGCTATAATGAAACATCGAAGAAGCTTGAGTTTGTTGCAGCGAAGAAGGTGCAAATCAATGGCGTATGGTACGCGATGATTAGCTCGTACACCAACAGCATATACGTTGTAGCAGACAATGCGGTGAGCTTCACCGATGTGCAGAAGCATTGGGGCAAATCGTTCGTCGAGCTTGCAGCGGCGAAAGGATTAGTAGCCGGTATTGGCGGAGGACAGTACGCGCCAAATCAATCCATGACCAGAGCGGAGTTCACCGCTATGCTCGTCAGAGCGCTTGGACGCGGTACAGCTGCAAGCAGCACAGCGCCATACGAGGATGTAAAGCAAAGCGCGTGGTATTTCGACGGGGTAGCGATAGCCAAGGAGCATGGACTATTAGACTTTGTGGAAGCGGAAGCTTGAGGCCCCGATCAGCCGCTATCCCGAGAGGAAATGGCGAGTATGCTGGCGGCGGTCATTGCACTTGAGAAGCTGCCGACGACGAAGGAATTTGTCAGCTTGTCGTATTCATCAGACTGCTCTAAGCATTAGGAGCAATTGAATAGAAAAGATATAAGCAAAGCCTGCTTGAGCAGAGAAATATATGCTCAGGCAGGCTTTGTCTGTATCAAGCTAAAGTTCTCGTCGACTAAGCTGCGTCAGCAGAGGTCAGCGCTCCTTGGCGAATTTGCTGCGGAAGCCCGAGGGAGAGAGGCCTTCTTTCTTGGAGAAGGAGGTAGAATAATGCGAGATATGATGGAAGCCGACCTCATCTGCGATTCGGGCAATAGACCAGGAAGTTTGCAATAGCAGCCGCTTGGACTGTTCGAGCCGGTAATACAGGAGAAAGGTCATGGGAGTCATACCGTACACTTTGAGCATCACCTTAGCCAGGTAATTGGGATGATAGTTCATCTTCTTTTGCAGCACCGAATTCGTGATTTCGCTGGCATAGTTCTGGCGGATGAACAACTCGATCCGCTCGGCGAGCTGAATCGCGGTGACGTTCGTGGGGGAAGCGAGATCGCGATCCAGGTGCTGCAGGAACAACTGAAAGGAAGCTTGTCGCCTCCAGTTTCGAAGCGACTGCGGCTCGTGCTCCTGCTGGAAGAAGGTCTCCAGCGCCTCCATGGCCTTCGTCGACAGCTTCATATGCTTCGGAATGAAGATAGAGCAGACATCGGCATGGTTGAGATACGCTAAATTTTTGTGTTCCTCGATCAATTTCAGCTGGTTACCGAGACATTCGTCCATGTCACCGCACATCTGCCAGCTGCCGAAGGTTTGAAAATGAATCCAGATGATTTCTGTGTCTACCTTGCAGGGGGCGCTGCCGTAATGGTGTCCGTCAGGAAGAAGAATGAGTCCTTCTCCCTCATTGATTTCCCAGGTATGGCCGTTCTCGCCGATCGGGAGAACCCCTTTGCGGACGACAATCAGATCGAATACTCTGATGCAGTTCCGGTCGATATGGGTATCTCCTACCCCGTAATGGGCATATCCGCAATCTACGAAATAGGGAATCGGCGGCGAGATAAAGTGAAGAATCGCAGAATCCACACTCGTTCCTCCCAATGTAAAGTGAATATAAATCTAGAAAATGTTGTTATTTTTATGATACAACATACTCATCGTTTAAATAAAGAGTTTCCTGCAGATCGTCCGGTATCGGGAAATCGGTGGAGTGATCCGTGGAGTGCATCGAAATTCCGAGGCAGTCTTGCTAAGGTTGTAAATATTAAAAATCAGGTTGAAAAATGTTGTTTTTTTTGAAGATATTTCATGTCACAATTCAATTAAAGCGCTTTCCGAAAAAAGTGTCCTGGTATAACGGACACAGCCTGAGGATAGGGCAGTTATGTTGATGCTAAACGTTTAACTTATCAACTTGGGATGTCCAAGGAGTCGGGTCAAACGGTTAGACATAAATGTTATTTCAAATGATGAAGGGGGAACGAGGCAATGAAAGCAGGAAAGAGACTTGGTGTAGGTCTGCTCTCGGCTGCATTGGTATTCGGGGTCATTGGCTGCAGCAACAACGACGATACAAAAACGACTTCCAAGAATGAGAAAGTCAAAATTATTTACTCGATGTGGGGAAGCGCAGAAGAGGGAAGCAAAACGCAGGAAGTAGCTGACAAGTTTAACGCTACCCAAGACAGAATCGAAGTGGAAGTGCAAGCCATTCCATGGGAGAACTACATGACCAAATTGAATACGCTTGCAACGGCAAAGCAACTGCCGGATACGGGGATGATGCGGGAAGACGGCGTTATCCAATGGTCCTCCCAAGGCATGCTGAACGACGTAAGCGCTATGTACGAGGGAAGCGACAGCAAGCCGCTGGATAGCTTGGCCTACACATACAAAGGCAAACCCGTTGCCTATGCGGCTGCCAATGAAATCCTCCTTCTATACTACAACAAAGACATGTTCGACAAAGCGAACGTACCTTATCCGCCGTCAGCACTGGATAAAGCATGGACATGGGATGAATTCGTAGCAACAGCCAAGAAGCTGACGAATGACAAGAACGGCAAACATCCAGGCGATGATGGCTTCGATCCGCAGGGCATCGTCCAATACGGCGCATCCGTCGAGAACTTGCCATGGCAGTTGGAAACTTGGGCGATCAGCAATGGCGGAGGATACTATAACGCTGACGGCACAGAAGTGAAAATCGGGGAAGACTCCAGCATAGAAGCGATTCAGAAAGTCGCGGATCTGTACTTGAAAGATCATGTTGCCCCGTTGTCCGTCGGACAGACCGATGACGGCATTCAGCGCACGATTATTGCGGGAACGGTCGCCATGGCCACGAACGGCCAGTGGAACGTAGGAACGAGCTTGAACACGGCTAAGGAAGCAGGACTTAATTACGGCGTAGCCGTACTGCCTTACATGAAGGAGAAGATTACCCTTAACACAGGCGGCGCCAATGTCGTATTCTCCCAAACCAAGCATCCGGAAGAAGCGATGGAATGGCTCAAATGGTACAGTTCCGAAGAAAACAACTGGGGACTCATCTCGTCGGGCATTTGGATGCCGGTGCTGGATAAGTGGTATAAGGACGAGACGCTCACCCGCAAATGGGTTGAGAATCCGAACTTCCCTCCGTATGAGGAATACAAGTCTGCGGTAGTCGATTATGCGCAATCCTCCGCAGCGAGACCGGCTTCCTGGTTCTTTACGAATAATACGACGGAGTTCAACACCTTGCTCGGATCGGTTCTTGGGGATGTATGGACCGGTAAGACGACTGCCAAGGACGCGATTACCAAAAATCTCGATGCTTTGAAAGCGGCAAATAAAGGCGAAAAATAAAGGTTTGAAGGGTGACCGCCAAATCACGTTAAATGGCGGTCATCCTTCCTACATGAGGTGGGGAGCGAGCTATGGAAACAATCAATAAACGTACGGTGAAACGTCGTTCCCGCATACATTCGAGCGAGCAACGCGTTGCATATATTTGTTTGATTCCCGCATTCCTTGGGCTGTTCTTTCTGACCTATGCGCCTCTTGTCGGGGTGCTCGGGATCAGCTTGACGAATTGGACGGGGTTGGCCAAACCGGAATTCATCGGCTTCGATAATTATATCAATCTATTTACTACCGATCCTTATATCAAAGATTCGATAATCGCGACGATCTACTTCGCCATGTTATCGGTAGTCGGAAGCATGATTTATTCGCTTTTTATCGCAATCATGTTGAACCGAAAAATTCCGGCAAGAGGTTTCTTTAGAGCCATATTTTATGTGCCGTTTGTTTTGCCTGCCGTAGCCATATACGTAGGGTGGTCTTGGCTGTATGAAGCGAATTTCGGATTTTTCAATTATATCCTTTCCGAAATGGGATTAAATAAAGTTCTGTTTATTGCAGATTCCAGCTACGTGGTCCCATCCCTTTCCATGATTGCGGTCTGGCTGTCTGGGAACTTGATCGTTATTTTTTTGGCCGGGCTTCAGAACGTTCCGAACGTCTATTACGAAGCGGCGGAAATGGATGGCGCGAACGGATGGAAACGTTTCTTGCATATCACGTTGCCCTGCATGACGCCGATTATCTTTTACAATTTGCTGATGAGCCTGATCGCCAATCTCCAAATCGTTACGCCAGCCCTTGCTCTGACTAATGGCGGCCCGGGCAACTCGTCAAGGTTCATGACTTACCTGATGTACGATCAAGCTTTTGTCAATTACAAGTTGGGCTATGCTTGTGCGACGACCTTTATTATTTTTGCCATCCTTGCCGCCTTTACCGGCGTGTTGTTCAAAACGTCAAATCGGTGGATCTTCTCTGAAGGAGGCGATGACAAATGAGCGAAGCCGCATATAGCAGACTAAAGAGCAAAAAACGCAATGATCGAATTATGAATTTCCTAACGCTTGCCGTCGTTATTTTCTTTGCCGTACTCGTACTCTTCCCGATTTGGTGGATATTCCGAACGTCTCTGATGACGAATGCCGAGATTTATAGATTTCCTCCCTCATTGTTGCCGGACAGTTGGCTGTTCTCCAATTATGAAAAGACACTGGAAATATTTAAATTCTGGAAGTATTTATGGAATACGATGATAATCATCATTCCTTCCTGCTTGGCGGGAACGTTTACGGCCACCTTGTGCGGATATGCCTTTGCAAGGCTGCGGTTTAGAGGTAAACAGTTGATCTGGGCTCTTTGCGTCGGTTCTATGCTATTGCCTGCCATGGTAACGCTCATCCCGCTATATATCGGGTGGACGCGGGGTCTAGGGCTAAGCGACAGCTATCTGCCATTGATTTTGCCTTATTTTTGCGGCGGCGGCGCTTTTAATATCTTTTTGATCCGGCAGTTTATTCTTTCCATACCGAGAGAACTCGACCAAGCGGCAACAATCGACGGCGCCGGATACTTCCGCATCTTGTTCAGCATTATTATTCCAGTGATCAAGCCGGCTATGATCGTCGTCGCATTGTTTATCTTTATCGGCTTATGGAACGATTTGCTCCAACAGATGATTTACATTAATTCGAGCGACAAATATACGATAGCGCTCGGGCTTACCAACTTTAGAGGTCAATTAAAGTCAGACTGGTCGCTGACGATGGCAGCCACGTGCATGTCCTTTGCGCCTGGCGTCATTTTTTACCTGATCGGTCAAAAGTATTTCGTAGAGGGAATCACGATGACCGGGTTGAAAAATTAGTCCGGTCGTTGTGTTATTGAAAGGAGAATTATCGATATGCATGTTAAGCTTATTGATCAATTCTGGCAGCCCAAGGTGAGGCAGACTGTCCAGGAAACGATTCCTTATCAGTGGAAGGCGTTGAACGATGAAATCGAAGGCGCCGAGCCGAGTCATGCCATAGAAAACTTCCGCATCTCGGCAGGAGATCAGACGGGAACTTTCTACGGCATGGTCTTCCAGGATAGCGACGTGGCGAAATGGATCGAAGCTGCCGCGTACAGCCTGCGGCAATTTCCTGATCCGCAGCTAGAAGCCGTCATCGATGCGGTTGTAGATTTGATGGGACGGGCTCAACGGCCGGACGGCTACTTGAATACGTATTATTCGGTCGCCGAACCGGAAAAGCGATGGAACGATTTTTCTTTCGGGCATGAGCTTTATTGCGCCGGACACTTGATCGAGGCTGCGGTGGCTTATTACGAGTCCACGGGCAAGCGGGCCTTTCTGGACATGATGTGCCGCTACGCTGATTATATAGACGGGATTATAGGACCTGATTCGGACCAAATGCACGTGTATTGCGGTCATGAGGAAATTGAGCTCGCGCTCATAAAGCTGTTCCGGACGACGAAAGAACAAAGGTATTTGCAATTAAGCCGATACTTCGTGGAGGAGCGCGGCAAGCAGCCGAGTTTCCTGAAGGAGGATCCGGGGTTTCGCAGCCCATCCAATGATCGCTGGTTCGATCTGGATTATCATCAGGCCCACGCCCCCGTGAGAGAACAGGAAACGGCAGACGGACATTCTGTCCGTGCCATGTATCTGTATACGGCTATGGCGGATCTCGCGATTGCTTACGGAGACGCTACGCTAACCAAAGCGCTTCGCAAACTATGGGATCAAGTGACCACCAAGCGAATGTATATTACGGGAGGGCTCGGCTCGCAAGGCCATGCCGAACGGTTTACGATTGATTACGATTTGCCTAACGACACGGCATACACGGAAACATGCGCGTCCATCGGACTTGTCATGTGGGCATTCCGAATGCTTCAAATTGAAAATGACAGCCGCTACGGGGATGTGATGGAACGCGTTCTGTTCAACGGGGTGCTGAGCGGGATGTCGCTGGACGGCACGCGTTATTTTTACGTGAATCCATTGGAAGTCCATCCTGCTGTCGCGGAGTACCGTTACGATATGCAGCATGTCAAAACCGAACGCGTTCCGTGGTTCGGCTGCGCTTGCTGTCCGCCCAATATTGCGAGGCTGATGACATCTTTGGATACTTACTTCTTTACGCAAAACCGGGCGGAGATCGCCATGCATCTTTATGCCTCCAATGAGAGCACATTCGACGTTCAAGGGCAAAAAATAATATTGCATACGGAAACGCGTTATCCATGGAACGGAGAGATTCAGATCCGAATGCAAACGGATGAGCCGACGGGCTGCACGCTTTCTTTCCGGATTCCTTCCTGGTGCAGAAACCCCTCCATCACGGTAAACGGGGAGCTGCTGGCGCTGGATGCGATCGTCAAGCGCGGATATGCATATATCAATAGAAAATGGATGGATAGCGACAACATCAAGCTGCATTTCCCGATGGTCGTCGAGCGTATCGAGTCGAATCCCAAAGTGCACGAGAATGCCGGTAAAATCGCTTTGCAATACGGTCCACTCGTTTATTGCTTGGAGGAAGTGGACAACGGCCCAGACCTCACGGATATTTGCCTTTCCGAGGCTTCTGAATTCATAGCGGTGAATAGGGAAGACGTACTAGGCGGTATCGTCGTTTTGTCAGGAGAGGGGCTGCGATCTGATCATACCTGGGAAGATGAACTGTACAGGCCGGTTACGCGAAAGAAGAAGAGCGTTCCCATAACGGCCGTCCCATACGCTTACTGGGGTAACCGGACGCCGGGGGAAATGCTGGTTTGGATTCGCGAAAAATAATAGTCGAACTCGTGGTGCCCCTGGTCAATGACTTTGTACGATTTATCATACAATACGTAAGCAAAACGGACTAATATAAGTTGAGTCCGTATACTTGTGTAAAAAGCTAGGATCTCAAAAAAAGGGAGCCATAGCCARAATCCTCGTTTAGAATGGAGTTGTCGAGACAACATTCATTGGAGGGATTTTGGTATGACTCAATATCAGATTAGCGTAGATTCCGAACTTTTGCATCAATTATTTCTAGGAGAATCGAAAGATGTTGGAATGGCTGCCTTGCTGCAGTC
>NZ_JBFTLA010000014.1:0-147833 GCF_056396205.1 Paenibacillus sp. 05T425
GGAACGCATCATACCATCATACCCGGATTCGGTATGCCGGAAGTCAAAAAGAAGCTTACTGAGATGTTCGAGAGACGCTATTCACAATCTAACGATTAACCAATAACTCCCAAATCTATGGTGGGGCTGACCCCCTACCTGTAAAAACGTCAGAACACTCAGACATAACAGTTACCCATCGTCTCGATGGATATTCCTACCTTCTTACACAAACTTCTTGACGCTACCATCTTAAATATTGAAACATTTAATAATTTTATATTAATCTATTATTCCAATAAAAAAGAACCTTGAAATGAATTTCAAGGTTCTTTTTTGGCTGAAAAACCGCGTAAAGCCTAGGTTCACAGCCATTTAACAGCGAATAGAATAAACATAAATCATTAGGAATACGTCAATATTCCATAATAAATGAGTAAATAAATAGATAAGTTGTTTTGGATATTAAATAATCTATATAGGAATGGGATGGCAGGTACGACCGTCCTTGGATCGGACGCACCTGCTGCTCTTCGTTATTTTCTAATTTATAGGTATTAGCTTATCGTTAATGAGTTCTAGAATAATAAATTTTCTTTCGCTTTCCTTAAGTAATTGGTCAAGCAGCGTAAGATCAACTTCTAGTTCGCTCTTCAGCATGGATACGTGCATCCGGTTAAGATCGATTCGCATTAATGGGCCATCCATGTAGCAGCAGCCGAACATCGGCGGCGGCAGCGGCACAAATCGGTATTCATTCGTTATCTCCATACATTCCATTCACCCCCTCCTTAGAATAAGAGTAGTACTCAGGTTGCAAAAAAACTAACGAAAAACAATATACCACCTTTAGACTAAAAAGGTTGTCGAAAAGTGGCATATGCGCAAGTTATTTTTGCGAGAGTGCCTCGGCAAACGTGCGGACAATCGTCAGAAGATGTTTGCTTTGCGCTTCGTTCACCTCATAATCGCCGATAAATATGCGAAATTGGGGCTGCGAGAGTACATCAAGCAATTGAATGGATTGATCTGACGTTCCGTCTAACAAATAATCGACGCTCACATTGTAGAAGGCCGCGAGCTTCCGGATCGTTTCATAATCTGGAATTCTTCGGCCTATTTCATACTGGGTATACGTATTTCTAGCAATTCCGATACTTTCGGCAACTTCTTGCTGTGTCATTTTTCTAGTTTTGCGTAAGCGGGATAATGTTTCTTTCATTGGATGCTCGTTCACCTCTTTATTAATTTGTAGTTGCGAATTGACACAAATCTATGTAATATAGTCTCGTAATGTCATTACGTACCAATTTCTTGTACTAATTGTCTCACATAGAGACATGAAAAGAAATAGCAAATTAGTCATAAGGAAGGAACCGCTGCGATGATGATTTTGAATGTAAGAGCTTTAGATGCGATTACGTATTGCACGAATGGCAAGGAGATTTATATCTACGAAGGACAGTTGCTGCGAATAGAAGTGCGGTCGCTGCTGTTGTTCAAGGTTCACTTGGATCATGAGCAGGCGTTCTGCTTCGAGCGGACGGAACTGGATTTCTTTCTAAAGCGCCGCATCATTGAAATTGTCTCCAGAAAACGGGCATCTCTAGCAGAGGGATTCGCAGGAATACGAATGCAATGATCTTCCAAATATTTCATCGACAGATTGTTTTTTCTACCTTAGACTTGAATGATATGGGACTAAAGAATCAGATTTGTGGCGGAGTGGGGTGCTTGGATTGAAGATTTTAGTTCTAGATAAATTTTACAAGTCCGTTCCGAAGGACAAGCAGGTCAAGGTGAAGCAACGCGTCTTGTCTCTAGTAACCGAGCTGAAAGAAAACAAATATAACTTTCATTCGCTTTCCAAAGGCAATAGCATGAGGAAGATAGAATCGGCGGGCGAATCGATCTTTAAATTCAAGTACGACGAAGGCGATCGCATCTTGTGTACGTTTGCGGGCCTTTATTATGACGATGTTAGGGAAGAGGATCGCAACAGTCTGGTGCTGATGGAATATTGCAGTCACGATAAACAAATCGTAGCGGCCAAGAAACGGAATTTCGGCATACAGGAGCTGTTGCCTTTCGAGGAGAGCGGCTCCGCGGCACCGGCAAACGAAAGTAAAGGACAAGAGGCGGAAACCGTCGATTTTTCCCTCTATTATTCGGCGCCTTATATGATAAACACGGATACGGATGAGATCGAGCGATTGTTCGGAGAGGACGCGCCGCTTTATTATTTGGACCCGATCCAATATGAATGCGCATCGGCGGCACATGAGGGACAGCTGGTGCTGGGCTCGGCAGGCAGCGGCAAAACGACGATCGGCGCTTACAAGCTGGCGAATTACGCCAGACATCACCGAGGCGAAGATTTTAAGCTCGTCTACATTACGTTTTCGAAGCGGCTGAAGGATAAGGTGCAGGCGTTGTTCGAAGACATCGCGATTCGCCTTTATGGACTGGATCGAAGCGAGTTTGACGGAAAAGTGGAATTTCTGATGTTTCGCGAGCTGATTGCGGAATCCGAAAGCGACATCGCGCATGGCAACGTCATTACATATGAAAAATTCAAAGCTTGGTACCGAGATCAGAAGGGCCATGAGCGGCAATGGCCTGACCCGTTGGCATTATGGAAGGAGCGCAGAGGCATCCTTCAAGGCATTATCGGAAGCGATTGGCAGTATACGGCAGCTGTCTCTTCCTTAAATTACGACAGCGAGTTATTAATGCTGCTGCATGATAACGAGATGATTGCTTATGACGAGTCTGGACATAGCTTTAAGCTTCGGGAGCCAATGGCGGATATTTGCCGATTCATTAACCGGCAGATGGGATCGGGAAGCTCCGAGCGTTTCCGCATAAGCGTCATTCGTACGTTAAATGAAGCAATAGTGAAATCCAAGGGAATTACCGACGAGCAATACCTCTCGTTAGGCAATCAATACTCCATGTTCGATAGGGAACAACAGGAGAAGGTTCTCCATATTTTCAAGGCTTATCAGCAGTATGTTCATCGAGAAAACAATCGAGGGTTTTACGAGGAAGGAGACTTGCTGCGCAAAGCATTGTCTCATAGCCGTCCCGTCTACGATTATATGGTGATAGATGAGGTGCAGGATTTAACAGAGCTTCAAATTTATTTTATGAGTCAATTGCTGAAGCGTCCAACGAATCTGTATGTTTGCGGCGATTTTCACCAAACGATTAACCCTACGTTTTTTGACGCGGGAAGGGTAGCGAGCATTTGTCAGTTCGTAAGCGGGGACGATCGTATCGGACAACAAGCAACGCTTACCCAGAACTATCGATCCAGTCGCAGCATTGTGGAATTCGCTAATGAAGTTGCGAGACTCCGCAACAACAGAATACGGACCAAACAGCGATTGGAATGGATGGAAACAGCTGCGCGCGGTTATACGAATCGTCCTATTCTATATCTTGGTGATCAGGAAGAGCTGTTCAGRCATGCAGCCGACAAAAGCTACGTCATGATTGTCGTTCCTAGCGATGCGGTGAAGCTGGAATTGATTGGAGTGTACCCGGAGCTGGAGTCACGCGTGTTAACGGTGTCGGAGATTAAAGGGATTGAGCGCAAAACGATCATCAGCTATAGGATGATGTCGACGTTCCGTGAAGAGTGGGACACGATCTTTAATCCGCAGACGAAGCTTAGCCATGAGGTTTACCGTTATTATTTCAATCTGTTGTATGTGGCGGTTACCCGTGCGCGCGATACGTTATGCATCATCGAGGATAAGCTGGGACCGGAGGCGAGGCGCTGGTTAAGCGACAAGGCCGAAATCGTCGAGAGATTCGATGCCGACCGTTTAGGCATGGAGGAGGTTTCCACGCTTGATCAAAACTTAAGCGAGGCACAGGATTCTGAACAAGAAGCGATGTATGCGCATGCGATATCGGTCTACGAGGCCATCCTCCGCAAGGGAAAGGGACAAGGCGCTTCGTACGCGCTTGCTGAGCGCGGCATCCAACGATGCAAGATTATGCTGGCGTATGAGCAGGATCAAGATCCGGACAAAGCGGGCGAGGCATTGATCCAGCTGCGTGAATATGACGAAGCGGTAGTCTTGTTGCGCGGCGGCAAAAACGCGGGGCTGCTGCTTCAAGCGCTGCTATCGTCGCAGAAAACGGACACCTACGATATTGAAGGAGAAATGCACCGCAAAGGGGCATTGCCGGTTAAGGAGCTGCTGAAGCTGAATAACGAAGGGCTGATGAGCCGTTATTTTGATAGAATGACGAAGCCTTATACGGATCATATGGAGCATATTGCGAAAATTTCAAGAGATTTGATACAGATTATGAATCCGGTTCATTAAAGGAGACGGTAGGCATATGGCGGCAAAAACGGAAAATCAATCGATTGAACAGCTTATCAAACGATTTCAAGAGCTTTCCTCGAACACGAAGCAGCTTGACGACACGATTGCGAGTTTCTCGGAGGTCGCGGCAAGCTTCCAAGCGGCCATGGAGGGGCTGGACCAGTCGCATGCTTTTCAGGAGCTGGCCAAACATTCCAAGGATGCAATCGCTAAGCTTGAACAATTAAAGAGCATGAATGAACAACAGGTACTTGGTAACTTGCAAACGATTGTGCACGAGGAAGTAACGATTGCCGTTGAAAAGCTGCAAGATCATATAGAAGAAGAGTTCATGAAGCGGAAAGAACAAGGAGCAGGGGACTCTAAGCGAGACAAAGAAATAATGGAGCTTCTGCGTCACATGAATCAAAAGCTGGACCTGCCGCCGGCAGCCGCGGCTTCCTCGTCTTCAGACGAGATGGCTCAGTTAAAGAGACAGATTGCGGCCATTAACGCTAAGCTTAAGCGGCAAGAGGATTACGAACGGCGCATTGCGATGCTGGAGCTTGAGGTGGAGCTGCTGCGCGGTACGATCGGCATCACGGAAGACGACAACGACAGCTGGCCGATCGACGTGTCCGATGACGATCTGCCATTCTAGCAGAAGGGGCTGCTACAAATGACTTTGCAAGAAGCCGTACGATTGGCCAAGCTCCAGCAATACGGAGACGCGCTTCGTATATTTGACTCTTTATATGATGCCGACGAGCAGCAATTCGGCGTATGGGAACTATTTTATTACAGCAAATGTTTAAGAAAAGCACAGCATTTCTCGAGAGCGGTTAAGCTTAATCGTCTTGTCTATATAAGCATGCCCGAGAATGAGCCTAATCGGAATGCGTACGCATGGAACCTGTATGATCTGTACGTCAAGCAAGTGGACGATCGTAGAGTCGATGAGCCTAAAATGTTCAAAATCGCCGCATTCGTTATTGAAATGACGACACAGGATAAATATTCGCCCTACGAACGGACCGTATTCGCGGTGCTTAAGCATTTGAAGAGCAAAGGAAGTCCGCCTTGGCATCTGTTCATGCAGTGGTTAGGCAAGCTGGACCCCAGCCTGTTGAACAAAGATCCGATCGGTATTACCGATACAAGCGGTGTGGTCAGAGAGCTGGCGTCCCCTTTCGAGGAATGGCATTATAATCGGGTAATCGGGTTGTTCGGGCTGGAACAATGGGAAGCCTGCATTGCAGCAGTGGACGAAGCGCTTCAAGCAATTGCTAGCTTTCATTATAATCATCATATATGGATTCGAATCAAAAAAGCGGTATCTGTCTCCATGCTGGGCGATGCTGAAGAAGCGACGCGGCAGCTGGAGCAAATTGGCATTGAATCGAATCATTGGCTCGCGTATCATGAATTGTTCAAGTTGTATTCGCAGCTTGGCGACAAGGAAAAGGCGCTTCGGTCTGCGGCAGTCGCTTTGTTGTCCAGAAGCGGGGAATCGAAGCATAAGATGAAGCTGCTGCTCGAGCTCGGGGCGATGCTAGAGGAGCTTAACCTTAAGCGGGAAGCGCTGCAGCACTACAGTCTCGTACGGGATCTTCGCGCGCACAACGGCTGGCCGTTAATAGAACGTCTCGTTTCACGAATAACGTCGCTTGAGAACGAGACGGGCTTAACGAAAGCCGGCAATCCAAGAGAATTGGAGCGTTATTGGAACAGCCTGAGGCTGAGCAAGCTGGAGAAGAGCAGCGGCATCGTTCAGAAGCTGATCGGTGAAGGGAAGTCGGGCTTCATTGCCGGCGACGAGTCGGGAGCGGTCTTCTTCAGAGCTAGCGATGTGATTGGCAAAGCGCGTTCCTTGCTGGTGGGTCAGCGCGTTAGCTTTTATGTGACGGATTCGTATGATCGCAAGAAGCAGCGAATAACGAAGCAGGCTATCGAAATTAGACTCATAGAATAGAGAGAGGAGGAGTGCTTATGAGCATGCGGATAGCCGATTTTTTTGATCGGGCTGCCCTTACCGGCAGTCAGGCGGAAGCGATTGCTAAGCTGGAGAGCTTCATTAATGGCGGTACTCAGGCTTTCGTATTAAAAGGTTACGCGGGAACGGGAAAAACGTTCATGCTTAGCCGTCTATGCGAATACTTTAAAGCGGTGGATCAACCGTTTCGCTATATTGCGCCTACAGGCAGAGCGGCCAAGGTGCTGCGCAAAAAAACGAATCAACCGGCATCTACGATACATAGTCTTGTCTATCAATTGGACCCCAAACATTCTGTTCTCGAGCTGGAAGAGGAACAATATAAGCTCCTGTTCCGCCTACGAAACAATGAGGATGCGATGAATACCGTCTATATCGTGGACGAGTCTTCGATGGTCTCGGACACCTACAGCGATAATGAACATTTGAAGTTCGGCTCCGGCAAGCTGTTGTCGGACTTATTGGCTTATATTGCTCTCGATCGATCGCGGCGGAAGGTCATTTTTATTGGCGATTATGCGCAGCTCCCTCCCGTCAACAGCCGAATGTCGCCGGCATTGTCCATCGATTATTTGGCAGATAAGCATGCGCTGGCTTGCGAGCATTTCGAGCTGTCCGATGTCTATCGGCAAGCACAGGACAGCGGCATCCTTCAGGCTTCGATGCGCATTCGGGGCGAGCTTGAGAGCGCAAGCTACAGCGCGTTAACGATACAGAGCAACGAGAAGGATATCCATGAAATTCCGATTGAACGATCGGTTGATGTCTTTAGCTCGCGGTGGTCGCCTGCCGATGAAGAGAGCGTTATATTGATCGCTCAGACGAACGATGCGGTTTACAAATACAATCGGGCGATTCGCCGCAGACTGGGCATGAACCCTAGCGATATTGTGCAAGGCGATCAGTTGCTGGTCGTCAAAAATACGATGGTCGATGGCGTACCGCTATTCAATGGCGATTTCATCAGCGTCGTACGTGTCAGTCCGAACCCGGAGATCCGAAGAATCCGCTTAAAGGGCGAAGAGGAAGAGGTTAAGCTGTCGTTCCGGACCGTAATCGTCTCGTTGACCGGGTTAAACGGCGAGCCTCTGCAAGTGAAGACGAAGGTGTACGAGAATTTGCTTTATTCGGGAGAGCGGGAAATTCCGCAGTTGGAGCAGCGGGCATTAATGGCGGATTTTCGTATGCGCAATCCTCATCTGAAGCAGAAGCAAGAGCTGTTCTCGGAAATGCTTCGTTCCGATCCGTACTTTAACGCCTTGCAGGTGAAATACGGCTATGCGATTACTGGTCACAAGAGTCAAGGCGGCGAATGGAAGTCGGTCATCGTCGACTACAGATTCAGCAGCTCGACGCGAAGCGAGCAATATTTCCGCTGGGCATATACAGCTACAACGCGGGCCAAGAGCAGCCTGTACACCATCTATCCGCCGGCAATCGAGCCCTTGGAGGATATTCGTTTCGATTCGGATGCCGTAGGGCAGCTTGCAGAAGGCGTGGCGGATAAGCTTCGGCACTATAATCTTCTACCTTCGGATATCGAATATAAACCGTATCAGTTCATCTGGCATGTGCGGACTGAGAACGCGGAGCAGCGTATATCCGTCCACTATAACGCGAAGCTGGCGATCAGCTCCTATCAATTGCTGGACGGTGTCCGCAACCTTGACGATCGAATCATGAAGCTCATCATGGATACGCTCATTACAAACGCAAGCGCGGGCACAGTGGCAGGCGATGCGGAGACTTCAGCGTCATTGGTTCAAGCAGTAGAGGACGCCGTTGTGCCGATACTCGCTGAAGCCATAGCAGATTATGAGCTGATTGGCGTAACGGAGCATCCGCATGTTGTGAAAATAAGAGGATTGGCACTAGGCGAAGAGCTCGTGCTTAATGCATATTTCAACAAAAACAACGCCTTTACGAAGCTGATCGTCGAAAAAGGAATTCAAACCCTCTCGGAGCAAGTATTGTTGCTCGTTAGGCAGAAGCTGCAAGCCGTCAAGATCGGGCAAAGCGTGCGCTAGAAGGGAGCAGCTTATGATGAATCCATCCCAGCAAGAAGCCGTTACAACAACAGAAGGGCCGTTATTGCTGATCGCAGGGCCGGGTTCGGGCAAGACGCGAACGCTGGTCAATCGGGTAGCGCATCTGTTAATCGAAAAGCAAGTACCGCCAGAGCGGATTATGATCTCGACATTCACGCGCAAGGCGGCGTTCGAGCTTCAGTCGCGGCTGCTCCATCGTCTCCAGGAGCTGGGGGCGACTGTGAACGTGCAGAACTTGCTGATCGGCACGCTTCACTCGATCTTCCTGACGCTGCTGGACAAGTATCGTACGCTTACGCATTTGCGCAAAGGGTTCCGGTTGTTKGATGACTTCGAGCTGCATTATTTGGTATACCGCAATATGGATCGTTTTCTTGCGATCGAGAATGCGGTTTACTTGACGCTCAAGGACGGATCATACAGAGACCCGACGCCGATTAGCCGAACGCAGCGTCTCGTTTATTGGCTGAACAAGGTCAATGAAGAGATGCTCGATCCGCGGCAGTTGATCGCATCGAACGATGTTCCGATTAGAGCGCTCGGCGAAGCCTATCATTTCTATGAGCAGCTTCTGCGCGAGCTGAACGCGCTTGACTTCGGCATGATTCAGATGACGATGCTGAAGCTGCTGCAGGAGCATCCGGCCGTGCTTCAGGAAATAAGCGGTTCGATTCAGTACATGATGATCGATGAGTATCAGGATACGAATACGATTCAAGAGAAGCTTATCTTGCTGCTTGCCGGCGAGCATGGCAATCTGTGCGTCGTAGGGGATGACGACCAGTCGATCTATCGTTTCCGGGGCGCAACGGTACAAAACTTGGTGCGGTTCGAGGAGCATTTCGAGCTGGGAGCGTGCAAGGTCATTGAGCTGGACGTCAATTACCGTTCGCATCCGCGCATTATTAATTTTTTCGCGTCATGGATGAAGCTGTGCAATTGGAAGGATGGTTACGGTACTTCGTATCGGCTGGAGAAGACGATTAAGCCCGATAAGCCGGATAACGGCAAGACGTCGCGGGTTATTAAGCTGGCGGGCTCTCGCAATGAGCGGCATTGGCATGAGGAAGTGTATCACTTCCTGAACCATGTCATGGAGCGGGGCGCTATTACGGACTGGAATCAGGTCGCCTTCTTATTCCGGTCGGTGCGCAGCCCGGAAGTGAAACGGCTGACGGATTACTTGGAGCAGCGCGGCATTCCCGTCTTTGCGCCTAGGCGGAACGCATACTTTGACCGTCCGGAAGTTCAGCTAGCGATCGGCACGTTCGCCGTATTGTTCTCTTCCATCATCGATGAGAGGCAGTTGCCTTCTTATATTAGGACATGCACGAGGCTGCTTCGGAACGAGTCGCTGTCGCCCGAGCATATCGAATTCGTTGTATGGGTCAAGGCAATGAAAAAGTCATTCGCGGAAGTTGAGCAAGGGGCGGCGGCTTCCGAAAGCTTGCTCGATCTGTTCTATGAGCTGCTGCAGTTTCCGATGTTCCACAAGCTTGTTGCGACAAAGGATCTTGGCAGCGCAAGAGAAAGCCGGGAAGTGCGCAATATGGCGGCGTTGACCAAATGGTTACTGCGCTTCGAGCAGCTTCACGAAACGAATACGAAGGAGCTTGGGGTGGCGGACAAGCTGTTAAGCTTCTTCGACTTCATCGCTTACGTACAGGAGATTGGGCAGGACGAATACGAGGATGAGTCGGACTATGCGCCTAGCGGATCGGTATCCTTCTTCACCTTCCACCAATCGAAGGGGCTGGAGTTTCCGATTATTGTGACAGGCTCGTTAGACAGTACGCATTATTCTCAGTCGGACTGGATCGAGGAAACGCTGCGTCCTTACTACGCGAGACAGCCGTTCGAGCCGCTCGCCCAGACGAGCGAATATGACTTCTATCGTCTGTTCTATACGGCTTTCTCCCGTGCCCAGGAACTGCTTGTGCTTACAGGCAACGAGCAAGGACCTGATTATCGCGGCAGAGGCCAGTTGCCATCGGAATATATCGAACCTTTGTACAGGCGGCTGCGAAGCTGGCGCGATCCGAACGTTTATTTGGATGAGCTTAAGGCGACGCCGGTTAAGCCCATCGTTCTGCAGCGAAGTTATGCGTACACAACGGATGTTGCGCTGTATAATGATTGTCCGCGCTATTACTTGCTGCGACGCGTATTCGGCTTCGAATCGGCGGCGGGCGCTCCGGCATTGCTAGGCACGCTCGTTCACTTTGCCATTGAGGACATGCACCAGACGATGCAGACAGGCACGCGCGTAACGGAGCAGCAGCTTGAGACGTCGATTGAAGAGCATTACGCCGCGCTGACGCAGACGGGATTGGAAGCTCCTGTGGAAATGAAACGTATAGCTTATGAGCATACGTTCAACTACTTGCAATATGTGAGGCTGAATGAGCTTGGCGTCGTGTCCTCGGAGCTTGCCGTATCGTCCTTTGTCGGCGATTATTTGATGAACGGCAAGCTGGACGCGGTTCTAGAACGTGACGGCCGCTACGAAATCATCGACTTCAAGACGGGACGCAAACCGAGAGACGATGAAGAGCAGTCGCGGTACAAGAAGCAATTGCTGCTGTACGCAGCCATGTGGGAGAACCGGACCGGCTTGCGGGCAGAGGCAATGCGGTTGTTCTATACGGGGGAGACGGATGGCGAGCAGGTCGTGTCGTTCACGCGCGAGGAGAGCGAGCTGCAATCGGCAATGGCCGAGATGGCGGCAACGATTCAGCGTATCGAGTCGAAGCAATTCGACGTGGCGGAATCGCCTTTGGCTGTGTGCGCACGTTGCGATTTCAAGAGGTACTGCCACGGGATGGCAGCAGTATAAGTTCAATGAGAGGGCAGCCGTTGCGAATAGCGGTTGCCCTCTTGCTGTTTGCTAGGTATGAAATAAAGGGAATTCCTCCTGCTAATCATTCGCAAATAATCGAATATGCGATGAATAACTGGAATTCCTCCCGTTATTTTCAATGATCTCGCTCATCCGGCAGACAACCTGAGCTATTAACGGGAGTAATTCCCACTATTCGATAAAAGCAGGCCGAGAGCGCCGCATTAACGGGAGAAATTCCAGTTATTCGTACAACGTTAGTAAGTCTACACCGCGAGCGTAAAATAGCCCCCACCTTGTTATCAAGTTGAGGGCAGTTTTACGCTTACGTAAAAACGAAATAGTGGTGTTTGCTGCATTGACGCCCTGGTAAAGGGATGTTCACACTTGTTCTTCAATAAAAAATTTCTCAATCTCTCATTACTGAGACAACTGCTACAACTTCTCAAATAATATGTACTTTTGACAGGCTAAGAAGTAGATTGTAACCATTATTATAAAGAGATTCCAGGAATATTCAGCGAGCTTATTTCGTTTTTTTTGTAAGGAAAGTATTTATCTCGGTGTAACTGTCGTCTGCCCCATACTGTTCTGGGAATACACGTTTCGCTGATCGACCAAGACCATGCCGTTAGTGATTTGCTCCTCCCCAATCTGATATCGCTCGATCACGCGACCATCGCTCGCAGAGACGGATATAACAGCTCCGTCGACTCCGCCGACATAAAGACGATCCTTCACTTGCAATGGAGGCACTAGCGATGCTTCGGCCAATTGCTCCTCCCATATCACTTGGTTAAGCACGAGATCGTACGCATACAGGTTACCTGCGCTGTCGGTAATATACAGCATCTGTGCCGCAACAGCAGGCATTGCCTGAACATTTCCTTTCATTTCGAATTCAGTTTCCAACTCGCCCGTCCCGGCATCGAACACATATACCTTGCGCTGGCCGAAGCCGATAATTAAGTTCCGGTCGGCAACAGGGATCATCGTACGAAGGAGCGGCTCCGGCACTTGCACCCTCCAACGAAGCTCACCGTTCAGAAGATCGAGACCGTAGAGCAGTTGCCCCTCATCTCCGAATACGTAAGTGTCATTCACTTCGTATGTCTCTGTCGCTACAGGGCTCTTCGCTTCGTAATTCCAGATTAATGCGCCGCCCGTCCATCCTGAACTCCAATCGAACTTATTCGCCGGAGGTTCCCCCGTGTATTTGATATCCGTATATCTGCTAACCGTATAACTGTATTGATCGTATTTTGTTTCCCGTTCCTTAAGCCCCCGTTGTTTTCTTAAAATCTCATTATAATGATCCGGCAGGGGCGAAGAATCGTTTGAAACGCTGGATTTCTTGCTGTTCTTGATCGCGATCCAAACGACCTTCTCGATGCTGTCGGACACTGATTGATTGAGGTTTATATCCGATATATAGAATTTAAGTTCCGAATCTATCGTGTAAAACATGGATACCGCTTCGAGCTTCTCTCCCACCTGATAAGTCCAGATGGAGGATTGTTCCTTCAGATTAAAAGCTTTAACTTGTTCATAATTCTGACCTACAATGACCGCAAGCTCCCCTTCTTGCAGACGAAGCAGATTGGGAAATGCCTTATTCTCCTGTTTCTCGTCGATGAGAGCTTGCACATCCGTCTTAATCCAATCATGCGTAATGTTCGCTGCACTCCCCGCCAGGAAGAGCGCAACAATCGTAATTAGACACCCCTCATGATTGAAGGCCTTGTGAACGATGAACAAAATACCAGACAATACGATCACAAATATTATAATCCCGCCAACCCAACCCAAAACATCCGATGTATGAAACCCTTCCACCTCAATACCCCCGTTTGCTGTCGTTCAATGTCTATTTTAGGTTTCGATAAAAAGCACACAATTCCCTCTATATTGGAACATTATCCTCACCGTACATACGTAAACGACAAACAGCCCCCGTCTTGTCATCAAGTTGAGGGCTGTTTTACGTATGATCTAAGACAGTGGAAATGCGGCAGGCCAATGGCAGCGTCGGAGACCACGGCAGTAAGTTGTTCAGTGCACCGGAATTTGTAAGGCCAGGCAACTGAGGGAGCTGTTCGAACAGGTACATGAGATAACGAAACGCTCTCAATGGCAAATAGCTCATTACAGAACTGAAGCCCCTGTTGGGCTACTGATTCGGTTTTATCTGAAGAAGGTGTCAATGTCTTCAATGCCTCGTCGAACTTGCGGCGCGCATGGGCCCAACATCCTACGAGCGTGACAACCTTCACCTTGTGGTAGCCAGCGTAAGCGTCCACATGAAACGGCAATTAAAAGTGGGCTAGAATTGAGGCTTACTCTACACCCGCACCTACGCCTTGCGAAGGCTGCCCCACGAGAGCCGGCGAATCTCGGAGGCTGTTTTTCCCGTCGATTGCTTTATGAGACGCGCGAGATGGTGAGAGGTTTTGAAGCCGCAGCGATGGGCGATTTCGGTTACGTTGAGACCGGTATTCGTCAACAGTTCTACGGCGCGTTCAATGCGGTATTGCCATAAATAATGAATCGGCGTCGTCTGCTCGAACTGCTTGAACAAGCGAACGAGATGCTCCGCCGATACGCCGGCATGATCCGCGATGGCTTTGAGCGATACGTCGTCGTTATGATGCTCGTGTATCCATTCCAGCGCGGCGTATACGGCAGGATGCTTTTCCTTCTGAAGCAGCGCTCTCGAGGATTCATTCGGGTACAGATGAAGAGCGGCGTGACCTAAGCTTAGCAGGAGCGGGGCTGTATGCTCCGATTGGCGCTGAACGTTCAAGATCAGGTCAGTGAGCCGGTTCATCTCCTCCGTCAGAGGCAAATATTCGGGCAGCGCGTACAGTTCTGCGCGCGCAGATTTCTCCAGTTCAGGCACATGAACGGCAACCCAGCGGTGCCAGGTTTCCTCCGTGCGCGAGAAAGTGAACGATTCTTCGTGACCGGGCTTCAGCAGCACCGTATGTCCGGGCTGTACATGAAGCTCGCGGCCGTCGATCGTAACCGTCATCTCGCCTGTATATAACATGACGAGCTGAATGTCCTGTTGAATACGCGGACCGAATCGGCCTCCCCGCGGATAGACGATCGAACCGGAAGTAACGGAGGTTATAGCGTCAAAGGATACAGCGTTAGCCAATACGTCACCGCCTTGATGGAATTGCTGGATTATCAACCACAGATACATATTAGCAAATTACAGCCATTGTTGGAACAGGTCTGTAAGCGTATGCTTTGAGTATAGTAAATGGCAATCCAATAAATAGCAAAGGGGATAAGCAAGGATGAATATTACTTTCACACCACCGCTTAAGCCGCTTACAGAGGAGCAAGTCGAATTTTTTAGAGAGCAAGGGTACTTTCTGTATAAGAAGGGAATGTCGGATGACTTGATCGATGCCTTTAACGGACACATCTACGATATTCGAAACCAGCGTCCGATGCCGGAGTGGGCGGCCTGCGACGAAGCGAAGAAATATTCGCTGCGATTGTTTAATCCGCATAAGCATGACAGCTTCTCCAGACAACTGATGAAGAACGCGATTGTGCGCGGAGCGCTTGCGCAGCTAATGGGAAAGGAAGCGGTATGCGTCCAAAGCATGTATTTCTATAAAGAGCCGGGCTCGCCGGGGCAAGCCGCGCATCAGGACTATTATTACATCAAGAATGATCCGATGACCATGATTGCGGCTTGGACAGCGATGGAGGAAGTCGTTAATATCGAGAACGGCTGCCTATGGGTGATGCCTGGAACGCACAAGCTTGGGCTGCTGCCGCACGGCGCGGTGAAAAACATCGAGGAGCATGAGCATTGGACGGAGGAAACGGAAGGCGTGGACACGTCGAGACAAATTCCGGTCGAGATGGAGAAAGGCGATATCTTGTTCTTCAGCGAATTGCTGATCCACTCCTCGAACAAGAACCGGAGCAAGGACCGCTGGCGCCGCTCGTACGTCTGCCACTATATCCGCGAGGACTCGAACGTCTTGCACCGAGAGGATCTTCGTCAGAAATTCCCGTTATATTAATTGGCTTAATAGAGAAGCCGCATGGAAGTGAAAGCTTCATGCGGCTTTTTTGGGCAAAGCTATGAGGATTTATGCAAGTACGCATGGACGACGAACACAACGAAAGATATTAGGGAAGCTGCCATGCCCAAATACAAGACGAGCGAAATGCCGGTCTGATCGTATATCGTACCGTAGATCGTTGGCGCGATCATACGGCCGGCGCTGCCGAAGCCGCCAACAATGCCCATGTAGAAAGGCGCGCTTTTGCCCGCATTTTCGGAGAAGAAGGTCGGGATGACCGGAAGGAGCAGCATCTCTCCAAGCGTACATACGATCATGCCGATCACCAAACATATATAGTTGTCATGGAATAGGGCGATGAATAAATAACCTGCCGTGCAAATAACGGAGCTTGCCACGATCTCCATGCGAAGCGAACCGGCAAGTCTCCTCTTGATCCAATTGGTAATCGGCTGCCCGGCGAATATAACGATACCGTTAGTCGTCCATAGCAGGCTGTACATCGATAGCGGGTAACCGCCGTCGCTCAGATAAGGCGCGATGCCGCTATTCCATATCATAATCGAGACGAAAAACAGCATTTGACCGATGCCCAGAAATAAATAGATACGGACATTCATCAGCTTCTTGAGCAGCGGCAGCTCTTCCTCCATTCCCGCGAAAGAGGAGCTTGCAGCCGATATTGACGTCTTCATCGCCAAGTCGTTAGCCGTGGAGCGGCGTTCGGTTTGCATGAATAAGAGAAGGAAGACGCCGAAGGCGACCGTCGACAATGCCGTAACGACATAGGTCATCGAAAAGGAGATCGCTGCGATAAGTCCTCCGACCGAAGCGCCGACGGCCAGTCCGATATTGTTCCCTACGTAGATGGCGTTATACAGCTTCCGCCGATGGTCCGGCCAGCGAAAGCCGATATAGGCGTTGATCGCCGGCGCAGCTACCCCGTTCATTAATCCGTAGATGCTGGTCATCGCCACGTATATCCAGTAATCTCTTGTAAAAACGACTAGTCCGATTAATAAACCGGAAATGACCATCGACGTTACGATTAAATTTTTCGGTCCGAATTTATGATACATCGCTCCGCCAACGAGCTGCCCGATGACGCCTGCGAGCGCTTGGAATAACAGCACCAATCCCGCATCGGCATAAGACCTGCCCAATACTTGATGCACGTACAGCGTCGTCAACGGCCATAGAATAGAGCTTCCGATCGCGTTCGCCAAGCTAGCCGCTATGAACGAGATCGCGTCCTTCGGATAGCCTCCTATTAATTTACGCCAATATGTTATTGCTAAAAATCCCACTGCGGATACCACCTTATCGCTGCTGCAACTGACTCTTGCTGTTTTTGGAAACGCAATTACGATCATACTCGTTTGCGAGTGAATTAGCCATGTTAGATCATTCCATTAATACGAGCGGGATTACAACTATCTATAGTAAAGCAACCGATTCGCCGAGGCGTTGCGGAACTCCGTCGGCGTCAGATTCGTCATTTGCTTGAACGACTTCATGAAATGCTGGCTGTCGTGGTAGCCGAGCTGCAGCGCGATTTCGTTGACCGTCTGGTTCGTGTCCGTGAGAAGGAACGAAGCGGATTCGATCTTCTGCTGCATGATGAACTGCTTGAGCGATACGCCGGCAATCGTCGAGAACAGATGCGACAAATATTTGGCGTTATAGCCGAAATGATCGGCGATCTGCGACACCTTCAACTGCTCGAACCGATTCCAAGTCATATAGTCGACGATGTCATTGTAGAGCTGAAGCTGCTTCAGCTTTTTGTTCGGCGCGTTTTTGGACAAGTAGGCTTGGTTATACAGTTCGCATAAGATGCTCGTCGTCAAATAGTTATTCAGCGTCGTATCCTGATAGCTTCGCACGGAATCTTGCAGTTGCTTCATCAGTACGACGATTTTGTCATTACTCAGCGTACCTTTGCGAGGGATGACAATGCTTCCCTCTTGTGGAACGTAGGACTCGATCTCGCAGCTGTCCGTTAAGTGGTCGTCTGCCGTAAAATGCAGCCAATAAAAACTGCAATCCGACTTCCGATAGCCAAACTGCTTGGCGCGGGGCGGCATAAGAAGAAAGTCGCCTTCCTGCAGCACATGCTGCTCCTCTTCATCGGCTATAAACAATTGCCCCTTCGTCTGAACGAACAATTCGTAATCCAACAGCAGCCTGCTCATATGCGTCCAGTCTGGCGAAGGCGAGACGAACTTGCCCGTCATCTTTAGGGCAAGCGGTTTTTCGACGTTAAGCCTATATCCGAGCATTCTGACTACACCTACCTCATCTAACCTTTTCACATGTCGAAAGGCATATTGTTAATAGGATAGCAGGCGGCTAACGCAATAACAACCCGATAAAGCATCGTTTTTTGTTGGTGCTGCGACGAGAAAGAAAATCTGACTTTTTTACACGAATTCGAACGTTTCGCCACTTATGCTAGCCGCCGTATAGCGCTAATCTGTAAATAGATTTGATAGCGCTCTATTAACGGTAGAAGAAAGGTGGAAGTAAGATGACGATACAAGAAGCGACGCTGAAACGAGGCGATTTGCTCGATTTCGGAATGGATAAGGTGGTACTGACGGGACCCTATCACGTCAACGCTTTTGCGAAAGAGCTTGAATATTTGCAGAGCTACAACATCGACCGTCTGCTTGCCGGTTTTCGGACCAATCGGGGACTTGAGCCCAAAGCCGAGATTTATCCGGGCTGGGAAAATACAGAGATTCGAGGTCATACGCTCGGACATTACTTAACGGCGTTATCGCAGGCCTACACGAATACGAAAGATCCGGTATTGCTGGAGAAGCTTGATTACTTGGCGTCCGAGCTGGCGCAATGTCAATTCGAGAGCGGGTACTTGTCGGCATTTCCCGAGACGCTGATCGACAATGTAGAGAATAAGCAGCCGGCATGGGTGCCTTGGTATACGATGCATAAGATCATCGCGGGATTGATCTCCATCTACCATGCGACAGGTTCCAAGATTGCTTTGGATACCGTCGTTCGGTTAGGCGATTGGGTGGCTTCGCGCACTTCGCGTTGGTCKGATGAATTGCGAGCGACCGTACTTGCGGTAGAATACGGCGGAATGAACGATTGTCTATATGAGCTGTACAAAATTACGGGCGACGCGAAGCATCTGGACGCGGCGCATAAGTTCGACGAACTGCCGTTGTTCGAAGCGACCGCGCAGGGCAAAGATATTCTTAGAGGCAAGCACGCAAACACAACGATTCCGAAGTTTCTCGGCGCGTTGAACCGTTTCTTGGCGGTTGGCGAGAGCGAGAGCTTCTATCTCGAGGCGGCGAAAAAGTTCTGGGATATCGTCGTATACAACCATAGCTATATGACCGGTGGCAACAGCGAGTCCGAGCACTTCGGCGAACCGAATACGCTGAACAGCAGACGTACCGATATTACTTGCGAGACATGCAACAGCTACAATATGCTGAAGCTGACCCGCGAGCTGTTCAAGCTGACCAAAGACCGGAAGTATGCGGACTTCTACGAAACGAACTATGTGAATGCGATCCTCTCCTCGCAAAATCCGGAAACGGGCATGACGATGTACTTCCAGCCGATGGCGACGGGTTATTTTAAAATATACAGCTCTCCGTTCGACCATTTCTGGTGCTGCACCGGCACGGGGATGGAGAGCTTCACGAAGCTGAACGACAGCCTCTACTTCCATAAAGGCAATGAGCTGTTCGTCAATCAATATGTAAGTTCGACGCTGCAGTGGAGCGAGCAAGGCGTACAAATTACGCAAAATTCGGGCATTCCGGAGAGCGATCAAACGACGTTTGCGGTGGCAATCGAAGACGGACAAGTGAAGCCGCTCAAGCTGAGCTTCCGCGTTCCTTACTGGGTGAGAGGCGAAGTCGCCGTGAAGCTGAATGGCGTGGCTGTATCGGCTGAAGCCGTGGGTGGCTTTATCGCTGTAGACCGAACGTGGAGTGACGGCGATACGCTTTCGCTGACGCTTCCGATGAAGCTGATCGTCTCGCGCTTGCCGGATAACCGGAATGTCGTCGGTTTCCAATATGGTCCGGTCGTACTGAGCGCAGCGCTTGGAACGGAGGATATGACGCAAGCTTCGACAGGCATTATGGTTCGCGTCCCTACTCGCCGAATGCTTGTCAAAGACTTTATTATCCCGTCTGGCATGACAGCCGAGGAATGGATTGAAGGGGCCGAGCAGCATGTCGTCCAAGAGGGCGAATCCTTGACCTTTAGGCTTCGGAATACCGATGAGGATGAGCGGCTGTTGTTCACCCCTCATTACAAGCAGCACCATGAACGTTACGGCATCTACTGGAACATCGTGGAGGAAGGCTCGGATGAGCTGAATGAGCATTTGGAGAAGGGCAGATGGGAGCAGCTCGTGAAGGATGCTACGATCGATAGCGTTCAAGTCGGCAACGATCAGTACGAGCTGCAGCATGAGATCAAGGGCGAAGAGACGTTCAGCGGCGCATGGGATGGTCAGAACGGCAGGCTGGCGCATGGCGGCGGTTGGTTCAGCTATAAGCTGAACGTTGATCCGGCCGGCGACAATGTACTGCAAGTGATGTACTTCGCGATGAACCGCGATCGCGTCATGAACATCTACGTGGACGATCAATTGTTCGTCAGCGAGAGATCCGGACCGGAATGGTGGCGTCGCGTATTCGAAACGAAGCATTACCCGATTCCGGCCGAGCTGATCGGCGGCAAGAGCCAAGCGGAGTTCAAGTTCGTGCCGGATGAGCAGGTTAACGGCATCTACGGCATGTTGCGTACGATGAAGCCAATTGTAGAATAGACGGGTATACGAGAAGACCGCGTGGAGCTTAGGCTTCATGCGGTCTTCTTAAAATATAAGAAGTATAAAATTTGCTGTTTATTCTGTTCTTATATTTCACTGCGAAACGTTAGCTGTTGCTATGAAAGGACGGCAACGGCCGTTTACGCTTGTTTTTTGAAATAACCTTCGATAAAGGCAAGAAACTTGCGCGCCGCTAGTGAAAAATAACGGTTTTCCGACCAATAGACACGGTAGCTCCGATGACATACAGGGGACTCGACCCGCAGCAGCTTAATGCCAGCTTCTTCTCCGCTTATGCAGCCGAACATCGCTACGCCTAGTCCGGCGCGAACGAGGCTGACGATAGCCGCGGGTTCGTCTACCTGGCAGACGAACTTCGGCGATATGCCGGCTTGCCTCAAGAAGGCGTCGTTGATTTTCTGCATGGCATTCCCTTCCTTGTATCCAATAAACGGATCATTGCCTATCTCGCTGAGACGTATCGTACTGCGGCCTGCGAAGCGGTGATCGCGAGGGACGGCGACATACACATCTTCCTTGAGCACGGTCGCTGAAGATAATCCAGCGAGCTCGATCGGCAATGCCGTAAATCCGATGTCTATGCTGCCCGTCTCCAGCATGCGGGCCATCTCGTCCGTCGACGTTTGCGTGATTTGAATATTGACGTCAGGATATAATGCTAGAAAAGCGCCGAGTGGATCGGATAAGCGATCCAGTGACGTCATAGCCAATCGAATGCTTCCATATTGCAGACCGCCCAAGTCAGACACTTGGCGGCGTCCCTCTTCCAGAAGCTCAAGCGCCGCATCCACCTTTTCCAGAAAGGTTCGGCCGAGCGTGTTCAGCTTGATTTGTTTGCCGATGCGATCAAATAGGGGAACGCCGATATCCTCCTCCAGCCGGGCAATCGTTTTGCTAAGCGCGGGCTGAGCGATTTGCAGCTCCTCAGCGGCTTTCGTCATATGCTCCATTCGGGCTACCTTTTGAAAATAACGCAATTGCAACATTTCCACGGTCGATCCCTCCTCTTATATACTTGATGGAATAATATATATGTTCAAAGATGTATTTTTAATTATTGATTATCGGCTATAAAATAGCATTAAGCAAGCGAAAAAGCATAAATGCTTTCCCGGGAAATAAGTCTGTGCAAGAGAAAGCAGGTGGTGAAATGGTCATACAAGCGAAGAAGGGGCAAGGGCAGCCAATCATCTACATTCTCGCCTTCACGCTGATCATATCCGTCATGAGCGCAACGATGTTCAACATCGTTTTGCCTGATATCGCCGAACGGTTTCGGCTTACGATCGCGCAAGTCAGCTGGGTGACGTCAGGTTATTTGCTGGTCTATGCAGTTGGGACCGTCATTTACGGAAAGCTGTCAGATGCGTATGGACTTCGGAGCGTGCTGACGTTTGGTCTTGTTCTGCTGGCGATTGGCTCCCTGTTTGGATTGATTGCCCAAGCCTATTGGATGGTTCTGCTGGGCCGAGTTATACAGGCAGCCGGTGCGGCGGTCATTCCGGCGGCGGCAAGCATTATACCTGTCCGCTATTATCCCGAAGAGCAGCGAGGCAAGGTTCTCGCTATTGCGATGACAGGGATGTCGATCGGCAGCGCGATCGGTCCGGTCGTTGCCGCGTTTGTAGTCAGCTCCCTCGATTGGCGGTGGCTGTTTTTCATGCCCGTCTTGACCTTACTGGCATTGCCGTACTATCGAAGATTTCTGCAAGACGAGGGCGAGAGGCAAAGCAAGCGTATCGACTGGATTGGAGGCGGCCTGCTCGTGGCAGCGGCAACCTTGCTGCTTCTTGCCATCACGTATGAAGCGTGGGTAGTGGGCGCTTTCTCTGTCGTTTTGTTCATCTTATTATGGCTTAGGGTTCGATACGGTGCTGAACCGTTTATTCCTCGGGGCTTGACCCGCAATAAAGGGTATTCGGTAGGTTTAACGATAGCCTTTCTTGCTACAAGCATCGGGTATTCGCTTTATTTTCTGACTCCGCAGCTATTAAATCAAGTTCAGCAGTTGGATACCGCAATGACGGGTTTCGTGATGGTGCCGGCAGCCGTTACGGCAGCGATATTGGGAAGAAGCGGCGGCAAGCTGGCGGACCGGAAAGGGATACCGTTTCTATTTTATTCCGCTTCGGCCATGTTGTTGATCTGCTTCGCCTTGATGTCAATATTTGCGGAACGATCACCGGTTGCTATCGCGGGTTTTCTAATCCTTGGCGTCGTCGGACAATCCTTTCTTTACATGGCTTTGTCCAATCAAATATCCCGGACGCTGGCGAAAGAGCAGATTGGCATAGGAATGGGTTTGCTGGCCATGTCGAACTTTATGGCAGGAGCGATCTCCGCGAGTCTATACGGGAAAATCGTCGATCATGGATCAGGCGTACATTGGAGTCCGATGATCATTGAACCGAAGGCATTCGTGTACAGCAATCTTTATCTTGTACTTGGTCTTTTACATGTAGGTATTTTATTGGTATACGGGTTTAGGTTTGGAAAGAGGAACAGGAACGTAAAAGGAGGAGTTAGGATGAGAGCAGCAGCGTTTCATGAATACGGGGGGGCCGGAAGTGATGAAGGTGATGGAGTTTCCGGATCCGCAAGCAGGACCTGGACAAGTGAGGGTTCGGGTGAAAGCAGCGGGCGTGCAGCATTATGATTGCAGTATCCGGAGCGGATGGACACCGCCGGGGGTAAGCGAGCAATTGCCGAAAATCCCGGGGAATGAATTCGCCGGCATTATAGATCAGGTTGGCGATGGCGTGACGGAGTTTACGGCTGGCACCGAGGTGCTAGGCTATTCACTGTTGAATTGCTATGCAGAATATGTGGTGGTGGGTGTTGACCAGCTGGTGAAGAAACCGGCTAATATGCCATGGGAAGTTGCAGGCGGCTTGACGGGTAACGGGCAAGGCGCTTATATCGCCCTTCGTGCCATCGGCGTCGGAGAAGGAGATACGGTTCTGATTCATGGCGCCGCTGGCTCGCTGGGATCTTATGCCGTACAGCTTGCGAAGCTGTGGGGAGCGAAGACGGTCATCGGAACGGCAAGCGAGAGCAACCACGACTATGTTCGCTCATTAGGGGCGATACCGGTGACTTATGGAGAGGGATTGGTCGAGAGGGTACGCGCGCTCGCTCCAGATGGCGTCGATGCGGCTTTCGATACGGCCGGCGCCGAGGGTGTGCGGGCATCTGTCGAATTAGTGGAGGATCGAAACCGAATCTGTACGTTTGTCGCATACGACATCATTGAAGAGCTCGGCATTCCGGCTGTCCGCGGCGTGCGTTCTGCAGCCAGATTAGCTGAGCTTGCCGAGCTTCATGCCAGTGGTAAGCTACGCACGACCATTCGTCAGACATTTCCGCTTGAACAAGTCCAAGCAGCGCACCGCTTAATCGAGACTAGGCATGGCGGGGGGAAAATCGTTCTTACGATGGATAACGATTGAGGAGGGGAAAGCAATGAATAAGGACAAATTGTTGAAAATCGGCATTATATTAGGCAGCACAAGGCAAGGACGGGTTAGTCCGCAAGTAGGCGAATGGGTGAAAGAGGTAGCGGGCAAACGAAGCGATGCGGAATACGAAATCGTCGATATCCGCGAATACCAGTTACCTTTTTATGGGGAAGGAAACGGGGAGGAGCCGGGTTTGAAGGCGTGGCAGCAAACAATTGATCGGCTCGACGGCTATGTCTTTATCGTTCAGGAGTATAATCATAGCATTACCGGCGCACTGAAGAACGCGCTCGACTCTGCTCGCAAGGAATGGAACGACAAGGCAGCCGGTATCGTTAGCTACGGTTCGGCCGGCGGGGCTCGCGCCGCAGAGCATTTGCGGGGAATATTGGGCGAGGTGTGCGTAGCCGATGTCCGCAACAATCCGACCTTTTCCCTTTATACAGATTTCGACCGGAACAGGGCGTTCAAACCAGCCGATGTGCATGGGAAAAACGTAAACGCCATGTTGGATCAGGTCATATCGTGGAGCGGTGCTTTGAAAAGCTTGCGTAATTAACTAGATAATAACAGGACCACTGTAAAGCGAGGGACGCCCCTTGGCTATACAGTGGTCCTTTTGGTGCGGAGAGTGTTAGTTATCCGTATATTTGACTACCCAAGATTCACGCCACTCCTGAAAGGACTTCGGCTGCAGCTCCTCCAACGTCTTCCCTTCGAGCGACCAGTAGCCGCCATCCGCCGTATCGCCATGTGGGTACGATGTTCCGCCGAAAGGCTTGCCATCGACCTCATAGACGTAAACGTCCACTTTGCCATTAGCGAGCGGGTGCTTCGTTACGATAAACTTCTCGGAGTTAATGGTTTTGCCGATATAATCGGCGGGATCAACGGACTGAAGTCCCCAATACATCATGTAGGGGAGCTGGGTCAGCTTCTCCTTGGTCAGCTCATAGCTTGACGAGGGTCCCTCGTAGGAAATAATTGTGTACCCTTTTTCTTCGATATAATCGGTGATAGCAGAACGTTCAAATGGCAATTCGTTGCCCCCAGAGCAGCCGATTAGTAGAACAAGTACTATAATCGAAATCAGAACCTTCATTGAGCTCGCCCCCGTCGTGTTGACTCTTTGTTTAAATAACGATTACTCACCGTATTAGGTTGCATGATCGTATGGTATGTTGAGGTTCTCCCCCATTAAGGTTTAACTTTACCCGTACATGCACTTCTAGGCGGTTACCCACATACAATGTACAACTGACGTTCTTGCTAGGGGAGGCAGCAGCCTCGACCTTGCCAATACAGCATGGGGGTGTACGTATTATGGGTTTGTTCGCTGCTATTGCGTTGTTCATTAAGCAGTTGTCGCTGCTTGTGTCTTATGTGAAAAATAACGCTTTTCCTCAACCGCTTCAAGAGGAAGAAGAAACAAAGCATTTGCAACTGATGGCTGAAGGAAATGCAAGGTCGCGTAACTTGCTTATCGAGCACAACCTGCGACTTGTAGCCCACATAGTAAAAAAATTCGATAACACGGGCGAGGATCTCGAGGACCTGATCTCGATCGGCACGATTGGTCTCATCAAGGCGATCGAGAGCTTCCAGACCGGCAAAGGCACGAAGCTGGCGACGTTCGCGGCACGCTGTATCGAGAACGAAATACTTATGCACTTAAGGTCACTTAAAAAGACGCGCAAGGACGTGTCACTCCATGACCCGATCGGTACGGACAAGGAAGGCAACGAAATTACGCTCATCGACATCCTCGGCACGGAAGCCGACGATGTGGCGGATAAAGTGCAGCTGAAGATCGAGAAATCAAAAATATACAAAAACCTCGATATATTGGATGACCGGGAAAAAGAGGTTGTCATTGGCCGCTTCGGGCTCATCCACGGCGGCGACGAGCGGACGCAGCGGGAGATTGCGAAGGAATTGGGTATCAGCCGCAGTTATGTGTCCCGTATTGAGAAGCGGGCGTTGATGAAGCTTTATCATGAGTTTTATAAGGCGAAGCGGTGAGTTTGTGGGTAAAATAGACTACCAACAATGAAGTGGCCCCGAAAAGTTAAAAAATATTTATATTACGCGACCTTTAGGGCATGTGTTCGGTACTGTACCGGGCTCATGCCCTTATGCGTGGCTTTTGGTAATTTTAAGTGTTAGATAACCTGTATTAATTTTACAAAATGTCGAAAGATGATCACTTCAATTGGCAAGTTTAAAATATTCAAAAAATGTCCCTTGATATCTTCCGTTACTCATCCTTATCCCTCCGAGAATGCTGTTATCGCTTAGCTTACCTCATGAGAGGGATGTTTTGGAAGCATCTTATGTCGCTGCCCGCTGTATTTTGCAAATGTTATGATTGTAAGGACAAGGATATCAAGGCAAATTCATGAAGGAACATATTGAGAGGATCAAACAAATATTAGTTCCTTCTTCTCATACTGCTTCGGAATGTAGAATGGGCAAGAGGTCCAACACTATTTCGCTCTGGCGGAACAAGCCGGGACATTAAGTGACGTCGAAGGAGAGGCGATCCACATGCATAGTACCCTTGAAAAAGGGCATGGGCGCCTGGAGAGACGCACCTATTGGTATACAACAGATTTGGAAGGGATCATCGATGCAAAAGCCGACTGGGCCAAATTGATGGGGATTGGCATGGTGAAACGCGAGGCCACGATGATTGCGAACCTTACTCAAACAACGACAGAAACGGCTTGTTTCAACGGAAGCGTAGACAACGTGGCCGACTTTGCTCGGGCAGCAAGGAAACATTGGGGTATCGAAAGCATGCATTGGAGCCTGGATGTTACATTTGGAGACGACCACAATAAAACCCTCGACAAGGCAGCAGCCCATAATCTAGCGATTGTAAAACGAATAGCCTTCAATGTGCTAAAAAACGAAACGAAAATCAAGCCCAAAATGAGTAAGCCTAATAAAAGAATCGTTGCAGCTATGGATCTGGAATATCGAGATCATTTGATCAGCCAAGCATTTAATCAAATGTGACGTTCAAATGAGGGGTTTAACTTTTCTAATTATGGGCATTATTGGGTTCATGAATTCGCCGTGGGTATTCATATGATTCGTATTTTTTTACTTGTGTTTTGTTGCGTTCTTTTAAGTTTAGGAGTTGCATGTGAAAGAAAAACTAAAGAGGAACGTCAAGCCTGGGAGGATGTTAAAAAAGCCTACAAAGAAGTTAAAAGACTTGAGAAGGAGTATAACCCGAACGGTACACCGAATMCTCTCGAGAGTAAGCTTGAGTGCTGGCCAAGTAGGGGAGTATGTACAGAATATAGATAACCGACACTTGTGCAAACGACACACTGGAATACTCTCGATCAAGAAATTCTTTTTCAGGGATTATCATACTATTATGAAAGCCGCATTACATGCAATTTTTGTTGTTGATTGAAGGAATACATATAATACGGGGGATTAAAATGCGTCAAGCATAATTTGCCACTATGTGCATGAACTGGCGACGCTGTTCAACAATTTTTATGCGGCGTGTCCGATTCTGAAGGCCGAAGACGGACCGCAGCAGCTGCGCCTCTGGCTGACCATGAAGTTTAAGGAAACGCTAGACGATGCGCTGTCCGTCATCGGGCTGCCCGCTCCTTCCCGGATGTAGCCGCTGCATATTATGAACGGATTGCCGTTGGGCGAACGCATGCCGTTGTCACCTTCTTTCTGAGGAATAAGACGTTCCAAAGTAAAGGAATAACGGTTGGGCTCAGGGAATAGATAAGAGGGAGCAGGTAATCCAAGCTTAAAGGGGTCAGAATAGTGAAGTTTCTGTATATCTTGATGTTTCTCTCCATGTGGTCGCTGGGGATATTTTTCTTATTCCGTCGCACGACCTCGAACTTTTGGATCGCGCAAACCTTTCTTGTAGGAGGGATGGCCAGCTACACGTTCAGCATGCATTTGACCATAATGCCTTATTTCGTAGATGCTGCTTGGCTGCCTGAGCTGTTAAGCCGATTGCTCTATTTAACTACTGTGGTCGCTATGAACTTGTACTTCTATGTATTGCCTTATGTATTCTGCATGAGCGGACTATTGCTGAATGAGAAAATATCGCTTGCATGGAAACGGGGATGGACCATTCTATTGTTCGTTGGGATGGCTGTGTTGTTTGGCGATCATTTGATTAACGAGCCGTGGAACACATTCGAGCTTCATTTATTCCGGTTATGGGACGGTTTGTTTGTCGCTTTCGGCTGTGTGTTCTATATGCTTGCTTATGTGCGTGAGCGCAAGGGTGCGCGCGGCAATAGCCAGAGAAGGACATTAGTTCTTCCTGTCGTGATGCTCTGGGCTTATGTATCCGATTACATGGGAATGGATTATTTGCAATTGGGCTGGTGGACATTCGAGCTGCGCAGCAATGGGGTGTGGCAGGCGAATGTAGTCATCATATTTGCTTTGTTTGCCGCAATGCTGTTTTTCTCCATCCGTTACGGCATATTCGGCCTCAAGCTGCGAATTGAACGGGAACGGCTTGATTACTCTATCCGAACGCTGACGATGGGAGTTACGATACTGAACCATTCGATTAAGAATGAGATCCAGAAAGTCGATTATTTGGCGGAGAAAAGCGTACAGCTTCTGGCTTCAGGCAAACAGGAGCATGCTGTGCAAACGATTAGCCAGATTCATGGCTTAACCTCGCATTTGCTCCATATGGTGAATCGTATTAAAGAAAAAGCGGAAGATATTGAACTGGATGTAAGCACACTGGAAATAAGAGAGCTGATTGAAGCAGTAACAGCTTCTTCTCGTCCGCTAACAGAGAGCAGAGCGGTTCGACTAACGACTTCGTATGAAACGTATGGAAAGCTTATTGGCGATGAGGTGCATCTAAAGGAAACGCTGTCGAATCTGATTCGCAATGCGCTGGACTCCATATCGGGCGAGGGCGGAGAAATCAGACTGCACACCTCGTATGCGAGGCGGGAGCTGCGGATTGACGTGATCGACAATGGCGCAGGAATTACGCCTGAGGATTTGTCCCGAATTTTCGAGCCCTTCTACACGACGAAAAAAAACGCCTTGAATTACGGTTTAGGGTTATCCTATTGCCGCGGCGTGATGGCTAAGCATGGAGGCAAGCTTACGGTCGCTGCCAGCGAGCTGGGGAAGGGAACGACATTCCGGCTGCATTTTCCACGCCATAAATTTAAACCGTCAGAACGTATTCAAGTTGCTGAGCTTAATGAACTCAAAGAATCGAATCATGAGCAGACAGCTTGATACAAGTTGCCGAACTAATCCATTTTGAAATTGGTTAGCTTATTCTTAATGCTGCGCAATTGCGATTTAATCGTGTTGGTTGACTTGTGCAGCCGTTCCGAAATTTCACGCTTGCTGAGCCCATTCTGACGGAGATCGAAAACTTCACGCTCCGTTGACGACAGCTTCATAAGCTGAACCTCATTGCGCATGGCGCGGGCAGCGTCAGGATGAATGGAAGCCCGGCCGCAGGTAGCCTCGCGAATGGCCAGCAATATATCCTGATAGCTGGATTTGTTAATATAATTCATTGCGCCAAGCCGGAAGGAACGCAAGATGACTTCAGACTCGGTGATTGAGGTTAGCATTATGACGATGGCAGACCTTGTGCGTTCATCACGCAAAATTTGCTCTGCCGCATCCAGACCGTCAAGATTGTTGCCGGTGAGATTGATATCCATCAGGATGACATCCGGCAATTCTTGAATGGCAAGCGCTACAGCCTCTTCTTTGGTTGCTGCAACTCCGACCATTTGAATGTCTGGCTCGACGGCGAGGTCCATCCCTATATGGCTCCGCCAGAACGGATCATCATCCACCAGCATGACACGGATTGACTCCATACAATTCCTCCGAATCTATCATCAGTAAGATTGGTTTTATTATAACAAATAGATATGCCGCGCGAGAAGGATGAACTGTTTTCACCCCCCCGGGTGAAGAAAGTTCATCCTTTTCGCTGTTTGCCGCTAAGCCTATAATCCGAAATGTCAACTGATCAAATGTTAGAAGCGAGGGATCAAATGTTCAATGGGTGCCCAACAAGCAAATGAACAATGGTTCACACGGATGGCAGGTGAGTGCAAGGATGTTTGTATCTGGGGAAATCGTAAGGCTAGCGGAGCTGTTACTTGAAATTTTTCCAGCCGCAACGGTTCATCGCTATCAGGAGCCGGAAGCGCCGGCGAGCGGAGAGTTTACTGTAAGCTTCAAGCAAGAAACGCGGCGCAATGAAACGAGAAGCTACACGGCAATAGAACGGCAGTTCGAGATTATCACGTATGCGGAGACTGCGGAAACCGTAGTGTTATGGATGGAAGCAGTCAGCAGGTATGTGATGAACGAGCGCCCAAGAGCCGTTAGCGGCGAGCCTGTATGGAATGAACGTGTAGAGTCGATCAGCTTGAATGCTCCGATTAAACTCGAAAGCGGGTTGCGGGCATGCAGCGCCGTACTAACGGTGCGCTCGCGCGAGCCGATTGTGTTCGAGCAGCTGGAGAAGATGGAGAAGGTTGAAATGCGTACAACAATTCGATTGAAGGGTGGCATTAATTAATGGGCGGTACATGGGATCCAATCAGCCTGCCGGTGCGTCCGGGGCTGTACATCAATTTCGTAGAAGCAGCGGCGGCACAAATAAAAGGCGGCGCAAGAGGGGTAGTGGCATTGCCGTTATTCGAGTATGAGGGTACGGCGATTGCAGGACAGTTTTATACGGTTGAAAAGGAGATTGAGGCCATTCAGCTGTTTGGCGCAGATGCAGTCGAGCCAATCTCGCTGGTGCTGCAAGGCGGAGCGAAGGAGGTACTGGTGTATACCGTACCGGCGATTGCCGGCGATACCGTATCTGCTGCGGAATATGCTGGCATTCGCGACGCTTTCAGCACGAGACAATTTAACGTATTTGTTTATCCGGAGCTGCTGTCGGCGGATGAACGTTCGGCTGCGCAGCTTTGGTGCAAGGACAACCGCGAGGACGAGGGCAAGCATTTCATCACAGTATTTGGCGGAAGCCTAACGGATGATTCGTCGATTGACACCGGCAATCAGCGCAGCGTTGATCTGGCCGACGATTATGTCGTGAATTTGGTTACGGGTGCTGTCATCAATGGAGGAACGTACAGCTCCGCAAGTTATGCGCCGTATATTGCCGGCTTGATCGCGGGGACAGCGATCAATAAGTCGATTACCTACAGCCCGGTTCGGGCGAATGACGTGAATAAACGATTGAAGAACAGCGAGATCAACCGCTCGCTTCAGCAAGGCTCGCTTGTGCTTGTGCATGACGGCGAGAAGGTAAAGGTAGAGCAAGGGCTGGCTACCAGCGGCCGCAAAATCCGCGCCATCCGCGCCCGTCAAGCGATTGCGACCGATATTCCGAAAGCGGCTGCCGAGTCCTATATCGGCAAGCTGGACAATAATGCAGACGGTCAAGCGGCGCTGATCGCAGCAGTGAAGGCTTATCTTGAGCGGCTTGAGCTGAACAATGTGCTGACTGACATTGCGGTTACGCTTGATCCGGAACGGAAGTCCGAAGGCGATACCGTGTACTTGCTGATTGGCTTCACCGAGATCGACAGCATGGAGCGGATTCTGTTAACGATTAGAGTTTAACGGAGATTCGATTTTAACTAAATTTAGGAGGGATTTGTTGTGCTGGATTCAACTCGCGTCATTAACGGTACTTACGGCTACGTCTATTACGACGGCAGATGGCTGACAAATGTGAAATCGGCGGAAGCGAATGTGGAAATTACGAAGGAAGAAATCAAGCGTGCCGGAACGCGCTGGACGGCGCATAAGGTGACCGGACTCAGCGGCTCGGGAACGATTACCGGCTATAAGGTGACGTCCGAATTCGTCGAGCTCATCGGGCAAATTGCCGATGACAGCAAAGGCACGTTTACGACAGAGTTGATTCTGAAGCTGGAAGATCCGGAATCGTATGGCGCATACCGCGTTCGTCTGAAGGGAGTAACCTTCGACAAGGTGCCGCTGATGCATTTTGAGGTCGGATCGATTGTGGAAGAGGAGCTGCCATTTAATTTCACTGGCTACGAGCTGATGGATAAATTGACGGCGGAATAGACGTTATGCCTATTGCTGGCGCCGGAGTGGAGCTGCCATTCCGGCGCAGTATATAAATCAATTAAGTAGAAGGAGCTGACTATTAATGATTACTACAGACAATAGACAAGGTGTAGTATTGCAGGCGTTGCTTGGAGCGGACAGCAAGCCGAAGAAGGATGTACCGATGAAGCGTCTTGATGTGGAATTTCAAATTCAGGCGCTTGACGGGAAAACGATTAACCGCATTCAGGAGCAATGCACGCATTATATCGGGAAAGGCCAGAAGCGGGAGAAGGTGCTCGACGAGGAGCAGTTCGGTGCGTTAGTTATTCAGAAAGCATGCTTGATTCCAGATTGGTCGGCAAGAGAGCTGACTGATAAATACGGCACACCAACAGAAGCGATTCTTGGCGTTCTGCTGGCCGGCGAAATCGCCAAGCTGTCTGCGGAAATACTTGAGATCAGCGGCTTCAACAACGATGAGGATGAAATAAAAAACTGATCAAAGCGGGCGGCGAGGCTTTTCTGCTGCATCTTATTTTTCAGCGCCATCATATTCCTCCAGACGCGATGTTCAACAAGGATGAGAATGTGAAGCGTTTCATGTACGCTTCGATGATGCTGCAGCTGGAGGAGGAAGAGAAGGCGCGCAAAGAGGAGCAGCGGGCTGCCCGCAGGATGAAGTCGTAAAGTTGCGGCTTGGAACGGAGGTGAGCAGGTATGAGTTCTCTCTCGATAGGCGGGAATCAGAAAAATATGAGCAAATCAGAGCTTAAGTATTTGGCTAGTTTAACTAGCGGTCTTAAAGATTTGCATAAGGTCATGAAGAAAAGCCAAATATCCGGTGGTTTCACTAGCATAACGAAGCAGTTGGGGGCGCTTTCCGCCAGTAAATCGACGGGAAGTGAGCTGCTAAGCAAAAATTACAATCCGCTAGAGAAAGCAGCACAAAAGCATTTGATTGATGAACGCAAGCATGTTCGCGTGAAGCGCGATCCGGTTGGAGGAATCGCAAGCGCTGCCCAGCAGATGGCATCAGGCGATATTAGCGCCAGACTAAGCCAGAAATGGATGGGAGCAAAGCTGAAAACGGCAGCCGTTGCCTCTTACGCTTCCAACAGGCTTACAAAGCTGCAAACATCTCGGGATAAGGCCGGCATTATGCCGTATCATCAGATGTCCGATGAAGAGAAGGATCGGACGATATCGATGATTGGCGCTGCCGGAAACGTGTTTGGCTCGCTGAAGGATCAATCACTGGAAGCGGCCAAAACGTTCAGCACAGCGGTGGAAACACTGCGCGCCGCTTCGATGGCTCCGCCAGCGGAAATGGGAGCGATGATCAAGCAGCTGCGCGAGCTCGGGGGAACAACACCGCAATCCTTGAATGAGATCGCAGCCGTGATGGGGAATTTGCGAGGCAATGCGCAGCTTACTGGCGATAAATTGCGCGTGATGACCAAAACGGTACTTGATGCTTCCCGGTTAAGCGGCTCGAACAGCGCTCAAGCGGCGGATTCCGTTGCGAAGGTGATGGCCGCTTGGGATATTAAGCCGGAGGCCAGTACGGAATGGATGGATAAGTTTTTTGCCGCGAGCCGGGCGAGCGGCTCGAACATGGGCGATTTGATGAAAAGCATGGGGCTGCTAGGAACGCCAATGAAGCAAATGGGACTCAGCTTCGAACAGTCGATGGAGCTGATGTCGAAATGGCAGAATGAAGGCTTGAACCCGCTGCAGGAAGCGATGAAGAAGGACTTTTACGGCGAGGGCTTTGCTTCGATTGCCGCCAAGATTAGATCGGCTAAAACCGAAACGGATGCCCTATCCATTGCTTCGATGTACTTTGGCGAACGAGTAAGCGCCGATATGGTAAAGGCGCTTKGGGGTAACTCCATTGATTTCAGCGGTGTGATGGGAGCGATGGCTCAGTCGAACGGCGCAATTAGCCAGCAAGCTGCCAGCGTGCAGACGTTTGGCGATAAGTGGACGATGCTGCAGAATCGAATAACAACGGCTCTAGCGCCTATTGGTGAGCTGTTGCTTCCGGTTGGCAATGCGATTGCCTGGTTAGCCGAGATGCTGACAGCAAATTCGGAAATTGCAATAGGTGCTCTAGGTGCAGTTGTAGCTTTTCTCATGATTGCATACGGGCCGGCTATGGTCGCTACAGCGATCGCAACCTTAGCTGCCTTCTGGCCCATTATTCTGATAGCCGCTATCATCGGCGCAGCAATCGCTGGCGTGACGTATCTAGTCAAGAAGCACATTGATACGATTATGGGCGTTATCAACACGGTAACGGAGAAGCTGTCAGGCTTGTTCAGTCTGTTTGACGACGACAAGAAGGCGCAGCTTGATGCCAATGTAAGTCAAACGGTGACAACACAAGGGACATATAGAGGGCCAACGATTTCAAGCGCTGGCGGCCCTCCCACAAGCAAATATCATGGCATGGATTACGTGCCGTATGACGGGATGATGGCCCGGCTGCACAAAGGCGAGCGGATAATGAACGCCAGCGAGAATAGACAGTTTTCCCAAGGGGGCAGCGGAGGCGGATCGATATCGATTACGGGCAATACATTTAATGTCCGCCATGAATCGGATATCGACGCGATTGCAAGAGCGTTAGCCCGCGAAATTAAGTCGGCGGGAGGGCTGATGGCGTAATGGCGGAGCTGCAATTTTGGCTGAAAACGGCGGATGAGAAGGAGTGGCTGCAGCTGCCGGTTAATCCGGAGCAGGTATCGGTAAAAAGCTCCTATGGCTACGAGGATGTTCAGGTCACGCAGCTTGGCGAGTATACGATTATTGGCGAGCCTTCCTTAAAGGAATATTCTTTTGGCTCTTTTTTCCCGCGAGACTATCACCCCGGCTATTGTGAATATGAGAATCTGCCTCCCCCGTGGGAAGCCGTGGAGCGAATCGAGCTATGGATGGCGACTCGCAAGCCAATTCGTCTCGATATTACCGGAACCGCGATTAAAGGGCTGACAACCATCCGCTCCTTCCAGTACAGCGAGCGCGCCGGCAATCCCGGCGATGTGTATTATGAGCTGGAGCTGAAGGCGTATAAGTCCGTGGAGTTTCGCGAGGTGGAGACATCAGGCTCCGGCAAAGCGATGGTGATCGCGGAGGAGAAGCGTCCTGAGCTGCGAACGCCGCCAGCCTCGTATATTGTCGTTCCGGGCGATACATTATGGAAAATCGCTCAACGCACTTTAGGCAACGGCGACAGATGGCGCGAGGTTTACACAGCGAATCAAGCCGCAATCGGCAAAGATCCGAACCGGCTTATTCCCGGTCAAAAGCTGGTGATCCCGGCATGAGCTGGAGCGTGATCTATAAGGACGCCAAGCAAGAGGCGCATCTGGATCATATCGTGAAGTCCGTGAGCTGGAGCGGCGATGTTATGCAGGCAGCCCGTAAGCTGACGGTGCAGGTCTCCAATACTAGCGATCTGCGCAAGCCGTTGATTGCATTCCAGAAAGGCGCCGAGCTGCGGCTGGTTGAGGATGGGAAGAAGGAGCTATTTCGCGGTGTGCTATTCGCCGATTCCATGGACTCCGGCGGTCAAATGACGTTGACGGCGTACGACGAGAACATTTATTTGACCAAAAACAAGGATACAAAAATTTTTCGCGGGCAAACGGCCGCTGCGATTATCAAGAAGCTGTGTAATGAATTTTCTATACCGCTTGGTGAGGTGCACGACACGAAGTTCGTTATTCCGAAGCTGGTTTTTCGCGACAAAACGCTATTTGAAATGATGGTGACAGCGCTGACGGAATCAGAGAAACAGAATGGCGAGCGGTTTTTTCTTTCTTCAAAGGAAGGAAAGCTGCAATTACTGGCCCGCAAGCAGCAGAAAAAGAAGTGGGTGCTGGAGAATGGCGTCAATTTGTTGACGGCGAGCTACAGTCAGTCGATTGAAGAGACGCGCACGCAAGTGAAGATAGCAGGCGGCGACGAGAAGAAAAAGGAGCTTTCGGCTGTTGCCAAGGACGGCGAGGTTATTAAGCTGTATGGTGTGATGCAGCATTTGGAGAAGCCGGGACAGAATATGACGAAATCGCAAATGGAGCAGCGTGCCAAGCAGCTGTTGAAGGATTTGGCGATGATCAAGGACGAAGCGAGAATCGAGTGCTTAGGCATCCCGGATGTAATCGCCGGCTCCTGCATTTATGTGAAGGAAGAGCTGACGGGAATTGTCGGCGGCTATTATGTATCTGCCGACGAGCACCGCTATGAGAAGAGCAGCCACACGATGTCGCTGACGCTATCGGCAACCGACGATCTGCCGAAGATGGAATACAAGGAACAGAAGGGGGCGCAATAGCATGGAGCGCATTGAAGGCTCGGGAGCAAGCCAGCTCGTTCAGTTGATCCGCGCTATCGGTCATAATACTGATATTACGTTCGAGCTGGCGACGGTGACTGCCGACGCTCCGGAGCTGAAGATTAAAGTGGATCATATGAGTATCGAGCTGGAGAAGGATGATTTGATTGTTGCGAAATCGCTGACGAAGCATATACGCAGTGTGACGCTGACGAGCAAGGATAAGGGTAAGATTTCATCGACTAGTGTAAGTATGAACTACAATATGGTTCTTGCTAATGCATCTGTAACAACGTTTGATTTTAATTCCTTCGGTCTTGATACCGCCGAGTTCAAGGTCGAGACAGCGGAACTGGAATTTCTCGACGAACTGAAGAAGGGTGAACGAGTTATCGTTACAGGTATCAATCAGGGCCAAACCTACATTATTTTGGATCGGGCGGTGATGTATTAATGGCATTATCTCCGCTGCAGAGTCGGGAGGAACGGTATGAAGCCGTTGCTCCGAAAGCTAGTCCGTCCCGCACTTATCTTCTTAATTTCGATACAGGCGAAGTGGAGGAACGGTTGATCGACGGGGTGGATGCACTGCGTCAGTCGATTCGCAAGTCAATCGAAACGGCTCGTTATCGCTATATGATTTACAACGGCCAATACGGATGTGAGCTGAATGACCTGCTTGGGCAGGACATATCCCAGCAGCTGCTGAAGAGCGAAATCAAACGTGTTATATCGGAAGCGTTGCTGGCTGATGACCGAATTCGATCCGTCGGGCAATTCCAGATTGAACGAGTCGGCGATAAGCTGTTCGCATCGTTTGCAGTCACAACATCCGAGGGCGTAATGGAGCAGGAGGTGAGCATTTAACATGTTCGAGCAAGAAACGAAGAAAGACATTCTGGATCGGATGCTGGCAGCCTCGCCGGACAGTCTGGACAGACGACAGGGGTCGGTTACCTTTGACCTGTTGTCGCCAGTAGCTATTGAACTGGCGCAAGCCTATATTCAGCTGGATAATGTGCTGCGGTTTGGTTTTGCCGGTTCTCAGCAGCCTTCCGTTTTTTTGGATATGAGAGCTGCTGAGGTTGGCGTATTCCGGCTGGAAAGCGTAAAGGCGGCAGGGATTGTCGTATTCAACGGCAATGAGAATGTGTCGATCCCCGTAGGCACAGCGGTTTCAACCGATGAGGAAACCCCGATTACGTTCATAACGGCTGAGCCGGGAATTATTCAGCAAGGCAAAGCGGCTGTGAAAGCTTATGCGGCCAATGGGGGAGCAGCCGGGAATATTGCTGCCGGGCGGATTAAGCTGATGCTTGGCTCGTTGTCGGGAGTTGTGACGGTTACGAACCCGGAACCGTTCGATAACGGGACGGATACCGAAAGCGACGAATCGCTGCTTAACCGGTATTACGACCGGGTACGGCGTCCAGCCACAAGCGGCAACGAATGGCATTACCGCCAGTGGGCGCTAGAGGTAGCTGGCGTTGGCGATGTGAAAGTATTTCCCGTTTGGGCCGGCAATGGCACAGTGAAGCTAACGATACTTTCGAAAGATAAGAAAGCTCCTGATGGCGACATTATTAAACGTGTCTCCGATGCTGTTGATGCGCGGCGTCCGGTTGGTGCTTCTGTAACGGTCTGGCCGGCTAAGGAAGTTCCTCTTCGGGTTTCGGCTGCGCTTAAGCTAGCCCCGGGAGCTGAAATGGACAAAATTTCCGCCTTGTTTCAGCTTCAACTCACGGAGTATTTAGCGGAGCTTGCTTTCCGTCATGATATTGTTCCTTATAACCGGATATTCGGCTTGCTGCTTGATATCAAAGAGATATCGGACTTTAGCGATTTGCGTATTAATGGGGTTAACGGCAATTTATCGCTGGAGGCAGATGAGGTTGCTATAGCTGGGGCGGTGAATTTCGTTGTCTCGTAATATTTTGGCTGACATGTTGGATTATTTGCCTAATTACTATTCCGAGTCAGCGCTTGTTGATAATTTGACCAGCCGTGAAGCAGAGGAATTGCAAATTCTTCATACCCGCATGCAAGACGTGTTGAGGCAGTTCTTTGTCGGAACTGCAACATGGGGATTATCGAAATGGGAAGAGCTTTGCGGCATTCCGACGGACAATGACAAGCCATTCGAACAGCGGCGTTCGGTTATACTGACGAAGCTTCGCGGTGCGGGTACGATTACGCTGGCCACGATTAAAGAGGTGGTTGACTCCTTCGAGAACGGCGTTATTCAACTGGAGGAAAACTTCTCTAAATATGAGGTTATTATTACGTTTATCGGCACGCGAGGTCTGCCGCCGAATTTGGATGATGTCGAGCATGCGTTGCGCGAAGTTGTACCGGCGCATTTGCAGATCAGCTTCCGGTTCACTTATTTGGTCTGGGAGGAGCTGGACTTGGCAGGTCTATCCTGGGCAGAGCTGGAGGGTTTGAATATGACATGGGAGCAGCTTGAGGTTTGGAAACCAATTGAAAGGGAAGAGTATGATGCCTAACAAATTGCCGACAAATCTGCACACCTTTGAGGCTAACGATACAGTCAGTCGCGCTGCGCAGAATGAAAATATCAAAGTGATTGATGCGCTGTTTCACCCGTCAAGCGGACATCGGCATAGCGGAGAACCGGGTGATGCGCCGCCAATAGGGAGTGGGGGCTTAGCAACTGGAGCTGTAATAGCTGCCAAAATAGCAAGCGGAGCAGTTATATCGGAAAAGCTTGCAGCGGCATCTGTAACGAGCGACAAGCTTGCTGCATTCGCGGTTATGAATAGCAATTTGGGACTCGGTGCTGTATCCGCGGATAAGCTTGCTGAAGCTTCCGTTACAGGCAGCAGAATTGCCCCGGCTTCAGTTAATGCCGGGCATATTGTCGATGGCGCAGTAACGGAGAATAAGCTTGCTCCGGCTTCAATCACAAGCAGCAAGCTGACCAATGGCGCGATTACGGCGGATAAAGTAGCCGAAAATGCGATTACGAGCGTGAAAGTTGCGGACAATGCCGTTACAGCTAACAAGCTGGCGAACAACAGTGTTGATCGCAGACATCTGCGGGGAGGCGGACTAGGCTCCAATATTGCGAAATTCAAACCGGTTAGCGTGACCGGAGGCAATCTTACCGGCAGTCCTACGGTGCATTATGCTGCCGACGGAGAGAACCAGTGGAGCATAAACCGCATGGTTCAGCTTCCGCAATTTTTAACTATTAATCTTGGTAAAACCTATCATGGAATCGAAGGAATGTCATTTGGAACGGCTAACGGAGCGGATGCAGCTCAAGCTCCTCGCGGTTTTTATATTGAAGCCAGTTTGAATAACGGGACATGGACACGGGTGTATACCCACCCGGGCGGCGGGTATACGCCGTTTACCTACTTACCTTTTATTGGAGCTGCAAGCGCTGCTTATATTCGTCTAGTGATCACCGAACGGAGCGAGGGCGATATAACCTCCGTATCCGCTATAGCCGTATATAGCAGCTATTACGGTGCGATCGAACAAGAAGCATTAAACGATACCCGGCCTTGGGGGCTTAATGCCCGGCTYCAAGGGATGATGGTTATACCGCAAGGAGATATTACGGATGACGGAAACGGTTATATCTATATTAATAATACGATCGCAGTTGTAAACGCAGCTGCAGGTATGAAGTTTACCATATATGGCGGAGGCTATCACCTCCCGTCATGGGGGTATTTGTATGTAGATATTCCAACTGCTATCCCATCCGCTTGGAATAACGTAACTGCTAATCTAGCCGTGGGAGAGTATCCTCTATCTGTGAAACAATATGATAACCCTAATCGGCTTATTATTGCCCAGAGGGGCGAGGACGGTTATGCCTATTTTAATTGTGCATTGCCAGCAAGAGTTGCTGGAACGAGAATGAACGCAGACTCTGTCAATGGGATCGAATTCCGTTCGTACTACAATCAATATTTGGAATACAAACACGGCAGCGGCTGGCAAATGCTGGAGAATAAATATGGGGCTGGCTTTGCCGCTATGCTGTCATCTGATAAGCAAACCATTACGAATGACGGAGCGGATACGATGACAATAACCGTAACCTTATCCGATGAGCAAGGTCAGATACAATCTGCTTTTAACGAGGAAGTGCAGCTTGAAATGAACGGAATGACGCAAGCGGTTAAGCTGACGGAGGGCGTTGGAACAATTACGGTCAGCAGCGAAGAGCCAGGAGAGTTTGTGCTGCGAACGGTGGGATTTGAACGTAACAGTCAAATGAAGGTGGTGATAACCGATGGCGAAAAAGCGTGACCCGCAACCGCAGCAAGCCCACTTCCACATCCCCGCCGATCCGCAGCGGCTTAAAGCAAAGCAAATTCAAGAACGCCAGTTCGAGCGTCAGTCTCAGCGGCAGGAGCTTAGCAGCTTGAAGGCGGAGTCCGGCTTCACGGTAACGAATGAAATGCTGTACGAGATGTTGTCCGATGTGCTTGAACAGCAAGCCATTATCGAGAGTAGGCTGCAGAAGCTATCCAAGCAGTTGCCGGGCCTGTCAGTTTAATTATGCAAGAACGGCAGAAAGACGTTATACAGGAGCAGCGCGAAGCAGTCAAATCCGAAATGTATAACGGAGCATTAATCCATGATTTAAGTAAGTTCATAAGATTAACTAGAGACAGAGCCAAATTGGACGCCAAAGCAAACGGTACCTACATTGTTTATGACACGTGAAGGTGAGTTTGTTAAGTACAATTCGGAATCTTATTGTCGATCGACTTGTTGTAAGTGTAAATATTGACCCTGATGCCTTGGCGCGCAGAATTGATAGTGAAAATCCCGAACGACATCAAATATCAGCTGGGAAAGAAGCAATAAAGTTAGTTAGGGAGTGCAAAGCACATCAGAGAGACTTTACAGCTGAAACAGCTGATATTTTAAGACGTCATCAGACTTCATTGGAAAATTTAATTGAACACTTGGAGCTTAGCGGCGACGAGCGGACGCAGCGGAAGATCGCGAAGGAGCTGGGAATAAGCCGCAGCTATGTGTCGCGCATTGAGAAACGGGCACTCATGAAGCTGTATCATGAGTTTTACAAGGCGAAGAAGTGATCATGTGATGCCGCCTGTAGAGGTGGCGTCTGGCTGTCGAGAAAATCAAAAGAACMATCTCTCAATTATAAAGGGAGATGGTTCTTTTTTGCATCTTGCCTGAAAAGTCTCGGTCTAACTAGCTGTTCCCTTTTTTAATATTTATCCTTTGTCCTGAACAAATTGTAAGCGATAACAAAATAGAAAACGGAACAGGCGAACGAGTTCTTTGGAATGAATGAAAAGCGCTTTCGAGCTAAGATCAATATTAATAACTGGAATGAAAAAAAGGAACGGCAACAATTCAGGAGGGGGAAGGGATATGAATACAGTAATCGAAACGTCTGATTCGGCTCGTACAGCCTCAGGCCAGACGATCGAAGGACGTATCGGATTTGGAGAAAAGCTTGGGTATGGCGTTGGAGATTTGGCGAGTAATCTCGTTTTTGCGGCGATGACAACGTTTTTAACTTACTTCTATACGGACGTCGCAGGCATAGCGGCGGCTACGGTCGGTACTATTATTTTGATCTCACGGGTGCTTGATGGCTTCGCTGACATCGGTATGGGCATTATTATTGATAAGACGAAATCCAAGCATGGCAAGACGAGACCATGGATTTTATGGATGTCCGTGCCGTTCTCGATATCGGGGGTACTGCTGTTTACGATGCCGGACTTTGGAATGACGGGCAAAATCATTTGGATTATCGTCACTTATAATCTTGTAAACATTCTCTATACGGCAATTAACGTTCCTTATGGAGCGTTGAATTCATTAATTACGCAAGACCAGTACCAACGATCGTTGCTAAATATTTTCCGCATGATGATGGCGATGGTGGGGGCGGTGCTCGTATCGGTCATTACGACGCCGATTGTAGAGGCATTGGGAGATGGACCGCGCGGCTGGCAGATGACATTCGGTATCTACGGCGTGATTGCCGCGATTCTGTTCTATGTCACATTCCGCTCTACTAAAGAGAGGGTAAAGCCAGTCGCTCAACATTCGACGCCGATTGACGTTCCGGTGAAGGTCGGAGTAAAGGCGCTGTTCCGCAATAAGTATTGGGCGATCATGGTTGTTGTCATGACACTGATGTTCATCATTCAAGGCACGAGCGGGGCGAACATCTATTATGCCGAATATGTGCTCGGTAATAAGGATCTGGTAGGCACATTGACTATGACTTCGTTTTTACCCTTGCTGCTTGGTATGGTTGTACTAGCGCCGGTGGTTAAGAATCTAGGGAAACGCAATGCCATGCTGATCGGAATCGTTATTGGTATAGTTGGATCGTTCATTATGATGATCAATCCGGAGAGCCTAACGATCGTCATTGCAGGCTCCGTTATAAAAGGTTTCGGTATGGCACCGATCGCAGCATCCGGGTTTGCCATGCTTGCAGATACGATCGAATATGGGGAATGGAAGTCCGGTGTACGCACCGAGGGGCTCGTCTATAGTGCTGGCAGCTTTGGCACTAAGGTGGGATCGGGACTTGGAGCTGGCGTCCTCGGATGGGCACTTGCGCTCGGTGGATACGTCGGCGGTCAGACCGCCCAGTCTGCAGCAGCATTATCATCGATTAAAGCGCTGTACATCTACATCCCGCTCTTGTTGTTTGCGCTTCAGTTTGTATTGCTTCTGTATTACAAGCTGGACAAGGAATATCCGGGAATCATTCGGGACTTGCAGGAAAGAGCCCAGAAAAAGTCTTAAACGCATAGTTGTCCAAACAGAGCCTCCTCTAGCGAGGTTCTTTTTGCGCATTTTTAGACAATGTCCTATGATAAAGGTAACATTGTGAATTTGTCGAAGGGGCAGTGGATATGCAGTTTCATTATGAAACGATCAAGCAGGATGGCCATATTCCAATTAAAATCTTTACCCAATTAGTCGAGTTTTTTCCGTACCACTGGCACGAAGAAACGGAAATTCTGTTCATTCTGAAGGGATCTATTGAAATCATGATAGATAAGCAAGGAACGATTCTGAACGTCGGAGACATCTTTCTCGTGAACCGCAACGAGATCCATTTTATCCGCTCGCTTGATCAGCAGGAAGGGACTCATCTATTGATTCTTCAGTTCAATCTTGAGCAGTTTCGAAGATTTGGCGTCGAGACGGGCGTCATGAGATTCCGGCTTAATTCGGGAGATCACGACCTGGCCCGAGAGAAGGAATACGACAGAATCCGTACGCTGCTAGCTTCTCTTATGAAAGTTGTCATTAACCGTGAAGAGCCCCAGAGGCTGCTTGTCGAGCGTCATTTGCTTGATCTTCTTATCATTCTAACCTCTCGGTTCTCTATGCCKGAGCAGAACAATGACATGCATGTGCGTGAAGATGATCAGAGGCTGCTTGAGATATTGAAATACATTAATGCCCATTCTGCCGATTCGACTTTAAGCTTGAATCAGATTGCTGATCGCTTCTTTTTGACGCCTCCGTATTTGTCGACTTATTTTAAGACCAATATGGGAATTTCGGTGAAGAAGTTTATTGAGAATATTAGGCTGAACAAGTCTCTAAGACCGCTCAAGCTGACGGATCGGACGATCGTGGAAATCGCGCTTGAGTACGGGTTCCCCGATGCAAAATCCTACTATCGTGTCTTCCGAGAAGTGCTCGGTACGACACCCACTGTATTTCGCGAGTTGCAAAGCGTAGATGTGAGCTCTGAAAGACCAAAAGACTATTTCAGCATTAACAGCAAGGAGACACTGGCGGAGCTGTTCAAGTATGCAGATCTTAGCGAAGTCGATCAACGACAGTTCCATGAGGTTATGCCGGCCCGCTCGGTCGTTTATGAAGCTCGCACAGACATGCCGGGAGCAGACAAGCTGCGCCATACGTGGACGCGTCTTATGACTTTCGGATACGCATTGCACGGCCTGCGTTCGGACTTCCGAGACCAGCTCCGAATTTTGCAAAGGGATATTGGTTTTGAATACGTGAGGTTTCATGGTATTTTCGCAGATGAGCTGCTCATTTATAATGAGCGGTCAGACGGAAGCGTGTACTATAACTTTAACCATATCGACACACTGCTTGATAACTTGATCAGCGAAGGTGTGAGGCCCTTTCTAGAGCTTGGTTTTATGCCGACGCAGCTTGCATCTTCGGATGGTGAAATCTTCTGGTGGAAGGCAAACGTAACGCCTCCGAAAGATACGGTTCGCTGGCTTGATTTGATTGAAGCGTTTATTCGACATCTTCTGAACCGTTACGGTATTGCGGAGGTAACGACTTGGTACTTTGAGTTTTGGAATGAACCCGATATTGAAGGCGTCTTTTGGAAAGGGTCACGCAAGCAGTTTTTTGAGTTTTTCCGTGCAAGCTTCGAGCGCTTGAAAGCAATTGATTCCAGATTGAGGATCGGCGGCTTCGGCAACCTAAGCATGGTTGGAGACGGAGAGTGGCTTCGTGATTTTGCCAAATACGCGCGTAAGCATGATCTGAAGCTCGATTTTTACTCGTTTCACGTCTATCATCTATCGCGCTTTACGAATGTGGGAGAAACGTCGCTAGCCGCTGCGGAGCTGCTGGCAGATTCGAATTTTGACGATCATTTTCACTCTGAATTATTGAATAGGCTTACCGATGTTCGTCTCGGTGACGCCAATACGATCCCATTAGCTGTCGAACAAGAGCTTGCAGAGTCAAGCATCCTGCCGATGACGACGTCAGAGAGGTGGATTACCGAATGGAATGCGAATACCGATTGTCGTGACCTTGTTCACGATACCTGTTATATGGCAGCATTCATTGTCCGTACGGCGCTGCGGATAGGTCAGAATGTCGAAGGGCTGGGCTTCTGGACGGCGACGGATCTTCACGAAGAGTTTCGTCTGCCTCAGCCGTTGTTTCACGGCGGCTTTGGTCTCATGACGTACAACGGAATTAAGAAAGCAGGGTTTCATGCCTTTTCTTTCCTTGCTAAGCTCGGCGATGAAATCGTCCTGCAGAAGGAAGGCGTTATTGTAACGCGGAGAGGGGATGAGTATCAGGTCCTCTTCGATCATTATTGTCATTATAACGAGCTGTATGACCAATTCGATTATTCTCAGCTCTCGGAGACCTCGCGTTATGGCGTCTTCCTGAATACCGAGGCGGAAGAAGTGGGTTTACGCTTGCATGGTCTAAGTGGCAAATTTGTCATAGAAGAGCAATGGGTTAATCGTAATCAAGGCTCGTCTTACGACGCCTGGGTCGAGATGGGGGGACCGGACATGTTATCCGCAGCTGGTTACCAGCACTTAAATCGGAGGGCGGAACCGGGCTACCGGACACGAATCGAATTGGCTCAAGATAATCTCGAGCTGAAAGCGACTCTGGAGCCTCATGAGATACGGCTTTTGATTATAAATCGCAAATATTAATAGATGGCAAGGCAGTTCAAGGGACGTTCGCGGGAAGCGGGTGTTCCTTTTCTTTATGTCCGTTTTGATCTCGGATGAAAAAGTAAGCGTTAACGAAATAGAAAACGGAACAGGCGAACGAGTGGTTTGGAATGAATAAAAAGGACAGCTGAGCTATTATCAACATTAATAATTGGAATTTGTATGTATCAATTTGATCAAATCTAACAGCAGGGGGAATTAACATGAACCGAGACGCAAGAAAACTAGTAGCTCAAATGACGTTGGAGGAAAAAGCAGGGATGTGCTCCGGCTTGGACGTGTGGCATCTGAAAGGTGTTGAACGGCTTGGTATCCCTTCTATAATGGTTGCTAACGGTCCGAATGGCCTTCATAAACAAGCTGGTTCATCAGAAGGATTAAATATGGGCAACGGCATTCCCTCCGCTTGCTTTCCATCTGCAGCAGCACTAGCCAGCTCGTGGAATCGTGAATTGCTCCATGATGTAGGAGTCGCACTTGGCGAGGTTTGTCAGGCGGAAGACGTTGCCGTACTTCTTGGGCCTGGTACCAATATTAAACGGTCTCCCCTTGGCGGCAGAAATTTTGAATATTTCTCCGAAGACCCCTATTTATCATCTGAATTAGCAGCAAGTCAAATCCAAGGCGTGCAAAGTCAAGGAGTTGGCACCTCATTGAAACACTTCGCCGTGAACAATCAAGAACATCGCCGGATGAGTTACGATGCCAGTATCGATCTGCGTACCTTGCACGAAATCTATTTGACCAGCTTCGAGGGTGCCGTGAAGAAGGGGCAGCCTTGGACCGTAATGACGGCTTATAACAAGATTAATGGCTATTATGCTTCGCAAAATGAATATCTGATAGGCGACGTATTACGAAAGGAATGGGGGTTCGATGGAGTAGTCGTATCCGACTGGGGCGCTGTGGATCAGATTGCAGATGCAATAGCTGCTGGCCTTGAGCTTGAAATGCCTGGAAACAACGGCCTTAGCGAGAAAAAAATCATTCAGGCCGTTCAGAATGAAACCTTGTCGGTTGAGGTACTGGACCTTGCTGTTGAACGGGTCGTTCAGCTCATCTTTAGGCATGTAGACAACAAGAAGGAGCATGTTTCATTCAATCAAGAGGATTCTCATCGGCTTGCACGTAAAGCAGCGGGTGAAAGCATCGTGCTTTTGAAAAATACGAACGGCGTACTCCCTCTGGAGAAAAGCAGTAAAGTCGCAATCATCGGCGCTATGGCTCAAAACCCTAAATTCCAAGGCAGCGGAAGTGCGATTGTTGTTCCGACCCAAGTTGACATTCCGCTTCATGAGATGAAGCAGCTTGCTTCAAATACGGCTAACCTCTCCTATGCACCAGGTTATATTCTTGATACTGAAGAGGTAGACAAAAGGCTAATGGAAGAGGCTAAGCGAGCAGCGGAGAAAGCAGATATTGCGGTTATCTATGCGGGGATACCTGATGGGTTTGAATCCGAACTTTCTGACCGCAGGCATCTGCGTCTTCCTTACAACCAAGAACAGCTTATTGAAGCCGTAGCGTCCGTTCATAACAAGGTTGTCGTCGTGCTTATGAACGGCTCCGCATTGGAAATGCCATGGGTATCGTCGGTAAGCGCGATCGTTGAAGCTTATTTAGGCGGGCAAGCAATAGGAGGGGCTCTGGCGGATATCCTTTACGGTGAGGTAAACCCGAGCGGCAAGCTTGCGGAGACATTCCCGGAGAAGCTGGAGGACAATCCTTCTTTCCTAAGCTTCCCAGGGGAAGGCAATCGAGTGGAATACAAAGAAGGCATCTTCGTTGGTTATCGTTATTATGATACGAAGAAAATGACTCCCCTGTTCCCGTTCGGGCATGGGCTCAGCTATACAACCTTCGAATACTCGAATCTTACGCTCAGCCGTTCGCATATGAACGATACGGAAACGGTTGAAGTTCAGGTGACCGTTACGAATACAGGGACTCGTTCCGGGAAAGAGACCGTGCAGCTATATGTGAAAGATATGGAGAGCACGGTGATACGGCCGGACAAAGAGTTAAGAGAGTTTGCCAAGGTTGACCTGAAGCCGGGTGAACAAACGACAGTTACATTTAAACTCGATAAAAGAGCCTTTGCCTATTACAATGTAGAACTGAAAGATTGGCATGTAGAGAGCGGTGAATTTGCAGTTATGGTTGGCTGTTCATCGAGAGATATCTTCCAACAAGCTTTGCTTGAAGTAGAATCGACGGTGACACTGCGCCAAACGTACACGCGGAACTCTTTGCTGGGCGAGCTAATGAGCAACCCTGCTGCAGCACCTATGATTCAGGCTTTGACACAAAATTTCCAAGCGTCTATGGGGATTGCCGAGGGGGATGAAAAAATGTCAAAGATCATGCAAGCGGCTTTGGGTGCAATGCCGCTCCGGAGTCTCGTTTCCTTCAGCCAAGGTTCGTTTTCAGATGAAATGTTGGAGCATTTGCTCTCCCAATTGAATGCTCCCGCAACTCATAGCTGATGTAATTATAAGGATACCTTACTATGGAGGGGTCGTTATGCAAACAAAAGGTTCAAAACGATTTATGCTTGGTTTATTTCTCGGATGGGCAGCGTTAATGCTTGTCTTTAGTTTTGCTGATATGAGCTTGTCTAAAGCTGTGTACAACGAGACGCATTCCCGATTTGGAGCTTTTTTTGAAAACTTTGGAGAGCATCCCGCTTTTATGATCTTCTTCATAGCTGGAAATATCTTATTCAGAAACGCAAGGGATAAACCATTCGGCAGGAAGCTCGCCATTCGAATTGCAAGTGCATTTTTTATGGGACTTGGCGGCATCGGGATGATCTTTATCGGAGTCTCGCGTCAATTCGGTTGGGATGGCGGAAGCGTTTTGCTGGCAAGTGTTGTCGCAGTCATTATTGTATCGGTCATCGTACAGCTGCTGCTTAATCAGGTTCCAGATGAGAAAATTAAGGTGTACAATATGGCTGCTTGGGCTGGTATCGGCATTGTTTTCACGGAAATGATCGTGGTCAACGTTCTCAAGATTTTCTGGGGACGAATGCGGTTTCGTAACATGAATGGTGATTATTCGCAATTTACCAATTGGTTTCTCCCTAATGGCATTCAGAAGAACGGCGTTACCGCAGAGGTGTTCAAATCGTTTCCATCGGGTCATTCAGCTAACGGATGGACGATGCTAGTCTGGATGTTATTCATGCCTTTCGTTAAAATATGGCGCAACACCATGCTTATCATTGCGATTGCATGGGGGCTCTGTACTTCGTATAGCCGAATCGTTATGGGCGATCATTTTGCTACCGATGTGTTGTTTGGCGCGTTCATTACGGCTTGCAGCATGATTGTATGGTGCAAATGGCTGAAGATTGAGCTTTATACGGATGTACAAGCCGGCTCAAGTCGACACTTACCAACAGACGTGACCCATAGCTGATGCGATGCCGAAATGAATAACCCTGATGCATTTAACAGAATAATCTTCCACAGCGGCGACGAGCGAACGCAGAGGGAGATCGAGAAGGAGCTGGGCATTAGCCGGAGCTACGTTTCTCGAATTGAGAAGCGGGCGTTGATGATGTTATATCACGAGTTCTATAAGGCGAAGAAGTGATCTTGAGAGTTAGCCTCGTCGCTGGTTGCGATGAGGTCATAAGTTCACTTCTTCTTAGGTTCCATCAAACAGAACGCACCTTGAGAAATCAGGGTGCGTTCTCAGGCTGTCGAGAAAGTCTCGACAGTCTTCTTTATGTTTAGATAATTTAAGACGACACCGCTTTAATATAGTATAATGATAATAACTTATACGAACGGATGGTGTCACTATGCTACGCAATAATCGAGATAAGCAACAAAAGTACGAGTTGGTATCCATTGAAGATTTAGTACCTGTTGATCATATGCTTCGCAAGATTGATAAACATATCAACTTCACCTTCACCGATGAGAAAGTTTCCCCATCTTTACTCGCAGGATAATGGTCGTCCAGCCATTGATGGAACGGAGGGCACAAGAAGATAAATCCCTTAGTAATTTCCAAAAATATTCTAAAAAACAAAAAGAGAAACCCATAGTTTCGAAAGCAACTTGGGTTTCTTGACAATATGAGAACCAATCATTGATTACATCAATGATTGGTTCTTTTTTTGCCGTATGATCCACCTTGAAAAAGGACATCATTTTATGCGAAATGAACCGTTTTCATGGAATGTATGCGCTTTTATAATGAGAAACAAGAGGTCGCAGCGTAGCTAGCTCGCATGAAATAGACCGAAAGGAGAGGCGAACCCCATTCAGAAATCCGTATTTTTAAAGCAGTTCAAAAGACAGTTGCCCTTCCAGATATTCGTATGGATCGGATTGTTGTTCCTGCTCGTGTTCAGTTACATTCCGATGTTCGGTATCATCATTGCCTTCAAAAATTATAAAATATCAACCGGCATCGACGGCATTTTTAGCAGCTCCTGGGCAGGATTCTCTCACTTTAAGGAGCTCATCAACGACTATAATTTTCCGATGCTAGTGCGCAATACGTTGGTGCTTAGCATTTTGAAAGTCATTTTTTCTTATCCGATTCCAATCCTGTTCGCCATCATCTTAAGCGAAGTCAGGCATGTATTCGTGAAACGGTTCGTACAAACGGTCAGCTATTTGCCTCATTTCATTTCATGGGTTGTCGTTACCGGCATATCGTTTGCCTTCTTCTCCTCAAGCTTCGGCATCGTCAACGATTTTCTGCTGTCGCTTCATCTGATCAAGGAGCCGCTCGCCATCCTAACCGATCCGGATGCTTTCTGGGGACTAGCAGTTTCGACAGCCATATGGAAGGAAGCGGGCTGGTGGACGATTATATTCCTTGCAGCGCTTGCCGGCATTGATCCGTCGCTATACGAGGCTGCCGAGATGGATGGCGCGGGGCGTCTTAAGCGAATTATCCACATTACGCTGCCTGGTTTAAAGGGGGCAAGCATCGTTGTCTTAATCCTAACGATCGGCAGCATGCTTGGCGGAGGATTAGTCGGATCGAACTTCGAGCAATCGATGCTGCTTGGCAATACGATTAACAGCGAGAAGTCGCAAATCATTCAAACCTATGCCTTCACGATCGGTCTGGCCCAAGGCAGATTCTCGTTCGCTACGGCAATCGATCTTATGCAATCGGTTATTTCCGTGATCCTGATATTCAGCAGCAACGCTATAGCCAAACGCGTGTCGGGCAACGGATTGTTCTGATTCAATAAGTAACAAGAGAGTGGTGAATTCATCATGCGCAGAAGAAAAACGCTAGAGGATCGGATACTGGACACGATCATTACGATTATTCTCGTCGTTGTTGTCTTTGGAACGCTATATCCGTTTTACTATATTTTGTTGATTACCTTTAATGCCGGCACCGACACTGCGGCCGGAGGCATGTACTTGTGGCCTAGGCAGTTCACATTTGGCAACTATCTCTATTTTCTCGAGGATCCGAAGTGGATCAGCTCCTTCGGCATTTCGTTGCTAAGGACCATCGTGGGCACTGTTCTAGGCGTCTTGTTCACCGGGCTTGTCGCATATGGCCTAGCGAAGAGGGATCTCATTTTCCGCAAGAGCTACTTTACGATTGTTGTAGTAGCAATGAATTTCTCCGGCGGCATTATCGCTTTCTACATCGTGCTGAAGAGCCTTGGGCTCATCAATACATTCGGCGTTTATGTTATCCCGGGTATGCTGAATTTATTTTTCCTATTGATCGCGATCTCTTTCTTTACTGACATTCCCGAGGAGCTGGGTGAGTCGGCAAGAATCGACGGGGCATCGGAGGTGCGGATTTTTGCCAAAATTATTCTTCCTGTCTCGATGCCGCTGCTTGCCACGATGAGTTTGTTCATCGGCTCCGGTCAATGGAATGCTTGGCTGGATTCGGCTTACTTCGTACAGGACGAGGGCCTTCGTACGCTGACCTACCGGATGATGCAGGTCATTAACCAATCCATGGTCCCGTCGGGAGATGCGCAAGCGGCAGCGATGTCGCGTTCCAGCGTTACGCCTTTCTCTGTCCAAGCGACAGCAATGGTCGTATCGATCGTTCCTATTCTCGGTGTTTATCCGTTTTTGCAAAAGTATTTTGTATCCGGCATGATGTTAGGTTCAGTCAAAGGCTGATGCGGTTTTTCGGCTGACTCTTTCATAATGAGACTGGCGGCCTTAAAATAAGACTATTATAGACGGGGGTATGGGAATGAATAAGAGCTATAAACTGGTTATTGTCATGTTCGCAGCATTATTATTGATAGGAGGATCACTATCTGCTTGCAGTAACAGTGGTAATAACGGAACGGCGAACACGAACAATGGTAAAGCGGAAGGAGAAGATTCCGGCAATAACGGGACAGAGGAACCGGTCGAGCTGTCGATGTTCGTCGATGCAACATGGTATCCGTTCCAAGACTGGAAGGGTGAAATACCAGAGGCAATTACGAAAGCGACAGGCGTTAAACCAAAAATTACGGTAGCTACGGATGACAAACAGCTTGCCCTGATGGTCGCATCAGGAGATTTGCCCGATATCGTTGTTTCCTTCAACTTCAAGCTCATGTCGGACGGCAACATCAGCCTTCCTTATAATGAAATTTTTCCGAAATATGCCCCAAGCGTGAAGTTTGATCCGGTCAAGGAGCTCGTCAATACGGTAAGCGATGGAAATTATTATGCCATTAGAAATGACTTCTCTTCTGAATCAGAGTGGAAAGCGAGTCCATATGCCCATATGATGGTACCGGGGCTAACGCTTCGCAAAGATATTTTGGAGGGAATCGGCAATCCGACAATTAACACGATAGAAGATTTGGATAAGGCATTTGCTGCCGTAAAGGAGAAATATCCGGACATGACGCCGCTTATTCTTAATCCGAACTGGCAACGTCCTTACTTTGATACGCAATTTGGAGCAGTAGGCGGATTTGCAGATAAAGACGGAAAGATTGAATATTATCTTAGACAAGAAACCACTCGTAAATCGATTCTGTATATGAACAGCTTATACCGCAACGGTTATGTTACATCGGAAAATTTTGCCTACAAGAATGAATCGGAGACAGAGCAAATGATGGTTTCCGGCAAAGGCTTTGCTTACACGTGGACCTATTCTGGCGCGGATCGCCTCAATGCTTCCAGTAAAGACTCTGGCTTAGAATTCATCCAGCTCGCCGAGCCTCTCGGAGCTGATGCCTCGGTTGTTAGTACGGGAACCGGAGGACTTGGCATGTATGTGTCGAAGGATAACAAAAATGTAGAAGCGACTGTGAAGTTCCTAGAATATTTGTATTCGGAAGAGGGCTGGCGTACGGCGGAATGGGGAGTAGAAGGGAAAGATTGGACATGGAATGAAGAAGGATATCCTGAGTTTAACTACAATGTCCAAGATCTAGAGACACTAAAACAAAAAGGTGTATACTGGTGGGGAGTACCAACTGAGACGGGAGTTGGCATGGCATTAAGCTCTTATAAGAAAGGTTCGGAAACAACTCGTCAAGGGGAAGCCTATTCCCGAATAACAACCTTTAATCCAGCAATCGGCATGATTAATCCGGATACGGATTCTCCTGAACAGATTATTCGAACCAATATTGATAATATGGTGAAAACGGAGGTTACGAAGGTGTATTTGGCGCCAACGGAAGCCGAAGCTTTGCAAGCGTACGAAGATATGATAGAGAAAGCCGAGAAGATCKGAATGTCGAAGCTGGAGGCTTGGGCGAGCGAGCAATACGGACCTTTAAAGGAAAAGTATGATAGATTGACGAAATAAGAGGCTGCTTATAAGCTCATATGGAAGGTTAGCCCGCAAGGGCGGCTTTCCGTATGAGCTCGCTTGCTTTCAGTTTATCGAGGAGATCTGATCCTATGCGTATTAGCACAAAAATGGTCGTTGGATATATTTTTCTTATTGTTCTCCCGTTCCTTATTTTTTCGGCGTTTGTCTATAACCAGCTCTATGGGCGATTAATTACGCAGTATCAACTGACCAATCAGCAAAATATCGAACAGCAGGGCGCTAATTTGGAGGCCAGTCTGTCTAAGATCGAATCTTTGTATTCCATCTACCAAAATAATACCGCTTTGCTTGACTTCTTGCGAGGCGATTACGTGTATGACAGGGATCTGATTTACTCGTATTTAAAGGAGATCAGTCCCGCTTTTGCATTCGCGTCTCTTGGCGAGCCGATGGTTGAGCAGCTTGTCGTATACCCGAAAACGCAGAAAAGGCTGTTGTCTTTCCCGGAATTCGCGGACTATTCGGAGATAGGGAGCAAGCTGAGCAGCGAGGAGAAGAGGAAGTTGCTTCCGGCGAAGGGATTGTGGAAGAAATCAATCGACGCCGGGTCGGAACCTTCCTTGGTGTACTATCACAAGCTTTATAGTGAGACATATACCAGCGAACTTGGCATTGTTGAAATCAAGGTTAAATCGGCTTTACTAGAGGAGTTTATGAAAGCGCTTAGCGCCATTCATCCGCAAAATACGATTCTGCTGATGGATTCGGAGGGCACTGTCTTCAGCTCGAGTAGGGAAACGGTCATTCGTACCGGGCTGCTTGCGAGGATCAAATCATCCGTGCTGAGCAGAGAGGACAATACGTTCCTTGTTGACGGAGAGAGACTTATGGTTAATTCCGTACAAGTGCCGCGCCTCGGTTTAACCGTTGTTGAAGTGAATAAACAAGACGCCTTGTTCCAATTTTTATGGACGAAGCTTTGGCTCGCAGGAGCTGGAATTGTCCTGCTTGKATTGCTTTCGGTATTTTATTACGTTCTATTGTCATCGCTTACAAAGCGTATTTTGCTTCTGTCCCGTCATATGCGTAAAGTTGGCTTGGATGATATTGGAACCCCGTATGCGGGAAAGCTGGGCAAGGATGAGATCGGCTTCCTCATATCCAATTACAACGCCATGATGGGGCGCATCGATGAACTCGTTAATCACGTACAGAAGGTTGAGCTGCTCAAGAAGGATGCGGATTTCAAAATGCTGCAAGCCCAAATTCAGCCTCATTTTTTGTACAACACGCTGGAGACGATGCGAATGCTTGCAAGGTCGAACAAGGATTATACGGTAGCTGAGATGGCCTATTCCTTAGGCAATCTGCTTCGCTATAGTTTATCGCAATCGGATGATACGACGCTTCAGGAGGAGCTGGAGCATGTCAAGGCCTATATCGCCATTCATCAGATTCGGATGAGGGATCTTCTGTTCGAGCTTGAAACGGATGATGAGCTGCTCAAGGTTCGTTGTCCGAGATTTATATTGCAGCCGCTGGTAGAGAATAGCATGATTCACGGACTGTCGAACATGCGAGGTACCAAGAAGATAGCTATCCATTTCAAGAGAGCACAAGATGCTATTGAAATCCATGTTACGGATAACGGAGTGGGTATTCCAGAACCGAAGCTTTCGAATCTGCGGCTAAGACTTCATGGCGGTATAGCAGATCTCGCTTTATCGTCAGGAACGGGCATTGGCCTCGGCAATGTAACAGAACGCGTGAAGGCGTATTTCGGCAAGGAATCGAAAATGCTTGTTACAAGCGGGGATGGACAGGGAACTACGTTTACTCTTATTTTGCAAACGGGGGAGATCAAGCATGTTGAGGCTGATGATCGTGGATGACGAACCCATCATACTAGAGGGCATTCGCGATATGATCGAGGAAGAAAACACGCCGTTCGGCAAAATCATATTGGCTAACGATGGGATCGACGCATTGGAGAAAATCGACTATTTTCACCCCGACCTTATCATTACGGATATCCATATGCCGGGGATTAATGGTCTCGAGTTCATAAAACAGGCTCAGCAGAAGAAGGTGAAACGGTTCATCATTCTAACCGGACATGATGTATTCGAGTATGCTCGCAAAGCGGTTCAACTGCAGGTCGTGGATTATATGCTCAAGCCTGTCAATCAGCAGGAGCTCGCCGAGCTGCTGAAGCGAATCGCCTTGGCGCTGCTGGAGGAAAAACAGCACATAACGGAGCCATTATCGTCGAACACATTAGCGGCTTCTGCGCAAAACGAGAATATTTCGCTCATGAAGGCCTTTATTGAAACCAATTATATGAAAGATATTTCCTTGCCTGATATAGCCGCAAACCTAAACCTTCATCCAAGCTATGTCGGACAAATGTTCAAAAGAGAAACGGGCGACACCTTTGTCAAATATTTGAATCAAGTACGTATTAAGAAAGCGAAACAGCTGCTCGAGGGCACCAAAGATATGCCGCTGGACAAAATCGCCAAATGCGTCGGTTACGACAACAGCCGCACGTTCTATAAAGTTTTTCGGAATACGGTAGGCGTTACTCCTGGAGAGTATAGGAAATCGGGTTGTCATTTCTTTTGAGACCTGTATTGGGTAGCCGTTATTCCATAATATTGTTTGAACGAATGACTGAATTGTTCCAAGGTTGCAAAGCCGATCCTTGCGGCAATGGTACTAATAGACAAGTCGGTTTCTGCAAGAAGCTGGACTGCAGCGCTCATTCGGGATTGCTGTTTCTTATTCTTAAAGGAAACGCCGTATTGCTTTTGTACGGTCCTCTCCGTCTGGCGGGTGCTCAGACCCAGCTTGTCCGCAAGCTGCTTTAGCGTAATGGAAGAGTACTCGTATAAGAAGCAGTTCTCGATGGTAAGCAGTCTGCTGTCATCCAACGTTTTCACCGGAACGTCCACTAGAGAGGAGAGGCGCTCCGTATACTGTCTAACCATTCGGGTAACGATCATTTCTAATATATTCGTTGCCATGTGATGAAAGCCGAGGCGCTTCGATGACAGTTCGTCTGCAAGCATCTGGAACAACGGCATCATATTTTCGTTGTCCGGACCGATCCAGAACGGCGTGTTGACCAGCAATTCCGAGAGGAGATTATCCTTATGCGTGCTGTTTTTATTTGCAGTTAACTGGGAGTCACCAGTGAGAACCTCGAAGAAGATACAGTATTCAGCCATAGGATCGTTCTGATCCGGAATCTGCTCATGCGCGACATCAGGTCCGGTCATAAACAACGTTCCAGGCATTAGGGGATAACGCTCCCCATCCGCGACCAGTATACCTTGACCGCTAGGGATGTAATGAAGCTCATAGCTGCCGTGGCTATGACTGTGCTCGCGCATCGAGCTATGGAAATAGCCGAACTTCACATACAAGACATTGAGTGCAAATCCGCCGAGCGCAAGCTTAATATCCATATTGCCGATGTTAATGGGGGGGAGGTTCATATCTTTGTTCTCCTCTGCCAAAATGCGACACCTCGAGGATGCCTTTGGTCGTCTCTATCAATAACGTTTTCATGCTTGTATCGATATAATTATATCGAAATGCTAGGAGCTTTGGGAAGCGGGGAAATAAGACGATGACAACTTCGACTGCGTGTTTGTTTGAAAAAGGAAATTACGTTTGCACCTATACGGACGTGCCGGCTTCCAACCCAGGATACGCTTGGCGGGACGGCATGGTTAGCGGCAACGGCGAGAACGGTTATATTACGTCTGGTTCGCCATATTCGGACAGCTTCATTTTCCAGTATATGTGGTTCAACTATCCGTCCAAAGATCCGAGATTCATTCCGGATGAGTTAACGGAGCAGCTTGGCGATGCGAGATGGAACGTCTTTAATCAGAACGACCAATGGAAGATCGAGGATGAGAGAGGCGCGACCCGAATCAGAACGTTCTATTACAGCTATCACCCCGGACATCAGCTCCGGTTAAGCGCGGCAAATAGAGGAAGCGTATCTCGTTATGAGCGATGGACGAATTATGAGACGGCGGAGACGGGCGTGCGTTACACCGATGAGTTCGGCAGGTGGACGAGAACTTCATTCACTTCCAGAGCAGACAATGTTTCGATTACGAAGATCGAGCAATCAGCCACCGGTACCAAAATCAATATGACGATCTCCATCGATGACATTTCGAATATGAGCCGTGCCCGAAACGGCACCTCTGAGGTAACAGCACTTCAGTATAAGAAGCTGGTACATCCGCAGGCTGAATATATTGCACAGATCGCCCATTACCCGTCCTATGAAGGCAGCGAGCTTACGAATGCAGGATATGCGGGGTTAACGCAGGTGCTCGTGGTTAACGGCAAGAAGAGAAGAGTGCTGCTCTCTGAAACAAATGAAACAATGAACGTTGGCAGCGAGCAGAATCCGGCGATTCAAATCATAGATGCCGATGCCGTCTATCTCATTACGCAATCAAATCGAACTTATGAGATGGGCAGTATCGAAGATTTTGCCGGACAGACGGAATACGCTCTCGTAGAGCGGTTGTTCCGGCATACGAACACCGTCGCGCAGAAGTATAGTGATGTTCAAGGCTGTTTTGATTATTACGCTGCCCTTGCTCCCCATACCGAGCAGCATGCTGCTGAATTCAATGCCGTCCGTTTCTCGTTAGCTGGCGATGAGATGGACAAGCAGGCGGATAATCTAGCGTTGATTCATAACCAACAAGCAACGGTATCGAGAATCAATCATGCCTTTATGGAGCAGGTTTACAACCAGGGGCGGTATGCGATGATATGCTGCGGCGGCTCAAGCGCACCTCGCTTGTACGGCATGTGGACGGGCGAATGGAATCCGGGCTGGCGCGGCATCTACACCTTGGACGCAAATGTGAATTTGCAGGTTGCGGCCATGAATACGGGGCATCTGACGCAGGCGCAGCTGGGATATATCGCATTTTTTCTGCGAAATGCGCCGGACTTCGCATACAATGCCCGCATGGCTTACGGCATGCATGATGCGCTTCAGGTATCCGTCAACTCTGACGGCGACCGCGGCATGCATGTGGAATACGACAACGATTATCCGTTTGAGTATTGGAATGCCGGGGCAAGCTGGTGCCTGCTGCCGATCTACGAATACTGGCAATGCTACGGCAATAAGCAAATTCCGATTGTGGATACAATGAGAATCTATGAGTTGCAGCCGCTGCTCAGCGTCCATGACGGGGGGCTTTCCGATAAGGAATTCGCTAATCTATTGCGAAAGGGATATCTGGAATTGGAGGAAGATATTTTGCTTCCTCTCCTGACGAAGCAGGCTAACTTCTGGGAACAGATATGTACGCCGGAATATTTCACGGACAAGAACGGCAATGCTTGTCATCAAAGGGGTAAAGAAACGTTAAATCCAGGCGAGAAGTATATGATTATCCCGACCTATTCGCCGGAAAATAATCCGATTGGCTATAACAGCACGATTACGGCTAATGCTACCATGGACATTTCGGCTGCGCGAGATGGTCTGTTAATGGTCATCACGATGGAGAAAGCCATCAAGCGCGAAGGCTATGAAGCCGCCGTTGCCAAATGGGAAGCGCTCTTAAATCTGTTGCCTGATTATAAATATGATGCGGACGGCGCTTTGCGTGAATGGGCGATGAATGAATATACGGAAAATAATAACCACCGCCATCTGAGCCATCTGTACGTCGCTTGGCCTGCTTATGAAACGCAAAACAATAAAGCTCTCGCTACAGCAGCGAGGATCGCACTTGAGAATAGAGACAAGTACAATACGAAGGACGCGACGGCGGGGCACGGATGGATGCATAAGGCACTAGTTAGCGCGCGGCTCAAACAAGGCGAAGGCGTACTGTCTTCGCTGCTGCCCATGATGACGGATGCCGGTTATTACCCGTCGTTAATGACAGACCATGATACGAATCGCAGAAATCATTGCTATTGCACCGATACGTCATTTGGCGTCGTTGCTTCAATTAACGAGACGTTGCTATTCTCGAATACGGGTGAAATCGAGCTGCTTCCGGCTTTGCCTTCTGATTGGCAATCGGGATCTATGGATGGGCTTATGGCAAGAACGCAAGTAGAGGTGAAGCAGCTGTCTTGGGATCTAAGAACCGGGACATCACAAGTGACGCTGTGCTCAAGCATTAGCGTGAATGCAATCAGATTAAGTTCGGGAATTCCCTGGACGAAAGCCATTGTGAATGGCAGTGAATCAGAAGTGCTCAATGATGAAATGGGCAAACATATTCACGTAACTCTGAGTGCGGATGAAGAAGTGAAGGTCGTATTTATCTAGAGCAATTCATAGTCAAGAAAGCAACCCGGCTGCCTGCACGATCGACTCATGAATGATTCGTGAGGTCATGCATTTCTAAAGAGTTCAAATGACTGCTGTGCAGCCATTTGAGCTCTTTTTTGTCTTCTGTGCATCCACTCAGTCCAGCGATTGAGTAATTATCGAATATAACGGCATGAATCGCAGCCCATTCCCGGGCAAGAAAGTCATTTTTCCGAGTTAAATACAATTTTCGTAATATACATTCAAGGCCCGATTATCCATGCCTCTTGTTCAGGGGTGTGGACTTTTTTGACGTATAGGAAAGTTCTTGAAATCCCCATCCATTCTCTACACGTTACGCTGAAACGACACCGTCCTCTGACAAGTACGCCGAAGGCATTTCTTCTCAATGTGGTATAATGTAGTTAAACGCATTTATAAAGGGGTCTTATTTCTATGACAACCGATCAAATCTCGCAATTCGAAAAGAAAATTATCATCCGCAACATTGAACGCGAAGATTTCGATAAAATCATCGCGTTGCAAAATATTTGTTTTCCGAACATGAGTCCCTGGAAGCTGGATCAATTGGAAAGTCACGTCCGCACGTTTCCCGAAGGCCAAATGTGCGTGGAGCTCGACGGTGATATTATCGGCTCCTGCTCTAGCCTGATCGTGAACTTCGACGATTATTTGGAGCAGCATACGTATTCCGAAATCACGGACAAGGGCTATATTCGCAACCATAACCCCCGGGGCGGGAACCTCTATGGGATGGAAGTCATGGTACACCCGGATTTCCGCCGCATGAAGATCGGCAGAAGGTTATACGAGGCAAGGAAACGGCTGGCGGAGCAGCTTAACCTCAAGAGTATTATCGTAGGGGGACGCATCCCGGGATATCACAACTATTCCGATAAATTGTCGCCGAGAGCTTATGCGGAGGAAGTGTTGCAGCAGAACATCTACGATTCGGTGCTGACTTTCCAGATGATGAACGGATTTACGCTGAAGAGGATCATTACCAATTATTTGTCCGATGACGCCGATTCCGAAAATTTCGCGGCCCTGTTAGAGTGGAATAATATCGAATACAAGCCTAGCATCAACAAGACGCTTTATAAAATGTCTTTTCCCGTCCGAATTTGCGTGGTCCAGTATATGATGAAGAAGATCGATTCTTTCGAGGAATTCGCCACCCAGTGCGAGCATTACGTCGACGTGGCAGCGGATTACAAGTCCGATTTCGCCGTTTTCCCGGAGAACTTCACGATGCAGCTGCTTTCCTTTTTGGATGAGCGGTCTCCAAGCTTGGCCGTCCGGAAGCTCACGACCTATACGACCAACTATGTGGAGTTATTCTCCGAACTCGCGGTCAAATATAACGTAAATATCGTAGGCGGCTCCCACTTCGTCGAGAACAATAACCGGCTATACAACGTCGCTCACTTGTTCCGCCGGGACGGCACAATTGAGCAGCAATACAAGCTGCATATTTCTCCGAACGAGCGGAAGTGGTGGGGCATCAACGGGGGGAGATCACTCGGGGTGTTCGATACGGATTGCGGTAAAATATCGATTCAACTCAGCAGCGATATCGAGTATCCGGAGTTGTCGCGTATCGTCGCTGAGGAGGGAGCGCAGATTATATTCGTTCCTTTCTGCGCTGAAGATAGGCAGACGTTCCTGAGGGTGAAGTACTGTGCGCAGGCCAGGGCGATCGAGAACCAAGTATTCATCGTGACCGCCGGAACGGTAKGGAATCTAACCCATGTGGACAACGTAGACGTTCAGTACGCCCAGTCCGGTATTTATACGCCGGCCGATTTTTCCTTCTCTCGCGACGGCATCGCGGGGGAGTGCAGCGAGAATACGGAGACGGTCATCATGGCCGAGGTAGACATGGAAACGCTGGAAAGGTATCGTAAGTCCAACGATGCATTGTCTTTCAAGGATCGCCGGACGGATATCTATTCTTTACAAATTCGTACTTAAAACATACCAGAGGTGCATATGAAGAAGTTAACGATAGCAACAACGCAATACGGTCTCACCGATATCCGTACCGAAGAAGAGTTCTGGACGGGAATCGATACGAAGGTACGGGATGCTGCCGGGCAGGGCGCCTCCATGATCGTGTTCCCGGAATACTTGACGGCACACTTGCTAAGCTTAGAGCCGTCGATGCTGCACGATGAAGCGTGTTATTTTCTGGACGGGCTGACGGACAGATATATCGAGTTCTTCGGAGAACGAAGCCGAGAATGCAATATTGCCATACTAGCAGGGACGCATATTTGCCGAGAGGAAGAGGGCAAGTACTCGAACAAGGCTTTCCTCTTCTTTCCCGACGGACGGGTGGAGACGCAGTGCAAGGTGCATCTTACGCCGGAGGAGCAGATTCGCTGGCCTCTGGTCGCGGGCGACGAGCTTAACGTATTCGACACGGAGTGGGGCAAGATGGCGATCTTGACCTGTTACGACATCGAGTTTCCGGAGCTGGCGAGGGCAGCCGCGCTTCGCGGCGCGGAACTGCTTCTATGCCCTTCCTATACCGATAGTTCCTTCGGGTACCATCGCGTGCGGCATTGCGCCCAAGCGAGGGCGATCGAAAATCAGTTGTTCGTCGTATTGAGCGGCCTCGTCGGATCCTTGTCCGAGGATCGTCCACAGGTGGACATGGGGTATTGCCAAGCGGGAGTATTCACCCCATGCGATCTGCCGTTCGCCGCGGATGGCATCTTGCAGGTCGGGGAAACGAACGAAAACATGACGGTGTTGGTCGAGCTCGACTTCCACAGGCTCCGAGAGAATCGCGAACGCGGAGCGGTAGCGCCCTTCTACGACCGCCGCCCCGATCTATACGAACACGAACACCAGAAGACGCTGCTGTAAATCAAAAAGCCGTTGTCCCCATGCGAAGGAGGGGCAAACGGCTTTTGCGGTATCAGAAAAGGAAAAATGAAGCTTCGATGAAAAACTCTATTACTGGCCTTGATGATATAGAATTGTTAAAAGCAAAATTGGACATTTTTTAAATGTAATGACTGCGTGGAGGAGGATATCGCATGAATAGAGATTTTGACCATTTCCGATAAGCTTGATACAATAAGACGACGTTATCAACATTTATTCTCGGGGTGGTCGAATCTTGCAAAACAACAACGAACGTCTGGATCTATGGCTGGCTGTATCCCAGATCCATTCCAGCGTCAACGATAAGTTGGAACAAGCGCTGCTCAAGCAATATGATATTTCCTTAAAGGAATTTTGCGTACTTAAATTCGTTTCCAGCTCGCCGTGCAAAGAACTGCGATTGCAGCAGCTCCAAGAGCTGGTGGGGTTAAGCCAAAGCGCGACGTCTCGCCTTGTGGATCGCATGGGAGCGCCCAGTGTTGGAGCACTGGAACGGCATACCTGCGCCGATGATCGACGCGGCATCTATACCCGAATTACGGAGTCGGGCGAACATAAGTACCAACAAGCGCTTGAAACGGTTAATCAGGTTTTGAATGCAGAGCTTAATAGCGATGGCATCTTGACCGAGCTGGAAATTCTTGTTCAAAAACTGTTGAAATAAGAGCAACTTGACAGAATTCTTTTATTTCGGTAATTTATATGCATGCKCATGCTTTTAAAAATAAGATTTAATGGAGGGTAACCATGACTAACACGCAAACGGTGCAATCCCTATTCCGTCCTTTTTCTATAGGGCAGCTATCCTTGACCAACCGAACGGTAATGGCGCCAATGACGCGCCAAAAATCGCCTAACGGCGTTCCCGGGCAGGATGTCGCTGCTTATTATCGTCGCAGGGCAGAGAACGGGGTCGGGCTAATCATAACGGAGGGCACGGTCATTAACCATGCCGATTCGAGCAACCAGAAGGATGTCCCGTTCATCTACGGGGAAGAAGCCTTGAAAGGCTGGGCGAATGTCGTTTCCGAAGTACACGATGCGGGAGGCAAGATCGTTCCTCAAATCTGGCATATGGGCGCTCGCGGCAACGTGAATGAGTACACCGAAGAAGAAATCGGCCGTATCGTGCAGGAATTCGCAAAAGCAGCTGCTGAAGCCAAACGTCTTGGGTTTGACGGCATCGAGCTGCACGGCGCGCACGGTTATTTAATCGATCAATTTTTCTGGGAGAAAACGAACCAGAGGACGGACCGATACGGAAACAGTTTCATCGCGCGTACGACCTTTGCAGCGGAAGTCGTAAAAGCTTGCCGCGAAGCCGTTGGCCCCGATTTCCCGATCATCCTGCGTATCTCGCAATGGAAGGGTTCCGATTACTCGGCTAAGCTCGTAAAAACAGCGGAGGAGTTAAAGCAATTTCTCGAACCTTTGGTGGATGCAGGCGTGGATATATTCCATTGTTCGACGCGGCGCTTCTGGGAACCGGAATTCGAAGGTTCCGAGTTGAATTTCGCGGGTTGGGTGAAGCAGTTGACCGGCAAACCGACCATCACGGTGGGCTCCGTCGGCTTGGAAGGGGACGTGTCGACCTTCTTCACTACAGGAAGCGGCTCGGGGATCGCAAGCTTGGATAGTTTAATACCGAAGCTGGAGAATCAGGAGTTCGATCTAGTCGCCATCGGCCGGGCGCTGCTTTCGGATCCGGCTTGGGTAAGTAAGATTAGGGAAGGCAAGCTGGAGGAACTTATTCCTTTCACGCCTCAATCGCTCCAAACCTTATATTGATTCAAAAAATATTCGTCATATATAACGAGGATGCCGTTCTTTTGAAGGATGGCACCCTCGTTTTTTTGTATACCGCGCGGCCATCCCAAAAAATATCTCAAGGGAAAGGTAAGAACCCAGACAGGATAAGGCCTTGCGATGGGATAGATGACCGAAACCGGCATCTGTCTCATCGCTTCTTTTATTTAAAAAGTAAAAAAAGTTTCAAATTGGGCAGTTCTCATTCTTATTTCGGTCCGCGTTATTTTCTACAATGAACGTGAAGATAACAACTTGATTACGTACACTATTTCGCGTTTGGGAGGATGACTATGAGAACAAACAGAGGAATCAGCATGAGCTTTCGAGAATCGATAGCGGGGTATTTGTTCGTCGCGCCTCTGATGCTGGGACTAATCGTGCTGTCGCTTCTGCCGGTTCTGGGATCGCTGCTGCTCAGCTTTACGGAATGGAATTTCGTGACGGGGATCGGAGGCATAAGGTTCACCGGTCTGGACAATTTCGAGAGATTGTTTCAAGACGACGTCTTTATGAAAAGCCTGTACAACAACCTGATTTTCATTATTACGGTGCCCATCACGATCGTATTGGCGCTTATGCTGGCCATCCTGATCGATAAGCATGTTTACGGAAAAGGCGCATTTAAGGTCGTATATTTTCTTCCCTATATATCGAGCGTCGTGGCGGTCGCCATGGTGTGGCAGGTGCTGTTCCACCCGACCTTCGGGCCCGTCAACAGCTTCCTGATGTCCATTGGGATCGACAACCCGCCGAAGTGGCTCGCCGACATCGACTATGCTTTGCCTTCACTTATGATGATTCAAGTTTGGATTCTGCTTGGCTACAACATTATTATTTTCATCGCCGGCCTTCAGGGCATACCGAAGGATTTGTACGAAGCGGCGGAGATCGACGGAGCCAACGTTTGGACGCAATTTCGGAAAATTACCGTTCCTTGCATTTCGCCGACCACGTTTTTTCTGCTGGTTACCGGCATCATCGGCACATTTAAAATATTCGACCTTATCCAGGTGCTGACGCAAGGCGGTCCCGCGAACTCGACTACGGTTATCGTATACGAGCTGTACGACACGGCCTTCAATCAGTTGAAGACGGGTTATGCGTCCGGGATGGCGCTTATACTCTTCCTCATCTGCCTCGCCGTTACGGGTCTTCAGATGCTGGCGCAGAAGAGATGGGTCAACTACTAACGGCGGGATGTACGGAAGGAGATTAAGAAGATGAAGCAATTGCAATTATCCAAGCTGATCTGGACGTTAATAATGGGGCTGATGGGCATCGTGTCGCTGCTGCCGTTTCTATGGATGCTGTCGGCCTCCTTCAAGAAAGAGGCGGACGTGTTTACGTTTCCGATACAGTGGTTTCCTTCCACATGGAACGTGATCGAGAACTATACGAGCGTGTGGACCGGCGATTTCGTAAGGTATTACGGCAATTCCATTTATATTACGTTGGCGACTACTTTCATTAACGTGCTCGTATGCGCGCTGGCTGCCTACGGCTTCTCCAAGCTGCGTTTCCGCGGCCGCGATGCCATGTTTCTTCTTGTGCTCGCCCTGTACATGGTTCCGCCGCAAGCGTCGCTCGTGCCTCAGTTTCTATTGTTCAACGAGCTGAACCTGATCGACACGCATCTGGGACTTATCCTGATTAACAGCTTCAGCATTATCGGCGCGTTCATGCTTCGCCAGTTTTTCATGAGCGTCAACAACGAGTATCTGGAATCTGCTAAAATCGACGGAGCGGGACACTTCCGCACGTTTATGCAAATCGCGCTGCCGCTCATTCGGCCGGGTCTCGCTACTTATGCGATTTTGCGGTTCATCTGGACATGGAACGATTATCAATATCCGCTAATCTTCCTGAAGTCGAAGGAACTATTTACGATTCAGCTTGGTATCCGGCTGTTCGGCGATCAGTACGGCGATGTCTACTCGCTGATGATGGCGGGCGCGGTATCCGCGATTTTGCCGCTGCTGATTATTTTCGCCATCGGCCAGAAGCAGGTCATCGAAGGCATATCGCTTGGCGGGGTGAAAGGATGACAAAGTCAAAATCGTTTCAACTACGTAAAAAATGAGAACTTCGGAGCATAATCGAACATGATACGATTCTCTCGTAAGCCGTTTCAACTTCGCCTAACGAACAGTTACGAAGCAATATGATGAGGAGGGTTCACATGAAAAAGAGATTAGGCATTACGATGATCGGTTTGGCCATGCTCGCTTCCGCTTGTTCCGGAGGGACAAACGGCGGAGCGCCGTCCGATAAGCCTGCGAACGCAGGCAAGGAGCCGGCTGCGGAGCAAGTCGTGCTGAAGCTCAGCACTTGGCAGACGGACGGAAAAGCGAAGTGGAGCGAAATCATACCTAAATTCGAAGAGAAGTATCCGAATATTAAAGTCGAGCTGGATCTTTTGAACGAGAAAGGAGATTCCGTTGCTTCGATGCAGAAGCTGGACCTGATGGCGGCTTCTAACGATCAGCTCGACATCGTCGAGCTTCCATACACGAATTATACGCAGCGAGCGGATATCGGCATGCTGGAACCGCTTGACGGCTACATCGAGAAGGATGGCTACAAGTACGAGGACGAATATTTAGTCGACACGAAGGTGAACGGAAAAGTGTACGCGCTTCCTTCCTCGATGCAGCGCTGGTTCGTTCTGCTAAACAAAGAGATGCTGGACGAAGCGGGATTGCCGGTTCCAACGGATTGGACATGGACCGAGTTCGCTGAGTATGCCCAGAAGCTGACGAAAGGCGAAGGCGCGACGAAGCGTTATGGCGCATATTTGCACAACTGGCCGGATTATTTCCAGCTTCAGCTTATGAGCAAGCCTACGGACAACACGTTCCTGAAGGCGGACGGCACTTCAAACGCGCTTGATCCGGCGTTCAAGGCGAACCTGGAAATGATGAAGAAGATGATGTACGAAGACAAGAGCGCGAACGCTTACGAAGATATTATTTCGCAGAAACTCGCTTACCGTAACCAATATTTCAACGGGCTTGCCGCCATGCTGCCAATGGGCGACTGGATGGTAGCGGAGTCGGGCGGAACGGACGCCATACCCGCAAACTTCGTGACGGCGTTCGCTCCAATCCCGCGCCTAGATGGCGAAAGCAAGCATTACACGCCGGTTCAACCGACTTATATGGGCGTAGCCGCCAAATCCAAAAACAAAGAAGCCGCTTATACTTTCGTTAGATGGTATACGTCCGAAGGACTGGGCATCGGCGGACGCGTCTTCTCCGGCTGGGCGAAAGCGGATACGGGCAAGCTGATCGATACGATTGTCGGCGCGGCAAAGGATCCGTCCAAAATCGACGTGGAATCGCTCAACTATACGATGGAAACGATKGTTCCGGGAACGGCGCCGGTACCGACGAAATATGCAGATGAAGCCAAAAACTCGGTTATTCCGGAAGCGGAGCTGTACCTGCTCGGCAACCAAGACATTGACGCCACGATTGCAAACATCGACAAGAAAATAACCGAAGTCGTAGGCAATAACAGCGGAAAGTAACATTTGCCGCCTGTCTTGAAGCGGTTTACAATATGGAGGGGCAGGGAGACGTAATCTCCCTGTCCCCATTCCAATTAGAGGCTAAGGACGGGGGAACTCGTTATGAAACGACATCAATCCTTGCGCACGAAGCTGGTCTGGTCGGCATTAATTTGTTTCCTGTTCCCGCTTATCGTCATCTATATTGTAACGAACTACTTCACAAGGGATATTATATTGGAAAAGGTCATCGCTAACGCGAAGGATTCGCTCAAGGTAGCCGAAACCGAAATCAACGGCCTCTTCGAGGATACGCTCACGCTGTCGAACTTCGTACTCATGAACAGCGAGCTGAGACAGATGCTGTCCACGAACCGGGATGCGCTTCAGCCGGAAGAGCAGAGGCGGAGCTACTCGCTTGCTTACAGCCAATTGTCGCGCAGCTTGGACGAGCTGTTCATGCCGAAAAACGATTATGACGTGACCATCCTGGGGACAAAAGATGCGTTCTATACCAATTATTCGCACAGCGATTACGATCCCACAAGGCTCTACGGGGAGGATTGGTTCCCTAATCTTTCGAACCGGGAGATGCTCGCCGCCTATTGGAGGGGAGACATCTCCCGCGTTACGGGCGGCAAGTCTCATACGGTGACGATGGGACGCGCTATTAGAAGCGCCACTTACAGTCCCATCGGTTACATCGTGATCGATATGAACGAAAGACTTATCCGGCCTTACTTGAATGGAGGCGCGGATCAGGAGATGATGCTGATAGATTCCGCCGGACGCGTCATGTCCCATTCGGACCCCGCTAGAATCGGCAAGAAGCTGGATTGGTGGCCGCTAGAGAAAGAAAAGCAGACCGTCGAGACGGACGGCGAAACGTATATTATCGTCCAGCAGACGCTGGAGAGCAACGGTTGGCATGTCGTCAATCTGATTCCGTTGAATCCGGCGATTCAGAAAAATAAACAAGTGCTTTCTATTAGTTTTATCGTGCAGGCGTTGTTTTTTACTTTGTTTTTCCTCCTGCTTACGGTGCGTATCTCCGCCATCCTGAAGCCGATTACAAGCCTTAGCAAGTTCGTGACGAGCATCGGAAGAGGCCAGCTTGGTTCCCGCAACGGGATTAGGACGAACAATGAAGTCGGTCAGCTTGCAAGGACGATCGATTATATGCTCGATCGGATCGAATTCATGATCCAGCAAATAACGGTTGAACAATCGAAGAAGCGGAAGGCGGAGCTGGAAATGCTGCAAGCGCAAATTAATCCGCATTTTATGTTCAATTTGCTCAATTCGATTCGAATGAATATATTGGTGCGCGGGGACAAGGAGAACGCTGAGCTGATCGGTTCGCTTTCCTCCTTGCTGCGGATGACTATTGATCGCGACAACGCTTATATTCCTCTTCGGGAAGAAGTGGCTACCATCGATCATTACATGAAGCTAATGAACTTCCGGCATGCCAATCAGATTCAGCTCGTTACCCGGTTCGACGATGAATGCGGCGAAACGTTGGTGCCTCGTTTCATGATCCAGCCACTGATCGAAAACGCCATTATACACGGCTTTGAGCAACAGCACGGCGAGATTTACATTGCAGCGGGAAGGGTGAACGAGGACGGTAAGAGACTGATTCGCATCAGCGTAACCGACAACGGCGCGGGCATGTCGGAGGAGCAGCTGGAGAAGCTTAGGAAGCAAAGCGAAGAGCGCGAAGACGGCGATGGCGAAGGAGAGGCGCGCGGCTTCTCCGGCATAGGCGTCAAAAACGTGTTCCAGCGGCTTCGGCTTATCTATGGAACCAAATTTAAATCGTGGATTCAAAGCGAACCGGGTATAGGGACTGCAATTACGTTACAATTCCCAATCGAAGTCGAGAGCGCGGGTGAGACCTATGTTGAAAGCCATATTGGTAGATGACGATTTTCCCGTTCTGAGATACTTGGCAGGCGCGGTGCAGTGGCATGATCTCGGCATCCAGCTGGCAGGAAGCTTCTCCAACGGACTCGAGGCATGGGAAGCGGCGGGTGAGGATCCGCCCGACATTATCGTGACCGACATCGGCATGCCGAAGATGAACGGACTGGAGATGCTGAACAAATTCCTATCCGTCAAACCGGACGCGAAAGCGGTCATTCTGTCCTGTCATAATGAGTTCAAGTACGCGCAGCAAGCGATTAAGCTGAACGTAAGCGATTATATATTGAAGGAAAGTCTGGATGTCGCAGATTTGCAGGACATTCTGAAAAGAATGGCCGACGAGCTTGCGGAGAGAAAGCAGCGGTACGCCGATATCGTGCAATACAAGCAGAAGCAAACGATGAACGTGTCCGCGCTGAAGGAAAAATTTCTGAAGGAAACGCTCTTCCAATCCTCTTGGCCGAAAGAAGACTGGATAGCGCGCGCGGCATCGTTCGGCGTCTCCTTAAACGCAAAGTGGCATGTGCCGCTTCTGCTCGTCATCAATCGGATGCCTGAGTTGTCCAAGTCGCGGGAGATGAACGAATACACGATTGCTTTTTCCGTTGAGAACGTGCTGCAGGACGTATTGCCGCCGGAGAAGTGGCCGATCTTTAGGTACAGCAACAATCAGCTTGTCGTCCTGTGCCGCACAGACAACCCGGAAGGGGAGCTGGGACAAATTCATGTGGCCATGCGCGACGGCATCGCGGCCATTATCCGTTATTTGCGGTTCAACGTGACGTGCATAATGGGCAGACCGGCCCGCAACCCGAAGGAGCTGCGTGAAATTTTGCTGCCCATGCTGAAGGAACGGGAACATGCTTTCTATATAAAGGAGACAGGCATTCACCGCTTTGAGGTAAAAGCGTTTGCCAAAGGTGATATTTTCGCCGAATATGCAGAAGTGTTCTCCAGCGTGAACAAGAGCGTCGCGCTCAACCAACAGGAAGAACTGAAGCTGCTGGTGGAACAGTGGATGAGGTCTGTCCGCAGACAGTCGTTCCATCCTGGAGACGTGAAGGAGATGGTGCTTCAGCTGCTTATGGATCTCCAGATGAAGGCGAAGGCGACGATGTCGCATGATCTGTTCCTGCCCGGCGAGAAGTTGTACGATTCCGTTCATGGGATCGAGACGCTCGATCATCTTGAGGAGTGGCTGATCCACTTCTTGAAGGAGTTTGCGCGCAAGCTCAGCCTATTCGCCGTCACCTCGAAGCGGCCAGAGGTCATTAAGGCACAGCAATATGTCATTGAGCATGTGACCGAGAAGGTTTCCTTGGAGGATATGGCGGGATATTTGAATTTGAATGCCAGTTATTTCAGCCGGCTGTTCAAAAAAGAAACGAATCAAAATTTTATCGAATACGTCAATATGGTCAAGCTGCAAAAGGCGAAGGAGCTGCTTCAGCAATCCAATAAAGGCGTGGAGGAAATTTCCGATTATTTGGGCTATGCCAACAAAAGTTATTTCATCAAGCTGTTTAAACGGGAGATGGGTATGAGACCCAGCGAGTTCTCGACCTGGAATTGTTAGCCGTTTGCGGTGATTACGCAACGGGAAATCTCGAAGGAGCTGGGCATTTCGCGGAGCTATATGTCACGGATCGAAAAGAGAGCTCTGATGAAGCTGTATCATGAGTTTTATAAGGCGAAGAGGTAATAGAGCGTGCTAGACCTCCCAGGCGCCTCCAGAAAAAACCTTGAGAAATCAAGGTTTTTTTGTTTTTTTTTAGAACGATACCGGCTCGATAGAAACATCAATTACGCTTTTTGCATAGTAGGGCATCAAAAAAATGCGGTAACAACCCGAGAAATAGCTCGCTATTTCTATTTCGAAGTGACAAGTAAAATATGGTATGAAAGCGCTATCGGAAAAGAGGAGGTGCGTTTTGAGCAGTAAACCGAGGCGTGTGGTCAAGTAGTCACTTAAGTACAAGAGGGGAAGGTTGATCGGTTATGAAGGTATTCGGTTATCGGACTTGGAGCAAGAAAGCAATGCCGGTTGTTCTTGCATGTTCGCTCTCGATTGGACTGCTAACAGGAACCATGCCAACAGGAGTCGTCAACGCGGCTGAGGAGGACCTAGTTGCCTTCAAGACGCAAGTGGGCGGCGTTTTTGATGGTATGCCGCTCTTTGACGGAGTGCCCGAGCATTTGGATGCATTTGTAGACGCTTACTTTCAGTACACGGGTTTAGAAGGTCCAGCTGTCTATGCGACTGGATCCCGTAATCATTATACATTGCAGCAGGGAGAGAACGCGGGTCATAAGATTCCGGGGGCACTATCAGCCGCTGATAACGTACAAGGCATATCGACTGATTTTCCGGCATTGGTAGGGATGGGGCAAACCTGGAATAAAGAGCTGCTTGCCGATATCGGACAAGTCATCGGCGCCGAGAAAATCAGCCAGCTGAAAGTTAAGCAAGGCGTTTCGAATATCCATGGCGGAAGCGATTCTTCCGCTTCGGTCGCTTTCACGGTCGTAAGCGATCTAAGAATCAACCCGCTCAGCGGCCGGTTCGACGAAGGGTTCGCGGAGGACGCCTATCTCGCAGGCACGATGATCGACGAAATGGCGGCGGGCCTCAGCGGTACGGATCAGGCTGAAAGCGAGGACGGATTTTGGATGCGGGCTGCCGTAGGCACGAAGCATTACTCCGTATATAATGCGCAATGGTTCAGACAGTCCGCAAGTAACAGCGCGGGAGCAAGAGCCATTTACGAGTATCAAACGCGCGCTCCGCTGCAAGCTTTTGAGAACGGATCGGTAGCGGGAGTTATGACTTCGTTTGGCCGCACCAACGGCGTGCCGAACATTTTCTCGCCCATCCAGCTTCACGCCAACAATTTCTCCAAGTACGGTGTATACAGCTCGCCCGATTTCAACGGAGACGCACTCGTGTTTGGTGCTAACACGATGGGTAACGGCTATGACACGAAGTATGCACAAGATCGGACGCTGGCGAACTTGCTCATGATATTGGCCGAAGCGAATGCGGGGCGACCGTCACCGAACGCAAGCGACGCGCTAGCCGACGTACTCGCGGTCGTAAGCGCTGTCGAGCAAGGGAAATACGACGTCACAGCCGAGGATTTGATCGAAGCGGCTCGTCCGCACGTTAATCAGATGGTACGCATCGGCATTTTCAACGAAACGGACGAGAACGGCATTCCGAAATATTATCCGTTCGCGCAAGACGCCAAGGACGTGCGTACGGAAGCGCCGGCTACTTATGCGCTGCAAGAGCACCAAGACGTGGCGCTGCGGGCGGCACAGGAAAGTATCGTATTGCTTAAAAACGACGGAGCTCTTCCGCTGGCAAAGGAACAGAAAGCTGCTGTATCCGGCCCCTATGCGGATGCAAGGTTCAAGACTGTTTATTCCGTAGGGACAACTCCTAGTATTCCTAACTCCGGTGATTCACCGCTGCTTGCCATTATTAAGCAAAATGGAAGCGACAACGTTAGCTATGATGAAGGCGGCAAATTAATAGCGCTTCAATCCGTCCTGAGCGGTCAGACCGTTACGGCGAGCACATACGGCGGAGAAGCTGGCGCGGGGCTAATCACGACAGAAGATCCGCTGGATGTGGAGAACAATGCACATTTGTTCAGAGTGTACGATTGGGGTCAGGAAGGCGTAAGCTTGCAGTCTCTGCTTAACGGCAAATGGATTACCTCGCCGTCCGCCGCCAATGCGGTCGTTGGAAATACCGACGCAACGCAGCTGAACCTTACGAACAATGACTGGAATTTGGCCGAGATGCTTGGAAGCACGAGCACCATTCCGTCACGGCTTCGAATGGAAGCGAACGGAGACGACACCGTCTCGATCGTGTCCAACGGCTATCGTACCGGATTCAGCGGCGATTTCTCGAACTGGTATTATACGAACGGCCGATTCATCCGAACCGCGGAGGACAACACGCTGAAGACGGCAGCCACGACGCTAACGAACGCAACGGTTGCAGCAAGCCGAGGCGATGATGTGAAATTCGAGCAGACGATCGTTAAGGATGTTGGCGAAGAAGCAGCTGCTAGAGCAGCAACAGACGATTACGCGATTGTATTCGTAGGTGCGATTCCTCGTCACAGCGCCGGTGAGGGCAACGACCGATCTTCCCTCTATATGGGCAATGACGATTATGAGCTCGTCGAGAAGGTTTCCGCGGCGTTCGCGGCAGAGGGCAAGAAAACAATTGTTGTTGTGAAATCCAGCTTCCCGGTGGTTATGGAAGACATTCAGAACAATCCGAACGTGTCCGCGATCGTGTACCAGCCGTATGGGGGACAATACGATTCACAGGCGCTTGCTCAGGTGCTTTATGGCGATTATTCGCCAACAGGCCGTCTGACATCTACATGGTACTCGGATATGTCGGCTTTCCCGTCGATTAACCAATACGCGATACCGGAGGGCAATACGACCCAGACGATCGAAGCCAATACCGACCCTAGATTCACGGTTGATATGACGAATGCCGATCCGATTGAATCCAAATTGACGTATATGTATACCGACGCTCCGGTCACATACAGCTTCGGTTACGGTTTATCTTACAGTGATTTCACGTATAGCGACTTGGCCGTTCCTTCTTCGGTCAGCGGCAGCGAACCGTTCACCGTATCCGTCACCGTAGAAAATACGGGCGCTGTGGACACCTCCGAGGTCGTCCAGCTCTATGCGAACAACAATGATGCTGCGTATGGCGAATATGCGCCTATTAAGCAGCTCGTATCTTATGAGAAAATCGAGCTGGAAGCCGGCGAATCGAAGACGGTCGAGTTGACCGTGAATCCGAAAGATTTTGCCGTATGGGACGTCAATAAAGGCGACTTCCAGGTCGAGAGCGGCACCTATTCATTCATGGCAGGATCTGCATCGGACGATATCCGTCTGGAAGCTTCGGTTGAAGTAGTCGGAACGCCGCTCGCTCAGCTCGATATTTACGAGCCGTTCAACGTCTTCGACCATTCGTTCGCTTCGGACGAAGTCATTTATCATGAGGTATCGAAGGCTCGTACGGCTAGCGGTTTGAAAGAAAAGAAAGTCGTAGGCGAATATTATTCGGTCAGATCCAAGCAGAACGGCTCTTGGACAGCAATCCCTAAAGTGGATTTAACGGGAGCGAAGCGGGTAACTGCCAGCGTGGCGAGTGGTTCGGAAGGCGGATTCATTACGCTTCATGCGGATTCACCGTATAGCGCGCCGATCGCTTTGCTGGAAGTAGGTTACACGGGTCCGACTTCTTACACGATCGAAACTGCGGGTGTAGCCGTGAGCGAGCTGGGTTATACCGATGTTACGGTTGATTTGAGCAATACGGCCATTACGGGGACGCATGATCTTTACGTTGTATTCCGTTCACCGGATCTGCGTATCGACAGCTTATCTTTCCAGACCGATGCTGTCATTAGCGTATCCGGCAAAATATCCGGTTCACAGCGCAACCCATTCCTGAACGTCCAAGCGGACCAGACTCCATTCGGTCTTGATGCGGTCAATACGGATAATTGGAGCTTCGACGGCGGAGATAGCGGCTTGACTCTATCCTCTGTCACGTTGAACGAAGATCAAACGGTAGCGAAGCTTCAACTTGCGGGCACTGCTAAGGCCAAAGCAACGTTGCAAATCTCGGCTCATTCAGAAGCTTTCGCAGGAAGCACCACAGGCAGCAACATCGTTACGGTGACCGTCGGAAGCAACAGCGGATCCGGCACCGTTACGCCGTCTCCTGAACCTGAGCCGGAGCCGGGAACGGAACAACCGGAAGAGCCGGAAGCTGAATCCGTATTGGTAAGCGCATTGACGGAGGCTGAGCTTTCGCTTGTGAATGAGTTGAAAATACCGGGCGTATCAGTGGCAGGAACACCTGTGAAGTTAAGCATCATTTCCAAGAAGGGAATGTACGCTCATGGGAAACTTGCTGATAGCTCTGCCGCATTCACGGTATTGGCTAGATTGAATAATGACGGTACCTTAACTCCAGTACCCACTCGCGTCGTAACGAATGCGGATGGTACGAGAACCATTCAGGCACTCGTGCTTTCGGACGGCATTTACGTCCCGATTAACGTCGAACGCCAGTTCATAGACATACCGGCCGATGCGTGGTACGCCAAAGAAATCCGGCAAGCAAGCAGCTTACTGCTGCTGAACGGCGTGTCGGCTGACCGGATGCAGCCGACATCCTATACAACCTATTATAAAGCGTTGATGGTCGCTCTTAACGTACTCGGAATAACGCCATCCAAAGAAGAGCAAGATACGAAGTGGTTTGATGCCGTCGTGAGAGAAGCTGCTCTTCTCCAACTATCGGCAAACGCAACGCCTTCGGCTGATTTTTCGATTAGTCGGGAACAAACGGCAGACATTCTGACTAAAGCATTAGGTGCCGCCGGTCTCGATGTCACGATGTCGGGGGAAGCGGCGGCTGAGCTTCTTAAACCATTTACAGATGCTTCAGCCATCACGTCAGAATACCGTTTGTCCTTGGCTGTCATGGTCAAATACGGCATCCTGAAAGGAACGGCTTCAGGCAAGCTGCTCCCTTCCGCAGGACTTACTAGAGCAGAGCTGGCTGCAGTGGCGCTTCGTGCGCGTACGGCCATCGACAGCATCCTTTCAATAGAATAGTTGAATTTCTACCCGCTTGGTGGTACCTTTGCACAAGGAGCCGCCAGGCGGGTCTCTTTACCACATTAGAATGTTTAAGTGCTTTACAGCGATAAAGCGTAAAGAAGATCATTCAGATTGGCGATAAAAACTTCCTCTTAAACGCGGTCGCTCATCCTCGATTTACTCCGATAGGAGTTTTTCTCAAAATATAAGAAAGTATAAAATTTAAGTTTATACTGGGCTTATATTTCATCCGCGAAACGTTTGCTTGCGCCGCCCAAAGACGGCGACAGCCGTTTACGCTTGCTTTTTTAATGAAACGGACGTGCAGCTATGAAAGCTACAAAAGGGTGTTCTGGCTATGGCAAATGGGTCATGCTGCTGTTACTTCCGGCATTCCTTGCCTCATGCGGGGTTCAGGGTACCCGCACACAAGAGCCTGAACCGGATGATATATCCATTTCCTACATAACCTCAGGCGGGAATGTCCAAACCACCTCTATTATAGAGGAATTGACGGCCAAGTATGCGACTGATCAACTTCATGTTGTATTTGAATACGAAGAGCTTGGCAGTACCGAGCTCCCTTCTAAATTGCAGTTGCTGGCCGCAAGCAACGATCTTCCGGTCATGTTCAGCTACCCCTCGGGCAAGCCGCTGCTTCAATTCATTGAAAGCGGAGCGGTGCTTGATCTGTCCGAGCTGTTTGACGAGCTGGGCATTCGGAATAAGCTGCTGCCATCGGCTGTCGAGCTGCTGACTGCGCTGGTGGATGGGAAAGGCTTATATGCGCTGCCTTTGGAAATGAATATAGAAGGATTTTGGTATAATAAAAAGCTTTTTGCCGAGCTGAATATTCCCGAGCCGACCACATGGTCGGATATGACGAAAGCGGCTGACCGCTTTGTAGAAGCGGGCATCCAGCCTTTCGCGCTTGCCGGGAAAGAGAAATGGCCGATCACGCGGCTGATCAATGCTTATCTCATTCGGAAGATAGGGCCCGATGCCATGCAGAGGGTCGACCAGGGACAATTGAAGCTCACTTCACCCGAATTCGTCGAGGCGGCCGAGGAAATTAAGGGCATGTCGTTCAAAGGTTACTTTGGGCTGGAAGCCAGCAAGGTTGACTTCAGGCAAGCGACGGACTTGTTTCTGAATGGAAAAGCCGCTATGTTCTATTCCGGCAGCTGGTCGCTTCGAGACTTCGATAATGAGGAACGGAATACGATCGGAGCGGACCAAATCGGATTTTTCAGCATCCCTTTGGTTCAGGGCGGCCAAGGAAAGCAGAGCGAATATCCGGTCAATGCGGGACTGACGGCTTCTTTCTCTAAGGAAGCGTATAACGAGCAAGTCGGACAATGGATCAAATTCGTGTTCGAGAACTATGGCGACTATGCAAGCGGCAAGGGCATGATTACGGGGTTCCGCGTAACGGAGGCAGGCGATGCTACGCCGCTTAACCGGATGATTCAGCAAAAGCTGGATTCGGTTACGAAAGGGGCGCTTTGGTTCGAAGCGTTGTTCACGACGAACGAACAACGGACCGCGTGGGATAACGCGCAATTGCTCATTGCGGGGCCCGAATATTCGGCCGTGCAATATATGAGCGATTTGCAAGCAATTATCGATGAGCAAAGCGAATAATTCGGGGGACAATCCGATAAATGCGGAGTTGACCTGATAAATGCGCCGAACCGCGGCGCGGGCTCCTCTGCTATACTGATGTTAAATACGGCTCTAGACAATAGGCCGGTTCATTCCCTGTACTGCCGGAAGAACTTCTCTCTCGCAGGCGGGGAATATTTTGTTTACGCAGGCATAACCAAATTTGTTTAAAGGAAGATCGTCGTGAAATCACGGATTCGCTTTGCCTTGCAGCTGTTTCGCCAGCCGAGGATTAGAAGAAGATTTTTTACCGCCATGATACTGGTGTCGCTCCCTCCGTTGTTCGTGCTCGGTTACTTCTCCTTCAACATCGCGAAGGAAACCTTGATCCAGAACCATATGGAAACGAACCGGGGGTATTTGAAGACGTCGAGCGAAGTGGCGGATTTGCTGCTGCGAAATATCATCAACATGAACCGGATCATTCTCTCCAACGACGAGCTCCGGAAGGAGTTGTTAATAAGCGGGGCCAGCAACGGCAACGATCAAGCCGTCATCGATGTCCGCACGGCAAATAAGCTGCAAAACATCGTCGTTTCCAATCTGTTCGATACGCAGTATATCGAGTCGATCTGCATCTTCGACCGCAATTATCGTTCGGTCTGCTATGGAAGGTCGGAGCAGGCMGGACGTTATGGCACGGACGATACGCGCAAGCAGATTCCATTAACGGAATGGTATGAGACGGCGCAAGCGGCGAAAGGGAAAGAGATTTTCTTCGGGTATAACGTGCTGGAGGACGCGGCGGGAAGCTCCTTCTCGAGCGTAAAAGTACTGCGCGACCCGAATGAATTGACGGGCGGTCAGATCGGTCTATTAGTCATCAACATTAAGAAGACGATCTTCGAGCAAACGCTGAACGAGAGCGGGAAAAGCGGCTTCCTCGTGCTGGATACGGCGACTAGTCAGCCGACCGTCGTCTACGATTACCGACCGGAGGAGACGGAGGGCATCGGGCTGTCAGGTAATTACGATGCCATGATGGATAGACTTAAGCAAGCTGGATACATCTTTAGCGTCTACAAAAACGCGACGAGCGGCTGGATGTTCATTCATTTCGTCGAGACGAAGTCGCTGCTTAGGCAGTCCGATCGGATCGGCGACATTACGATGCTGCTTGCCGCTTTCATGGCCGGCATTGCGCTGCTCGTGTCATATTTTGTATCGGGTACGATTACGAAACCGTTGCTGCAGCTCAAAAAAATGATTGTGGATTGGGCGAAGGGCAGTCAGCCGATCGACGGAAATGAAACGTTCGCAGCCGACGAGGTCGGCGTCATCAACCAGACCTTCAGGCGGTTAGCCATTGTTAACCAGCAATTGAGCGAAAGCTTATTGCAATCTCAGCTTAAAGAGAGAGAAGCAGAGCTTCGCTCGCTTCAAGCGCAGATCAAACCGCATTTTCTATACAATACGCTGGATTCCATTTATTTCATGGCACTGCTTGAGGAGAAGGCTGACATTGCGCAAATGGCGCTTTCGCTTTCCGAGAGCTTTAAGCTTAGCCTGAATAAGGGGCGGGAGCTTATACCGGTGTTCAAGGAAATTCAGCATATCCGTCATTATATGATTATTCAAAACATGCGCTACGACAATCGGTTTCACTATGAAGAAACGATCGAGGAAGAGATCAAGAGCTTCGAGATTATGAAGCTGCTGCTTCAGCCGCTTGTCGAAAACGCGATTTATCATGGCTTGGAGCCTAAAGTAGGCGAGGGCAGAATTCGGCTGACCGGACGGAAGGACGGCGAATTTCTCGTCTTCACGGTCGAGGATGACGGCGTCGGGATGGAAGACCTGACGAAGACAGAGCAAGGTTACGGTATGCTGAACGTAAAGGAGAGACTGAGTCTATTTTATGGCCCAACAAGCACCTTTACGATAGACAGCAAGGTCGGAGAGGGTACCAAAGTGCAGCTGCGCTTTCCATATAGGCAAATGACGGGGGAGGCATAAACGATGCTGAAGGCTGTTTTGTTCGATGACGAGTATATTGTACTGAAGGGCTTGATTAAACTGATCAATTGGGCGGAATGCGGAGTCGAGCTGGTCGCCACCGCTAAGGACGGCATATCGGCTCTGGAGACATTCAGAACCCATCGGCCGGATATTGTCATTACCGACATACGGATGCCTGGCATGGACGGGCTGGAGCTGATCGAAACGATCMGATCCGAAGCGCCGGAGACGATGTGTATCGTATTCAGCGGATACAATGAATTCGAGTACGTGAAGAAGGCGATCCATCTTGGTGTTATCGACTATCTGGAAAAGCCGATCACCTTGGAGAAAATCAAGGATGGCATTCGCAAGGCGGTCACGCGAATTCATGAGCATTCGGAAATGTCGGCGCTTAAGCAGGAAAGCAAACAACAGTTGCTTATGCAGAGCACACACGGTCTGATGCAAAGAGGCGATGAGGCGATCAAGGACTGGGCAGAGCATTTCGGTCCGGATGCGTCCGAGGTGAAAGGGATAACCGTGCTGGCGCTATCGGACGAGCATGTACAATTGGCTAGCGGATCCGGTTACAGGATCGTACGCATTCGTAACGGAGCCGAATTTCTCGCGGCTGTCTTTCACTTTGAGCAAGCATTTGCCGGTTGGACGGACATCATGGAGAGCATCGGAGATGCAACGGTCGGATCGGGCCATACGTACGAGACGCTTGGCCTCGCCCCGAACAGCTATAAGGAAGCGCTAAGGGCGCTGCGATACGGCAAGTACTTAGAGGGAAAGGGCTGGATTCGCTTCAGCGAGCTTGGCGTTTCCGAGTCTGTCGATCCGCATCTGTCCGAGATCGAAGAAGAAGTGCTATTCGATATGCGGATCGGCGACAAAGACGCTTTGATGGCAAAGCTAGACAACTATCTCGGCGAATTCCGCAAAATGAAGCCGGACCCCGAGGTTGCAGAAATCGAGCTGATGCGTATGTTGTTCCACGGACTCGAGGTAGCGAAGGAGACAGGCGAAAGCTTGACCGACCTGAAACCTCCGGGTCATTTGCCCGAGCGCAAGCTGCTGGGCATGCAGACTTTGGAGCAAATGACCTCTTGGCTGCGCGAGGAAATGGAACGAATCATGGATTGGATCATCGACATTCGTACGAGGTCAAAACATGCTTCCGTCGAGAAAGCCGTACGATATATGAACGATCATCTTGGACGAGATCTAACCCAGCAGGAAGTTGCCGATCATGTCGGGATGAATGTAACCTACTTCAGTCTTCTGTTCAAAGAGGAGATGGGCGTCTCCTACATTAAGCATCTGACGAAAGTCCGCATGGAGAAAGCGAAAAGGTTACTGGGCGAGGATTTGACGATTCAGGATATTAGCGAGCAGGTAGGCTATTATCATGCTCGGCATTTCTCCGAGGTGTTCAAGAAACATACGGGCATGACCCCGGGTCAATTCCGTACGAAGGGGAAAGGGATATGAGAAGCAAACGGCTGTTCATCGCTTCGCGGTTAGCTCTTGCGATCTTATCGCTCAGCGTGCTTCATGCGTGCGGTGGCGATAAGGACCCCGAGGTCGAACCCGGCGCGAGTCCGACGACGATCTTTTATTTAAGCTCCAACAAAGAGAACGAAGGAAGCGCGCGCATTATCGGCGAATTAGCGCAGGAATATGCAGCGGAGCATCCCGAGATACGCTATAAATTCGAGAACGTGGCAGAGAGCGATCTGAACCAGCGCGTGCAACTGCTCGCCGCCAGCAACGATCTTCCAACGATGTTCAGCTATCAATCGGGCAAGCCCTTGCAGGATCTCATCAACAGCGATGCTGCGCTTAACGTAGAGGAAGCGTTCACCGAGCTTGGCCTTATGTCTACTATGAATCCCGCTGCCGCAGAGTTGCTGAAATCGTACGCGGATGGCGGACTGTTCGCAATCCCGCTGGAGCTTAATATCGAAGGCTTCTGGTATAACAAAGCCATCTTCTCTGAATACGGGCTGAGCGAGCCGCAAACGTGGAAGGAAATGCTGGACATCGCCGCGGAATTGAAGGAGCATGACATTCAGCCTTTCTCTGTCGCGGGCAAGGATAAATGGCCGATAACAAGGCTTGTTAATGCTTACGCCATTCGCATGTACGGAGCAGACGTCATGGAGCGGGTCGATAGAGGCGAAATAGCGTTGACGAGTCCGGGCTTCGTGGAGGCGGCGCAAGTCGTTCAAAACATGGGGCTCAGCGGTTACTTTGGGCCGAGAGTCAACACCATTGATATGAGCACTTCCGTTGATATGTTCCTGCAGGGAAAGGCGGCCATGTTCTATATGGGAAGCTGGCAGCTGCGCGCGTTTAACGACGAGCTGCGGAATCAGATTGGCGCGGATAACATCGGTTTCTTCAGCATCCCGCTCGTAGAGGGCGGCAGCGGAACGTTGGACGAATATCCGGTCAATGCCGGGCTTACGACGTCGTTCTCCAAGTCGGCTTATACGCCGGAAGTCGGAGAATGGATCAAATACGTGTTCGAACGGTACGGGGATCGTGCGATGAACGAGCTCGGCATGGTGACTGGCTTTAATGTAAGCGACATGCCGGAGAACTTGCCCCCGCTGACCAAACAAATACAGCAAAAAATCGGCGAGGTTACGAAAGGGGCGCTTTGGTTCGAAGCCAGATTCGACACGAACGCGCAATTGATGGCATGGAACAACGCACAGCTGCTAGTCACTAACGATGATTACTCTCCGCTCGATTACATGACGGCATTACAGAACGAAATATCCAATTAGTTTCATAAATGGATGAAGGGACCCTGAAGGGTCCTTTTTTTGTATATCCATTCCGAAAAATACGGAGCGATAACAAAAAATGGCGCGCTTATAAACAACAGAAAAACATATTAAAATGACAAATGTAACAAGAAAACATTTCTGTACGGGGGGAATATCGGATGAAGTTTTGGAAGAAAAAAACGCTGGGCATTGCACTGGCGTCGATGATGGTTGTGGCTCTGAGTGCCTGCGGAAGCAGCAATTCGGCCAATAACGGAGACAATACCAATGCGCAGTCGACTAACACGCCGGGGGAAAGTACAAGCGAGAAACCGGTAACGCTGACGATGCTCGTATCGGGCGCCAAAGCGGCGGAAGGCGCGGATTTTGAACTGGAGACGCTTCCGAAGCTCGTCAAAGAAAAATTTCCTAACGTCACGCTAGAAGTGCAGAAGCTTCCGGACGAGCAGTATTACACGACGGTGAAAACGAAGCTGTCCGCAGGCGAAGGCCCCGACATTTTCCTCGTGTTTCCGAAGCTGGCTAACATGGGCGCAATAGAGGTGGCGAAAGCAGGTTATGCCGCCGATCTGTCCGGCCTTTCCTTCTGGGATAATGTCAGTCAGGCTGCTAAGAATGATATGAGCTATGAAGAGAAACCTTATGCCGTAGCTAAGGGCATGGACATTCTTGGAACGTATTACAACAAGGCGTTATTCGAAGAGGCCGGGATTACAGAATTGCCGAAGGATTGGCCGAGCTTCCTCGCTGCGGCTGATAAGCTGAAAGCGGCTGGCATCACGCCGATCGTAATGGGAGACAAGGATCCTTGGGTCATTCAGTTCGGCATGTATCAGTTGGCGGCTAACACGGTCTACCCTTCAGATGCGGAGTTCGACACGAAGCTCCAAACGGGTGAAACGGCACTGACCGACGAGAAGTGGGTCAACACGGTGAACCAATACAAGGAGCTGTACGACAAAGGATATGTGGCGACAGGCTCGCTTGGCATGGCTAGCTCGCAAGCCGTTCAGCAGTTCGTTGACGGTAAAGCGGCGATGATCTTCACGGGCACATGGGATTTGCCGGGCGTCACGGCAAGCGGAGCAGCTGAGTTCGAGCGCGGTTTCTTCTCGCTCCCAGGCAACGAAGCGGGTCAACCTGTCTACGCGTCGGCTTCGACAGCGGCAGGTTATGCTTTGAACGCGGCTTCCCCGAATCTGGAGGTTGGCAAGCAAATCTTCGAATACCTGTTCGACGGACAGTCGCCATTGTTCGAGGCATGGGTTGCTTCTAATCCTTCGATCAGCGTATTCAACGGAGTCGAGCTGACGAACGATATTTTCAAGGACGCGCTGACGGATATTCAGACTACGGGCAACGCTTTCTATTTCTCTAACCAAATGTGGCCGGCAGGCGTGAGCGATGTGATGCAGTCCAAGTTCTCCGAAATTATCGGCGGCAAGAAAACGACTGCGGAAGATGTTACGAAAGCGATGCAGGACAAGTACAAAGAGCTGTTCAAAGGCTAATGCAGACAGTCAGCGGCGAGGGGCTTCCCGCCCCTCGCCGCGATTTTGACCGGGAAAGGAAAGAATCAACATGAATAGTGCCGTAATGAAAAAAACGATGTATTTCTTTGTTTTGCCGGCTCTCCTCTTTTACTGTGTTTTTTGGATATTTCCGATTACTCGGCTGTTCCAGTACAGCCTGACGGATTTTAACGGTTACGTTCAGCAGTTCGATTACGTCGGCTTCTCCAATTTCAAGACGCTCTTCAAGGAAGAGATCCTTGCTGAATCCATCAAGAACACGCTTCTATACACCGTCCTTACAGTCGTTTTGGGCAATTTAATTGCTTTATTAATCGCTCTTTTACTAAATGCGAACATAAGAGCCAAAGGGTTTTACCGTTCGGCTTTTTACATTCCTACGTTGTTCAGCGCGATCGTAGTAGGATTTATATGGAGCTACGTCTATATGCCGGAAGAGGGGCTGATCGCCGCCTTGCTTGATCGTATTGGCATTACGGGCTTAGATACCAATTTTCTTGGCAGTTATACGAAAGCTTTGTACGCCATCATCACTGTCGACATATGGAAAAACCTAGGCGTAAGCACGATCATTTTTTTGGCCGGTCTTCAGTCTTTGCCGCATGATTTGCTGGAGGCGGGAAGAATCGACGGGGCGGGCAGATGGAAGTTGTTCCGTTTCATTACGCTTCCGCTGCTGGCTACTTCCGTTACGATCAATATTACGCTAAGTGTCATTAACGGCTTGAAGGCGTTCGATTATCCGTTTGTCATGACAAACGGTGGGCCTGGCACATCGACGAATACGCTGATCTACGCGATGTATAAGATGGCATTCACGGATCAATTGTTCGGCAAAGCCTCTGCGCTCGGCATTATTTCTTTCGCCATCATCATTCTCATTACAATGGTTTGCGTATTTACCCTGAACAGACGGGAGGTATCGGCATGAGAAGCGGTTCCCCTATTGGAAAGCTGCTAACGCATATAGCGATTCTGGTGCTCGTCTTTATTAACTTGATTCCGCTCCTGATCGTTCTCTCGAGTTCTTTGCGATCGCCGCGCAACATGACGAATCCGCTGAACTGGTTTAACGAGTTTACATTCGACAGCTTTCAATCGGCGTTCACACGCATGCATTTCCCGACAGCGCTATGGAACAGCGTCGTCCTTACTTCGGTTTCGGTATTCTTTGTCGTCGTGCTTGCAGCGATGGCGGCCTACCCGATTGCTAGAATTAGAAGCCGATTCAGCAAGTTTCTATATGTCTTCTTCTTATCCGGTCTCGTCATACCCGGGCAGATGGTATTGATTCCGATCATTCAGATGATCAAAGGCCTTGGCATTCCAATGAATCAATATACGCCTATCTTGTTGTTTATTACATGCAGCCTTCCATTCTCCACCTTCCTGTATACCGGCTTCATCCGCAGCGGCGTGCCGGAGGAAATCGAGGAGGCGGCCCACATCGATGGAGCGGGGTTGTTCAGACGCTTTTGGCAAATTGTATTTCCGCTTATCATGCCGGTAACGGTATCCGTCATCATTACGCAGGGCGTCTGGATCTGGAACGATTACTTCTTTAACATGGTCTTTATTACAAAATCGCTTGATGCGCCGCTCCCCGTCGCTATGCTCGGTTTCCTAGGCGACCAACAGAATCCGGCCCAGTGGAACGTTCTATTCGCCGCATGTATTCTATGCGCATTGCCGTTGCTGCTCGCCTTCCTGGCTTTGCAAAAATATTTTGTCGGCGGCTTAACAATGGGTTCGGTGAAAGGGTGAATCGCCCTACGCGTGCCGTATCTCCTTACTTCGGAGGTGCGGTTTTTTTGACGTTTAGGAAAGTATATGATTTTGCTCATAAGATATGGATCCTAGTGTGGACCGTAAAGACCTTAATTGTGCTTTTCTCCCCTGATTCCCATCTTTACGGACTCAGCGGACTCTATCAGAGACATTCAGCGCGAGTTTGTTTAAAAAGGGAACCTATGAGGTCACCTCAGTCCGCAACGATGCAATAGGGTTGGAATATGATCTAATCGTGTCGCTAGGGTCCCTAACGGACGACGATCTGAGATGGAGCGGCATCAAAGGACGGCGATAGCCGGTTACGCGTTGTGATAGAAGAAGGGGCCGGTTCCTCTGCCCATAATGACGGACTAGAGAAATCGACCCCATTTTATATTACAAATTATATTTCCGTATTAGATAAGTCGGTGTGCAGCTCCAGGCGTGGCAATAGCTGTTGATCATAGGATTGCCATAAGGCGAGAACGATTTGTTGCTCGGATCGTACAGCTCCCAGAACGTATCGGCGCCGTCCTTGATCATTTCTCCCCAATAAGCTTTCATTTGGGCAATGGCCTGCGAGGTTTCGCCTACGATAATAAGGGCTTCTACTAAGTGGTGGTACAGATAAGGTGTCGTTACGCCGACAACGGGCTTCGCTTCCAACAAACGATTAAGCAGCTCTTTATTTATCTGAGGCTCCCACACTTCCGCATGAACCATCCAGATTTGGCTTGCCCATGACACTTGACGGTCCGCGCCGCTTACGAAGAAGCCGGCAGCTTCATCCCATAAATGCTCTTTAGCCGCTTCCACGGTCAGATCAAGCTGTTGCTGCAGCATTCCGAGGCTATCGCAGCTTACGATTTCGGCTATGCGAATGGCTCTTCTGATCGCGTAGATCAGCACGCCTTGCGTCGGCGTCTGCTTATTCAAGTCCTGATTCCAATCAATGAAGGAATACCAAGAACTCGAATCGCGGATGAGATGTCTTTCGTCCAAGTACCCCAAGGCAATCTCAATCTGCTTGAGAGCTAACGGCCAAAGCTCCGTCAACGTATCCAAATCTTGCGACTCCAGATAATAGTCGTACAGCGTCGTGACGAAGAAGATCGAATAGTCGAGAAGATACGTATCATCGGCAATCAGATCCGCGAATGTGAACACATTGGCCGTAATCTGACCTTTGTCATTAGGAACGCCGGCAAACAAATATAGATTCCGTTTGACTAGATCGTAATTTTTGAAGGTTTCATAGTTGGCCAATGCTTGAAGCCGCAGATCTCCCAGCCATAGACGGCGGTCGCGCTTAGGACCGTCCTCGAAGACGAGCTGCATGCAGTCCTGCAAGGTTTTGATGCTGACCTCATCGATCTTCTTAATGAGCTCGTCCGTATGCTCCAGAGGCGCGACCTTGCTGACATCCGCGGAAGTAACGGTTCGGCATACGATCTCGTCGAAGGAGACGCTGTATTTTTGGGAAGCGGCGAGCACTTCGAACTTCACGTAACGGAAGCTGTACCGACGAGGAAGGGAAAGAACGCCTGGCAGAACATCGATGTGGAATACTTCTTCTTGCAGCCAAGAGCTGCTGATCCAGCCCTCGTACGAGCTGAATGGCTCTGCCATCTCGATCGGCATCTCGCCGAACGTAATCTTGAGATGAAGAGGCGCATCCGGCGGGCTTCCGACGGGTTTGATATGAATATGGTCCAGGTAGCCGACAAGATGCGTTCCGAAATCGAGTATAAATGAGTCGCCTTTTCCAAAGCTTTTATCGGCAAGCGCTTCAGCCGGCTCCAGGACGTTCGCTCTCCAGCCATGGACTGCGGATTCGTCGGATACGACATCAATAAGATGAACCGGATGGACCTCGGTACAGATAAGCTCAGGCTTCAGCTGCTCGGCTTTGGCGATGAAAGCTTCGTTTCGAATAATGGTATGATCCTTAACGACTTGGATGTTGGCCACGTATATTTCCCCTTTCAGAAATGAGTATCACTATACTTATTTAAATCGTTTCCGCCGCCTACATCAATGATGGCAGTACAGGAATAACTGTTCGTTTTACAGGTCATAAGAAAGCGCATCTAAAATTCTGCAACTATGCCTGCAATTTGACGCCTTATGTTACGGATAGCGATGAAATACAATGAAGTCATTCGATTAACGCGTCTAGAGAATCAACATAATGGAGGTGCAGCAGGTGGATTCAAATGCAAGTCTTCCCGTACAAAGCTCTCTTCCTGCGAAGAAGAGAAACAAGTTTCTAAGAAAACTTGTTAATCAACGTTATTTGCAAGTCATGGCCCTGCTGGGAGTAGCCTGGATGGTCGTATTCAATTACATTCCGATCTACGGAATTATAATTGCCTTCAAAGAATTTAATATCGTCAGGCCCATTTCGGATGCGCCGTGGGTCGGCTTGGATCATTTCAAGGCATTCATGGAAGACGACAATTTGCGGTACGTCATAAAGAACACGCTCGGTATGAGCTTCCTGAAGCTTGTCATTGGCTTTCCGCTTCCTATCATGTTCGCTTTGCTTCTCAATGAGATTCGCTCCATACGCTTCAAGCGATCCATTCAAACGATTTCCTATTTGCCGCATTTTTTATCATGGGTTATTTTAGGCGGCATCATGACGACTTGGCTGGCCGATGTCGGAATTATTAACGATGTGCTTATGGGGCTTCAAATCATTAAAGAGCCTATCGTATTTTTGGCCGAGCCTAAATATTTCTGGGGCCTTTCGCTCATTTCGGACATATGGAAGGAGCTAGGCTGGTCGGCGATTATTTACTTGGCGGCCATTGCGGGAATTTCTCCCGAGCTGTATGAAGCGGCAACGATAGACGGAGCCGGAAGATTTCAGAAAATGTACTATTTAACTTTGCCGTCCATTAAAGGAACGATCTCGATTTTGTTTGTTTTGGCCGTCAGCGGTATTTTGAATTCGAACTTTGACCAGATCATGGTGTTGAAAAACCAGCTTAACGAATCTGCCAGCAATGTCATTGATGTCTATGTGTATCAAGTCGGACTTCAGCAAGCGCGTTATTCCTATTCGACGGCAGTTGGATTGATTAAGTCGATCATTGCGCTGATCCTGCTGCTGTCTGCCAATTTTGTATCCAAACGGTTGAATCATTCATCCTTATTCTAGAGCAGGAGAGTGCAGTATGTTTTCTTTAAAGCGAAAAACCTATGGGGAACAAACCTTTGATTTTATTAATAGTTTACTGATGCTCCTCGTTTGTTTTGCGACGCTCTATCCCATCTGGTACGTGTTGGTCAATTCTTTCAATGAAGGTACCGATGCGATGCGAGGAGGCATTTATTGGTGGCCGCGGATATTCAGCTTTGGAAATTATGAAGCGGTATTCGATAACTCGGGCATTATGACGGCCATGTTCGTGACGGTAGCCAAAACGCTTATCGGAACCGTTACGCATGTATTATTTACCGCGATGGTTGCTTATGCCTTATCCAAAAAAGACTTGATCGGTGGTCGCATTTATCTTGTAATCGGCACCATTACTTTGTTTTTCAGCGGAGGTCTAATTCCTTCCTTTCTGCTCATTAGGGATTTGGGGCTTTTCGATACTTTCGGGGTTTATATTATTCCTGCTTTGTTCAGCTTCTTTAACTTAATCATATTCATGACCTTTTTCCGGGAAATTCCGGATTCATTGGAGGAAGCGGCTAGAATAGACGGGGCTCATGATTTCACCATTTTCATCCGGGTAGTGCTGCCTGTATCGATGCCGGTGCTCGCCACCATCGCATTGTTCCAAGGCGTATCCCAATGGAATGATTATTTTGCCGGCATGATTTATATTAACAACCCTGATTTGCAGCCTATTCAGACTTACTTATACCGAATTATTGCCCAATCGAGCTCGAATCAGATGGCGGCGGATGCGGGCATCGTCAATAAAACCGTTACCTCGCAATCGATCAAGCTCGCGACGATGGTCATTACGACGATGCCGATCGTAGTGGTGTATCCTTTCCTGCAAAAGTATTTCGTGCAAGGCATGATGATTGGTTCAGTGAAAGGCTAGCGGTTACAAGCGGTTACATGTCTTGCCAAGCGGCAAGATTGTGATATATAAAATACAATTGATAAGGGGACCGTAAGATGAGAAATGCTCGTAAAAAATGGTATGCCGCATTTGCTTTGCTGCTCTGCTTCACCATCGTTGCCTGTTCCTCCAACAACGGTAATAACGTCAATAACAATCAGGCGGCTAACGAGGCTTCCGAGACACCGAAGTCTGATCCGAACTCACCTGGTTGGAAGAACAACATCGATCCAATAACCTTCGACTGGTACATCAACTTCTCCTGGTTCGGCGCCAAATGGGGCGAGGACCTGACTAGCCAATACATTACGAAGAAAACGGGAGTCAGCGTCAACTTCATCGTTCCTCCAGGCAATGAAAACGAGAAGCTGAGTACGATGATCGCCTCCGGCGACTTGCCCGACTTCATTACGATCGACGTATCCAACGATGCGGTCAAGAAAATGATCGAAGGGGAGTTAGTGCTCCCGATTAACGAACTGGCAGATCAATATGATTCTTACTTCTATAAAGTGGCGGACCCGGCTAAGCTGGCGTGGTTGAAGCAGAACGACGGTAAAGTATACGGCTATCCTAATGCATCATCATCATCCGAGGATTTCAAAAAATACGGGGAGAACTTCACGTCTGCTCAAACCTTCCTCGTAAAGAAAGACATGTATGAAGCGATCGGAAGCCCTGATATGAGAACGCCGGAAGGGTTCTTGAATGCGCTGAAGGCAGCGAAGGAGAAGTTCCCGGAAGTAAATGGACAGCCTCTTATTCCGCTCGGGCTTCAAGAATTCACGGATTCAGGCAATAACGCATTGGGCGATCATCTGATGAATTTCCTTGCGTTGCCGAGAGAGAAGGACGGCAAAATCTATGATCGCACGACGGATCCGGATTATGTAGCATGGCTCAAAACGTTCAGACAAGCAAATGAGTTAGGATTGATGGCCAAAGATATTTATATCGATAAGCGCCCGCAAATGGAGGAGAAAATCGCGCAAGGACGTTACTTCTCGATGATGTATCAACGGACCGACATGTCGGCGCAAAATGCAACCCTTTACCAGCAAGACCCTAACAGCGTATATATTGCCGTAGACGGACCAGCTAACGCTAATCTGGATCAGCCTACGCTTTCAGGGCCTGGTATCGGCGGTTGGACATTAACTTTAATTTCCAAGAAGGTTAAAGACAAAGAAAGAGCCATTCAATTCCTGACTTACTTGATCAGCGAGGAAGGTCAAAAAGATGCTTCCTTGGGCGAAAAAGGAGTTACGTACGATACGATCGAAGGCAAAGATCAATTAAAGCCCGAAGTCGTAGAGCTGATGAATAAAGACGGTGCCGCTTCAGGAAAAAAATACGGCGTCAGCTATCAATATTGGATGCTGATGGATACGAACATGAGAATGCAGTGGGATCCTCCGGCAGTCGAGCCTGGGAAACAGGTTGAGGATTGGACAAAAGGGAAAACGGTAAGCTTCAGTCTGTACGATAACATTAATCCGACGGGAACCTCCGAAGAAGGTATTATCTCTAATAAAATAAATCAACAGTGGGGTAAAACATTGCCTAAGCTGCTGTTTGCAAAAACAGATAGCGAGTTCGACAAAATCTTTAACGAGTATTTGGATTTCCGCAAGGATGCCGGCTATGAAAAGGTTGAAGCCTATCAAAATACGCAATTCGAGTTGAATAAGAATAAGATGGAAGAGCTTGGTCAGTAATGATCTTGGAAGCGCCGGAAACCGCCAGGTTTCCGGCTGCTTCATGTTATAATTTGCATGGACGAAGAATGGAGGAGATTATGGTATGAGGCGGGTGCATGACATCGTAGATAAGCTGAAACATTCGTTTGACAGCTTGTCTATACAGATAAAGCTGATTGGAGCCTATATTCTCATCATCCTCGTTCCGGTCATTATTCTTTCGAATTATTTGTTTAGCGAGTTCTATGGAAATACGATTAAAGACATCATCAAAGAAAACACGTTCGTAATGGAGAGAGAGTTGCTAGACATAACGAATAAATTGGATCTGATGGAAAGAACGGCGCAACTAACGGTTTCCGACGACCAATTAATCGAATACGCGAGTACGGACAAAGAATTGCCCGTTTCGGAATTGATGGCATTCGAGTCTACCTCCTATTCCTATCTTCAACGAGTTCTATATAACAATCCTATTCTGGCCAATATCCACTTCTTTGTACGGAACCAGTACGTAAGTGAAATCTGGCCAATTATCTATAAAGAGTCGAGGGTTGCTGAGCGGCCTTGGTACAAAGTGGCGATGGATGAAGAAGAAACGGTCGTATGGGAAATACTGATGGACGAAAAAGATGTCTTGGATCGTAATCCTGTGGAGAGCAAGCAATCCAGCTCCTACGTATCGTTTATACGAAAAATTCATTATCCTACCTCGCGTTATTTGGGAATTATTAAAGTGGATATGAGAATCGAAGATTTTTTCAACAGAGCTTATAGCAATACGCAAGATCGACAATCAAGATTTTTTATATTGGACGGACAGAACCGGTTGTATACGAACATGACGTCATCGTTATTCGGCTTCGAGCAGGACGATCTGCGTATTGCTGAATGGAGAAGCAATCAAGAAGCGGGGCATTCTTCCTTCCTATTTTCGGACGAGGGTTCAGATTATTTATGCGTAATCGGTCATATCGACAAACTGAATGTGGATCTGGTCAACGTGATCTCTCTGAAAACCACTTATTCAAAAATTGATCATACGAGAAATACGGTCATTTTGGTCGTTGTTGCATTACTCGTTTTACTTGCGATTACTACGTTTTTCATGCAGTCTATCGTTTTGAAAAAGCTTCATATTTTGCGTGATTCGATGAAAAAAGTAAGAAAAGGCGACTTTAACGTCGATGTTCAGGTCGTCAGCGGCGATGAAGTCGGAGAGCTCGCTCATCATTTCAGGCAAATGCTGAAGAAAATCAATGAACTGATTGTAGAAGCAGTTAGTAAGGGAGCTGCCACGAAGGAAGCAGAGCTGCAATCGCTGCGTAACCAAATCGATGCCCATTTTCTATACAACACGCTGGAGAACTTGAAGATGCTTGCGGAGATCGAGGAGCAGTATACGATATCGGATGCGTTGACCTCTCTTGGCAGCATCATGCGCTATAACCTGAAGTGGACCGATGACCGCGTTCAGCTGCGACATGAAATTCAGCATATCCAGCACTATATCGCGATTATGAATATCCGTTACGACCACAAACTAYGGCTTGAGATTGAGATACCGGACCGTTATATGGATCACGAATTATTGAAAATGTCCCTGCAGCCCATCGTTGAAAACGCGTTAAAACATGGCATGAATTCCGACCTCCTCAAACAAGGAGAGCTGCGTCTGCACATACGTGCGTTTGTTCTCGAGGAGTCGTTCTACGTGGAGGTGACCGATAACGGCAGCGGAATGTCAGAAGATAAGCTTCGCTCCCTTCATGAGAAGCTCGTCTTAGACGATGCCGTGTTTAAGTCGAGATTCAGCGAAGATCCCATGTTGAAACAGGGAAGCAATGGAATCGGTCTCCGGAACGTGAATCAGCGCATTCAAATGTATTACGGTTACGATAACGGATTGCGAATCGAGAGCGAGCAGGGAAGCTATACGAAAGTGATCATCAAGATGCCTTTATGAAGAATAGGGGAGGGAACTTTAAGTCATGAGAAAGCTGCTTATCGTTGATGATGAAAAAAATATTCGTCTAGGCTTGAAGGCGATGATCCAGAGAGAGTATAAGGACGTTTACGAAATTTATTTGGCATCCGACGGCCTTGAGGCGCTTGAATGGATTCGAACGACTGACATCGATATGATGCTAACCGATATCAGCATGCCGGAGATGGACGGGATTCAGTTAATAAAGCAGCTTCAGGATGATCCGAGAAAACCCGTGATCGTCATTGTGAGCGGATACGACGATTTTTCGTATGCCAAGGCAGCCATCCACTATAATGTGAAGGAATATTTATTGAAGCCAGTCGTTCGCGAAGAGCTAAACATGGCTATTAAACGATTGGAAGATGATTTGCTGCGCAGAGAAGGGGTGACGGAGGCTCTGTCTGCTTCTATGCAGCAACGAGAAGCATACCTTGAAAGCCAGCTTCTTTTTTACAGTACAGAGCCGGCCTTCGACGCTGAAGAAGTCAGGGGAAAGCTGTCGCCGCTCGGACTCGATTGGCTCGATAACGGTTTCCGTGTTGTTATCGTTAAGTATGCAGGAGATTTAAAGGCTTTGGGGGCTCATGTGTTTCAAGCTCAAATGGACGGGCTGTTGGGTAAAGCGAAGCCCGACTTTGACTTTCGCTTTGCTCGTTTCATCGACCGGAGCGGACGCGCCGTTATCCTCACTGAGGGAGTGCATCCCTGCGAGAGGCTTATTCTTTCCATTTCTTTGACGGCCGAATTCGATTATATGCTTGCGATGAGCGGACCCCATTCCAAGATAGAGAGCATTCAAGCCGCGTACGAAGAGGCGTCTCATTCCATGAAATATAGCCTGCTTCGTTCAACCCCCGGCATGGTGCTGTTCGAAGACATTCAACATAAACAACGCCGCATTGAAGTTCCCGTCGATAAAATAAAAATGATCGCGAATATGCTTGGCGCGGGGCGGGAAAAGGAATTGTCCAAGCTCCTTCACGAGGTGCTCGATATGAATGTGATCGATGAGTATGATATTGTTTATCTGGAAGGCGTTAGCCGACAGCTGAACGAATTGGTGTTCGATCACGTCTTCCATCTCTATGGCAAAGAGTCCGTGGAGATATTGAAACGGTACAAAGCGGTGGGGGATCTATATAACTTTGTTTATTTCCAAGATTACGTCCGCGAAGTGGAAGGACTGCTTATGCTGGTCAACGATTATATAAAAACGCTTAAATCTGCGAAAATCGATCATAAGGAAATGAAAGAAGCGCTGCAATATATCCATGACAACTATTATAAAAACATCAATATGACGATTATATCGAATATGGTTTCTTTCAATTACTATTATTTCAGCCAAGCATTCCGAGAGTATACGGGCGAAAACTTCGTCAACTACCTCAAGAAATACCGAATCGGCAAAGCGAAGCAGCTGCTGGAAACGACGAACGACAAAATATACGAAATCGCTGCCCAAGTCGGCTTCGAGAATACTAAAAATTTCAATCGCGTATTTAAGGAAATAGAAGGCGTTAGCCCTTTGGAATATCGAAACCAGAAGAAGATATTGATGGATGGAAAGTAAGGATATGAGGTGAGAGCATGGATCATTTGCAATTGGATCACTACTTGAGGCAGCTCGATCCCATCGAGCAAATACAGTCGATTACCCGTGCCAACGTCAATGACTTCGATGGAAATGAGTTGAAGCCGGAAAACGGAGGTTCCGTCTTCCGCATGCAAGAGGATTATTTTTTTGACCAAGGATCGATTTTTATTAGCAAGCATCATCGCTTTGCTCCAATGCCCTTGCATAATCATACGTTTATCGAATTAAATTACATGTACTCCGGAGAATGCACGCAGGAGATTAACGGGAAGATGGCTCATATCAAACAGGGGCAAGTTTGCATGCTTGATAAGGATGTCCTTCATCGTATCTATCCCCTTGGCGAAAACGATATCCTTATCAATATTATTTTGAAAAGGGATTCGCTTTTGTCTGGCATGCTAAGCCGGTTGAATCGTACCGGAATTGTATCCAGTTTTCTATCCAATGCGTTGTCCGAGGATCAGAGTCATGATCGATTTGTATTGTTCCACTCGGAAAATCAGCGCCATCTGCATAATCTCATCCAGAATATGATGTGCGAATATTTTGATACCGATGAATTGTCCATGGACATGGTAGGTTACTATATCCCTTTGATTTTTACCGAACTGATGCGAGTATACCGAACGGATAAAAATTTCGAGCTTCAGCTCACGAACGGCAAAACTAGCATTATAGATATCCTGCGCTATATCGAACAGAACTATCGGGATTGCACATTAACGGGTTTAGCCGATGCCTTCGGATTTAATGCGAATTACTTAGGGAATATGTTGAAGGAACGGACGGGGCATACCTTCCTTTCTTTGGTACAAACCCAGCGCATGCTGCAGGCCGTCCATTTGTTAAAGCATTCGCGGAAAAGCATAGACGAGATTGCTTACGAAATCGGTTATGAAACGCCTGGTTTTTTTTATCGGAAATTMAAGGCGTATTATGGACAAACCCCAAGGAGCTATCGTAGCTCTATGGAAATCACTAAATTCAAAGAATGAAGCCATTGCCCTGCTTTTTCGAAAACGCATACATTAAAATGGAACAGCTCAACCGCGGGCGGCAGCGATATTACCGCAACGGGCAGCGGCTATTCCCGGGAGAAGGAATCGCACCGAGCAGAGAGCTCGCAGCTTTACTCTACAATGCAGGTTACAGAGGGTACTTGTCGCCGACTTTGTCTTGTAGACGAAGCCAGGGTTTCTTTGTTTGGCATGATTACAAGCTGTGGAACAATCCAACCGGCAGTTTGCCCTCCCAAGAAGCAGAGGCTTCCAATCCGAGCGCATGCGCCACAACTGCGGCCGTGTCGGAGATATCGACATGCTCAAGCTTGGTTCCAGGTGCGATGCCAGGGCCCGTGCAGCCCCAGAAGATGGTTTTATCCATAGGATGATCACTTCCGTGATCAAAAGCATTCTCGCCACCGCCGCCGTGATCGGTGACAGCGATAATAAGGCTATCCTTTAACAGATCAGCCTCCTCAAGTGCTTCTAGTATGACGCCCGTGTGCTGGTCAGTTTCTTCGATAACACGATGCTGCCCAGGCGTGTTGTACCCATGCTTATGACCTGCAGCGTCGGGCAAATCCAATTGTACATATAGCAGCTTGAAATCAGGGTTTTCTTTGATGTAAGCAGCAATGGCTGGTACAAGCTCGCCATCAGGCATCGATACTTTATGTACCCCGATCGATGGTTCAATAATTCCGGAATTAATGGGCTGCCAAGCACTATAAGCAGCTAGTTTGGCATAAGGGAAAGCTTCTCTAGCAATACGAAAAATGGATGGATAGGGCGAGTTGACAGGGTATTGTTCCTTATTGGCCTTCGTATTAGTGAGTCCATGTTTCTCTGGTGAAACCCCATGAAGCAGTGTTCCCCAACACTCGGCGCTGATGGTAGGCGATGCGGTTTGCGCTTCGAGCGTGGAAGCCCCTGTGGCAAACAAACGGTCTAAATTCGGTGTATGTGCCCCGCGGACAAAATCGCCAGCGCCATCCCACCCAATGATAATGACACGGTTACAAGTAGTCATTGATGTACCTGCCTTTTAAAGTTGTTTTAGCCCCAAAAACTAATCGTGAGAATACCTATTAAAATGAGAACCGAACACCATATGCGTAAAGTGCCTTGCTTCTCCTTGAGGACGACAATGCCTAGAATCGTGGCAAATACGGTGCCAATTTCACGCACAGGGGAGATATGGGCAACAGGTGCGTACTTTATAGCGAATAGGAATAATAAATAAGATCCTGGATTGAGAATCGCTCCGAGTAAAATGATCCTGCTGTTCAATTTCCATTCCATGCGCAGTTGTTTAGAGGCGATAACGGTAGGTGTCAATCCTGCGACGAACCCGATATTGGTTACCTCAAGCAAAGAAATCGCTGAGATATGGTCAAGATTGAGCTTATCGACGAAGACGTAACATGTCGTGCACAAACCAACACTAAGCGCCATAAGGAAAGGCTTAACGGACTGGGTGGAAGCTGCTCTTGATTTTGTGGTGGTGAAAAGGCCGCTGAGCGATACGAAACCAATCACCATACAAAGCAGCCCCATCCATCCGTATATCGATAAGGATTCACGAAGGAACAAGACACCAATAATAGGAATGAACAAGGTGCTGGTGCCTCTCATAATCGGATAGATTTGCGACAGATCCCCCATATTGTAGGTACGTGCTAATAAGAGCGCATAAATGGCCTGCAAGCAGGCGGATAACAATAGGAGGCCGTAGGACGATAAGGATAAGGGATGAAGCCATAATTCTCTTATTAAGTAAGGAAGAAGGACAATGGTTGTTACCATAAGTATGGACCATAAGAAGACGCTTTTGTTATGACTGCGTTTCGTGAATAAACTCCAAACGGCATGCGCCAAGCCGGAAGCGATGACTAGCAGCGTTGCGACGATAATCAAACAATGACCTCCAAGCTTCCTGGATTAAGTACCGGGTTGGTGTTCAGGTTGCCGGGTAATGACGGTACCGTCAGCAAGTCGCAGCCATGTCTCGAAGCTGCGCTCGCCTTCTCGGAGTCGTATCATTCTCGCGCCTCGCCCGAAGCCCTCTTTGCCATACGTGTTATAGCCGCTGGCTCTGCCGTAACATAGGCGAATCCCGTGCAGCTCACCCCAATAATCGTTGATATGATCATGACCTACGAAGGTTCCTACGATATCGTCCATTTCTAGCATGGCTGCAAAAAGGCCGGAGTTCACGCGGCTGCTGCAGACGCTAGCCTCATAAAAATTCCCGTAACAGGTCTTGCTGTCCCACACCTCTTGATATTCGGGTAAAGGGATATGGAAGAAAGCGAGAGCAGGCAAAGGCCGTTCAGCAAAAGGTTCTCGAATCTGCAGGGATTCTTTCTTGTACCATTCGATTTGATCGCTGCGAATCCAATCATACCCATCAATATGGGGAACGGGTGAATAAGCGCCTGAATCAAAGAAGTAAAGGTTGAATCTGCTTTGCCCGGCAGCATCTTGAATAGACAAACGGTAATTCCCTTCTCCGTTAACCTCTTTCGGACCCCGCTGGGCAACCGTATGCGGATACTCCAGCACCGCATGGATGAGGTCTTCTCTTGAAATGATCGATTCCGTGTCATGATTGCCGAACACGATCGCCCATGGAATCCCGCGAATTTCCACGGATTGGACAGCTTCTCGAAATGCTCCTATTGGATCCTCGCAAGGGGGATCACCTGGAGCTACATCACCGGTATAGATGACATCACCTGTAAAAACAACAAGATCCGGCTGTTCAGCGTCGAGGATATCATCCATGAGACGGCGAGTCATCTGATCCAGAACACCGTTATCTTTCCAATGTAAATCAGTGAATTGCGCAATCGTAAAGGTGTGATCCTCACGAAAGACGAGTGAATGTGGCACGATAAGCCCTCCATTTTTGTATATAACGTTGTTATCATGTGGTTTTATGTTGACTTCATGTTGTTTATTGACAATTGTAGCGCCGCTAGATCAGACTGTCAACCAGCAATTCTTATGACTCACGCTGAATAATTGACATCCTGTACCCCTAACCCTACAATGATAAAAAACAACATAAAACAACATCAATTATATGAAATCAGTCAAGTAGGAGGCMTCTGATGTCATTAACCTATGAAGATCGCAGGATGACGATTCTGAATCATTTGGAAATGGAAGGAAAAGTGCAGGTGCATCACCTGTCTGAGCAGCTTAGCGTTTCAACGGAAACGGTGCGGCGTGATTTGGATCGCCTGGAGAAGGAGGGCAAGCTCCGCAAGGTGTACGGAGGCGCGGTCAAAATGCGCATTGAGCTTGTAGAGCCGCCTTTTCTGAAGCGGACCCAAATGATGAAGGCAGAGAAAGCGGCCATCGGTAAGCTTGCGGCTTCATTAATTGAAGACGGTGAAACGATCATGGTAGATAACGGAACGACGACCATTGAAATTTTGCCTTATTTAAGGGATCGAACGAACATTACCTTGATCACCCACTCGATCCCGGTTCTTAATTTAGCGATGGAAACGTTTCGTGGAACCATTATTTTTGCGGGCGGGGAAGTAAATCCAGAGTACCAAGCGACAACAGGCTCCCTCACCGATCAGATGCTCGATCAATTTAAAGTGAACAAAGCGTTTATATCTGTCGGCGGCATTTCACTTGTAGACGGCATTACCGACTACCATTTAGCTGAAGCGAACATTTCCCGGAAAATGATGCAGCGGGCGGAGGAGTCCATTCTGGTCGCGGACCACTCCAAATTTGGGATGTCCACATTTGCCAGAGTATCGAGGCTGGAGGAGATTTCTATGCTGATCACGGACGCGGGCTGTCCCAAAGAATGGATAGATACGATGGAAGCGCTTGGTATCGAGGTGCGAATTAGCGAGTAAGACGAGATCGCCGTGGATTAATACCTAGGCTGCAAACGAGAAAAAGCGGCAACGATAAAAATCCGTTGCCACTTTTCCTTAAGAGTTTGAAACTAAACGATCAAGGAACATTTCAGCGTCACTATTAAACTTCCAGACAACACCAAATTTATCAACCAACATTCCGAAGCAGGAAGACCAAGGCATTTCTGATAACGGCATGATAACATAGCCGCCTACGGACAAATTAGAAAAGTAATTTTCTAGTAGCTGTTTATCATCAATTACGATACTAATTAGTATATTGTTGCCTTTAACCAACTCACCCGTTACGTTCTTCATCGAAGGCAGAATATCCGACATCATTATTTTGCCGCCAGCGAATTCTAACGATGACTCCATAATCATATTCAACTCGTTTTCTGGTAAAGGGTAGTTCGGATCTTGCGGGAAATCCTTGAATTTCACTTTTTTTACTTTGCTTGCATGTAGCGCTTCTGAATAAAACGTTATGACCTGCTCGGTGTTCCCATCAAAATTTAAATACGTAATAACGGACATGTTAAAACCTCCTTCTTGTCATACATGAAGTATAAGCTATAATAGGTGACAGCTTAGTTGTCACCTTTTTATAGCTTTTTTTATTTTTTTTCTAAGTTCAGGCGGGAGGGTCAATATGAATAAAATCGAAAGATTAATATCTATAGTCATGATTTTGCTGCAAAAGAATGTCGTTTCAGCAACCGAGTTCGCTCAATTATTCAACATGTCCAAAAGAACGATTTTACGTGATATGGAAACGCTCGGCATGTCTAATATACCTATTTATTCTATAAACGGAGTTAATGGCGGATACGGGATTATGGATGAATACAAGTTAGACAAACGACTATTAAGCAGTAAAGACTTGGAGAATATATTAACCGCACTGGGCGGACTAGGACAAATTCTATTTAGTGACGAAGTAGAACTAACGATTAAAAAAATGGAATCGATGATCGGCTCAGCACCTTCGAAAGGTTCGATTCACCTGTCATTTTATGATTGGGACGGTCGTTCTGAAATTGTCCAAATCTTAAAGACTTGTCAAGAAGCAATCGTGCAAGGAAGGTTGCTAACCTTCGATTATATAGATCGAAGCGGAGTCAAGACGGATAGAAGGGTCGAGCCATACCAGCTTCATTTTAGCGAAACGAGTTGGTATTTGAAGGGTTTTTGTTTAAATCGAATGGAATATCGAACGTTCAAATTGTCCAGAACGGATAATCTTAATATCGATATCCAAACATTTGTTGCTAGAGATTTTATGACTGAGCAAAAGGCCGAAAAACATTATCAGCCGAAATTAATAACAATTAATGCATTGATCTCCCATCAAATTAAAGATCACTTTATTGAAAGATACGGTCAGAAAAGGATTGAAGCCTATAATTCCGAATTCTGTATCGCCAAAATCGATGTGCCGCAAAACGATATTGGATTCCGGTTTTTAGCTAGTTTTGGATCGGATTTGGAAATCATAGAACCTAAAGCATTTGTAGAAGATTTTCGCGAGTTTCTAAACGTCATGATAAAGAAATATGGCTAGTGACATAGTGACATTAGTTGATAACCAGTATCATCCATGATATATTTTTAACTAGTAAACAATATTGGTTTAAAATCTTGTTTATATGTTATCTTTTAAGTAATTTTGAATGTTTACTCGTTAATAAGGGGCGATTGAGGGATGGATGCAGAAGAGCGAACCAAACAGCTGCTATATGAGCAGTATATCCGGTTTTTACATGTCTATGAGAGTTATAAGGTTACGGAAATCGAACATTTTCAAAGTATCGCCCAAAGGGAAGCCATCGAGAAATTCCCCCAAAATTTGACCGCGGTTCATGTGATTGATTGCATCGGGCGGCATGAACCGATTAACAATACGGGAATTGCCGAGGCGATGAATTTGTCTAAGGCGAGTATTACCAAGATCGGCAGCAAACTGCTGGAAGAAGGATTCGTCAAACGCACGCAAATGAATGACAACAAGAAGGAAAGTTATTTCCGTTTGTCGCAGCAAGGCAAAAAAATCTTCGAACTGCACGAACGTCTTCATGAGCTTGAAGCAGAACGTTTTTACCGATTCTTGGACAGATATTCAGAAATGGAGCTGAAGGTGATCCATAAATTTCTTCAGGATACGAGCATAGACATCGAATCCAGGTGATCCGAAGGAGGATGAAGGGTATGAATTTGGCTGAATTGATCAAGGAACGCAGAAGTATCCGCAAATGTAATTCCAGGCCGGTGGAGCAAGAGCTGGTAGTTGAATTGCTGAGCAGCGCAGCCCGGCTGCAACCGTCCATAGACACTGGATCCTGGCGCGTAGTCTATGCCGGAACTCCCGAAGCAAACAAAAGGCTGGCCGATTATATGCTTGCACAGATGACCCAGAGTAAGCTGGGTAAGCTGATTCCGGGAAAACTATTGGATGTATTCAAAAAGAGATTTACCGATATCCCCGCCCATGTCATTGTCATGTCCTCTGTAGGGCCGGACCGTTTGACCAATGACCGTAATTATTCGGCCGTATGCGGGATCATGCAGAGCTTTCAACTGCTGGGCTGGGAACGGGGATTAGGCATGCTGTGGGATACGGAGTCCATGATTCAGCATGAAGGTTTCTTCCAAGGAATCGGCCTGCATGAGGATGAAAGATTCGTCGGCATTCTCCATCTGGGTTACTTTGATAAAGCGCCTAGGAGCCGCAAAAGAACGCCAGCCGAGCAGAAGTGGACCGTATATCAAGGACATGCGAATTGAAGGTGGAGGTGTGAAAATGAAACTAACCGATTTATTCGGAGAAATGAGCAGTCCGGTCAAGTTTTTAGATCGTCCAGTGCCTAGGCAGCTGATGCTGGAGCTGCTTAATTATGCGGTTTGGGCGCCGAACGATGGGCTTCGCGAGCCATGGAGATTTATTTTTGCCGATAACCCGAATGGGAGGCTCCTGCAGGGCTTACAGGAACCGGCTCCGGCATATCTGCTAGTCGTGATGAGAGAAGAAGCAGACCGCTTTAAGCAGGAGGAGGACTTTGCAGCCGTCTCCTGCCTGGTTCAAAATTTCCGTCTGCTGGCCTATGAGCAGGGCTTAGGCGTGCGCTTCACCCTGCATGACTGGATGTATGACCGGAGCCGTGCCGCAACTTTTGGGGTACTAGGCAACGAGCGTATCGCCGGGGTACTGGAATTAGGATACTGCGAGTCTCACCTGGAAGAGAAATCGGAGACTCCTGAGCTTCAACTGCGGTTCGAGCTGCTGTAGGTGCGAAGAAGGCAACAAAAATTATTTACCACGGAATCGAAAACCTCTGGAGCTTGCTTTTCCAATTCAAAGTACCCGTCAATACGAGTGTAACGAAATAGATGAGCAAGGAACAAACGATGGAAGCTATGACGCTCCATAACAGCGGTAAGCCTTGATTGATAAGATAATCAAAGGTCCAGTGCCCGCATATCGCCATCAGCATCATACAGATCCCAACTTTGATATAAGGACGAACGCTCAAATATAATCCGATCGAACCTGAGATCGAAAAAAAGTTTAACAGGGTTTGCATGACAATTCCGATGCCGATGCCGTACGCGATGCCGATAATGCCGAATTGGCTGCCGAACACGAAGATCGCGATAGCCTTGACGATCGTTGCTGCCACGTAGTTCCACAGTGTAGCTTTAGCGCGGCCTAATCCGAGCAGGATGGCATGCAGCGGAGCGTCGAAATAATGCAAGAAAAACATCGGCGCCAATATTTTCAGCAGCAATCCTGCTTCCGGTGCGTTGTAGACAAGCGTCGTAAGCGGAGTTGCCCACTCGAACAGAATGACGGTCGCCGGCGCGCCGATCAGAAGCCCCAAGCTTAGCGCCTGATTCATCCTCTCATGCATAAGCAGACTGTTCTTGTTCGCCGCTGCCTCGCCAATCGCAGGAATGAGAGCGGTGGACAAGGACTGCGTGATAAAGCTTGGCATGAACAGCAGTGGAAATACATAGCCGGCCAGCAGGCCGAATTGCTTCGTGGCTAACGCCGTGCCTATGCCGGCCAGCGCCAGGCTGGATGTAATGAGAAGCGGTTGGAAGGTGCTGTATAACGAGTGAGTAACGCCGTGACCGGTCGTCGGCAGTCCGATCTGCAGCAGCTCACCAAGCGTGCTTCTTCCTTGCTTCACGTTACTCGCCCATGTCTCGCCCTGCACCTTCGATTCTCCGTACAGCTTGTAGCTTGCCACTAGAAATAAGAGGCTGATCGCTTCGCTGACGACGGATGCAGCCATTGCACCCGCGGCCGCATACGCGATGCCGAAAGGCAGCAATAGGTGTACCAATGCGAGGACACAAGCGATCTGCACCGTATGCTCGAGCACATCGGAGGCGGCGATGGTCTTCATCTGCTGCATGCCGCGGAAGTATCCTTTCAACACCGCGGAGATGGCGATAATTGGCGCGATCGGCGTAATCGCTAGCATCGCATAATAGGCTCGTTGATCGCTCAGCAAGATGGATGCGATCCATTCGGATCCTAATAGTGAAATGGTCGTAAGCGCTATGCTTAAGACGCTGGTGACGGCTAGCGAGACGTGAAGGATACGTCTCACTTTCCCTCGTTCTCCACGAGCGTGGGCCTCTGCGACCAGCTTTGAGATGGCCACTGGCAATCCAAGCTCCGTAATCGTAATGACGAGCGGGAGGAGAGGAGCCGCCATCATCAAGAGGCCGATTCCCTCCGCGCCCAGTACGCGAGCAACATACATGCCGCTGATAAATCCGAGAATACGGTTAATGAATGCAGCGACAGATAACACTAACGTACCTCTCATGAACGATTGCCCGTGTTGCGTCATAGCTTGTTTCCTCCTGTTCATCGAATACTTACATATGTATTCAACATTTGGAAAAGCATGCGAACGAGCTTGTGTGGACTCATTCTAGGACAAGCAATGTTACGCATACGAATATGTTCTTATATATTGTTGATCAAAAAATAAGGCATTTTGGATTAGCGTCCAAGATGCCTTATTTTGTTGCACAGGTCATGGCTTATAAAACTGTTGGATGAAGGAGGAAGGCGGTTCGCCAAATGTTTTCTTGAACACTCTTGTGAAGTAGAACGGGTTCTGATACCCAAGCTGTTCACTAATTTCCGTAATCGTTCGCGAACTTGTGCGCAGCAGCTCGACGGCCTTGTTCATTTTGAGCCGCGTATGCGTCTCTACTATGCTTTGGCCTGTCGTCTTGCGGAACGTTGACGAGATGTGGCTGTAGTTCATGTTCAAGTGCTTTCCAATATCGTTGGCGTTGAAGGGCTCTTCCAAGTGAGCTGACAAATAGTTCAAAACGCGATCTGCCAGTTCAGCTGCGGTCCCGCGTTTATTGGAGGATATAGCGTTCATCGAAGCAAGATCAAGAAGAAACCGATAGGCGCTAATGCTGATCCGGGTCAGACGATAGCTGTCGCGCTGCTCGGATTCTCTAACAATCGCGGATAAGCGTTCCTCTGTTCCGGGCGGTGCCAGCCCGTGCTTGGGGAGATAGATCCGGTGTTCGTAATGTTCGGGAGCGTAATAATCCGGTTCGGGTAGCGGAGCCTGATCTTTGTAATCGAGATGCCGATCATCAGCAGGGTAGAAGTGAATCCAATACCAGCTCGTCCCGGCGGTGGTCTCCGGTCGCCCCCAATGATGCAACCCCTTTTCCAAAAACATAAATTCGCGTTCGCCCACGATGTAGGGCTTGCCATCCTCAATCAATTGCATGCTGCCTTTCGACACATAGAGAAAGACATGATAATCCAATATCCTGTCTGGGTGGGTATAGGTGTGGCTGGTGACGTTCCATCCCATGTCCCTTACGAGCGGAAACCGTTCCGCGGTGATATGGAGCGAAGACTTCATGAATGATGCCTCCTGAATGGTTAATGTGAAAACACAAAAAAAGTATAGGGAAAACAAATTATTCTGCATGTCATTAGAATCTGTAGATGATTAGAATAAATACTAACACAAATATAATGAAGGTGGTAATGAGTATGGAAAGCCGATTGAAGGAGCTCCCATTAGGTAAGATCAAGCTTAGTGATGGTCCTATCAAATCTAGATTTGAATTAAATAAAAGCTATCTAATGAGTTTGACTAACGATAATTTGCTCCGTAATTTCTATTTGGAGGCCGGGCTTTGGAGCTACAGCGGTAACGGCGGGACCACAAGCGCGACTACAAGCAATATGGACGGTCCTGATCATTGGCACTGGGGCTGGGAGTCGCCGACCTGCGAGCTGCGCGGTCATATTATAGGGCACTGGCTATCGGCCGCGGCTAAAATCTACGCACAAACGCAAGACCCGCTTATTAAGGGGAAAGCCGACTATATCGTAAATGAGCTTGCGAGATGCCAGGAGTCGAACGGAGGCGAATGGCTGGCTGCTTTTCCGCAAACGTATATGCATCGGATTGCCGCGGGCAAATTCGTCTGGGCGCCGCACTATACGATCCATAAATTGCTCATGGGCCTTTACGATATGTACGCGGCAGCCGGCAATGCGCAGTCTTTAAAGATCATGTCCGGAATAGCAGACTGGTTCTACCGATGGACAGGCCAATTCTCTGTAGAACAGATGGATGAGCTGCTTGATCTGGAAACAGGCGGCATGCTCGAGGTATGGGCGGATCTATATGGAGAGACAAGCGATGAGAAACATCTGGCGCTTATTCGGCGATATGATCGAAGACGTTTTTTTGATGCTCTTCTTGCAGGAGAGGATTGTATGACGAACAAACATGCCAATACGCAAATCCCTGAGATATTGGGTGCCGCAAGAGTATGGGAAGTAACAGGCGAGGAGCGTTACCGTAACGTTGTGGAGGCGTTCTGGCGCTGCGCCGTAGCCGAAAGGGGTTACGTTGCAACGGGGGCGGGCGATAATGGGGAGCTGTGGATGCCCAATATGGATATGGCCGCACGCCTTGGAGTCGGGCAAGAACATTGCTGCAATTACAATATGATGAGACTTGCCCATGTACTGCTGCGCTGGACAGGTGACGCTTCTTACGGGGATTACTGGGAACGTCGGTTTTACAATGGCGTCTTGTCTCATCAGCACGGGGCTACCGGGATGATCTCTTATTTTCTTGGCGTAGGTCCTGGCAGCCAAAAAACATGGGGATCCGCGACACAGCATTTCTGGTGCTGTCATGGAACCTTGCTGCAGGCGAACGCGTCATACGAACCGCAAATATTCATGGAGGACAAGGATGGCATATCCATCTGCCAGTGGATTCCTTCCGAGCTTCATCATCGACGCGCAGATTCCAATCTGACCATTCAGATCGAGCAGGATGGCCAATATGGAATTTACCCTTTAAACAACTGGTCCGTAAGCGGGATGACAGCCATTACGAAAGTCGATATGCCGCCGATTCCGGTCCATCGTCCGGACCATTTCGTCTATAACATAACGATCAGCCTCGACAACCCATCAACCTTTGATCTGAACCTTCGTCTTCCGTGGTGGATAAGCGGTACGCCGATCATCCGTGTTAACGGTGAAAACCCATTAGATGCCCCTATGGAACCCTCTTCCTTCGTTCAAGTGAGAAGAGCATGGAAGGATGGTGACGTTGTAAAGGTTGAGCTTCCTAAGACATTGAAAACCGAGCCGCTGCCAGGCGATTCGGGGATGTTCGCCTTCATGGATGGCCCGATCGTGCTTGCGGGGTTAACGCATGAGGAGAGAATCTTGGTTGGAGATCCATCGCGGCCAGAACAGCTGCTCCAGCCGGATCGTGAACGAAATCACTCTTGGTGGAACCCGGGATATTACCGGACGAAGGGGATCGATCGCGGATTCCGATTCATCCCGTTATATGAAGTAAAGGATGAGATGTATTCCGTCTACTTCTCGCATAAAAGCGTAGGAGACAGGATGGAGTAAAAACACGGTATATTGAAAATAGTCTACGAATCTCAAAGTTGTACAAAAAATAGGAAAAGCTGACAACGGAAAATGACCGTAGTCAGCTTTTTTTGCATTTACATTTTGCAAGAAACGTTTATAACCGCAAATATGATAATGATTATCATATTTGGTTAATGACATCATGGGAACGCTGCTTTTTACCTTGCTTATTTCGGCGTGTGGAGCTTCGAATTCCGTTGAGCTTTCCGCGACATTGGAGCCGACTCAGTCGGCAAACGCAACGGCTACGAATGAGCCTTCAACCCGATCTTATTCTGTTCGACGACTGGGATGAAGCGGGCATCGAGCCTGCCGTTAAGGAGAACCGCGTCTATTGGTTGAATAGCAAATTCAACTATGATGATCCGATTACCCTTGACCGGCTTCTGGACGAAATTGTTACGATTATGAACGCCCCGGCCCAATAACGGCCGATAGAATCGAAGTAAAGCCGGCGATGCCGGCTTTTACGTTTTATTTAAAGCTTCCTGTGATGTTTATCACAGTTGGCCGTACCGTTAGATTGCTATAATGCAAACGACGGAAGTTTATGCAGCAACGGGGAGGCGAACCAATGAAATCAAGCCTGATTACTAAAATTGTGGTAGGCATTTCGATAGTAGCTATAACGACGTATGGAACGAGCGCCTTTTTTATTTTCGTGTTAAAGGATTATTTGGCTCCGAACATGGAGTCGTGGATATTTATGCTGCTAACCTTCGCATTAGGCGTGTTTTGGACAGGGCTGCTCGGATGGCTGACGGCAAGGTGGCTCGTGAAGCCGCTTAACGACCTGCACCGGGCAGCGGGATTAGCGGCAGGAGGGGACTTGAAGGCGGGCGTTGACATTCCGAAATCGAAGGACGAGCTGAAGCAGCTTGCGATTTCGTTCAACCAGATGATTGCCAGCCTGCGCGGTATTGTTGTCGATATCGACGCGCATTCGAATGCGACAGGCACGGAAGTGGAGCAGCTGCGAATGGCGGCAGAGCAAGCGGCTATGCTGCTGACAGCCATATCGGAACAGGTGGACGAAATATCGGGCAATACCGATACGCAGGCGCATCTTTCTCGAACGATGTATGCTTCCATTGAGGAGATAGCCGGCATTTCCGCCGACGCGAAGGCATGTACGGTGGAGGCTCAGCAGGATGCTGTGCGAATGGAGAACTCGATGGCCAGCAGCAACGAAGCGATCGATTCGTTATCGGCTGCGATGCAGCGACTTGCCGAAGAAGGTAATGAAACGTTCGGCATCGTCAATAAGCTCGAGAAGCATGCGGAGCAAATTCAAGATATTATCCGCGTCGTGGAGGACATTTCGGACCGTACCCATCTGCTGGCGCTAAACGCTTCAATAGAAGCGGCCCATGCCGGCGAACATGGTCAAGGGTTTCAGGTGGTGGCGGTGGAAATTAGGAAACTGGCTAACCACAGCTCCAAGGAAGTTAAGCATATCGGCGGCTTAATTGAAGCGATACAGTCCGATCTGACGGTGGCCGTCGGCCGAATGGAGACGCAAGCGCAGCTCATCCATAATGAATCGTCCAAAACAACCGAAACGATCAGCCATTTGCATTTGATTGCGCAATCGGTGAACCGTACGGTTGAAGCCATCCATAAAATTGCCGCTTTAATGCAAATCCAGTCTGTGAAAATGGCGGCGATGCTGGAGGGGGCACAGCTGGTTGCCGATGTGGCGGAGGAAAACGCGGACAAGCTCAGCACGATAGCGTCTTCCGTACAAGAGCAAAACGCGATGGTCCAGGAGGTGGCAGCAGCCTCCAACGAGCTGCAGAATATGACGCTCGCTTTGCAAAGCGGGATTGGAAAGTTTCGTTTCAAGTAAATGGAATGGAACAATTATTGATCAAGAGCATTTCCCAGTCTGCCCGCACCCAAAGAAGGAGAAACACGCCGAGCGGCGAATATTGCTCCATACTCGTTGTGAGGTGGTGGAGGTGCTCGGCAATCGCCAGGTAAAGTCTAATCGAACGGAACGTAGGAAGACAAGCTTCTTGAATATGCTTCGCAACCGGTTTCAATTCTCCTCTCTTCGCAAACGAATTATGGTGTTTCTGACTGTTGGCTTTGTGGGATGCGCCGTCTTAATGGCGTCTGTTTCCTACAATGCGATCTACACGATGCAGCGCGATAAAATCAAGACCTCTATGGCTTTTGATCTGTACCAGCAAACATCAAAGTTGAATCAGATGTACAACAACCTGCTTCAGGTTACGCAGCAGATGACGCCGGAAGGCACGGTGGGTCACCTGATGGAAACGTATATCTCTACCGCCGACCCATATAGTCAGCGTCTTCTATCACGCGATATTTCCTATAATATTGGATTAATTACGTTTTCGAATCCGGCTATGCAGCTGGTGATGTATTTTAACCCCGCAAGCGGGAAAGCTTATCAATCCAATTTGCCGCTGCGCGGTGACTTCACGCTGGAATCCTTGCCTAGTGTCGCCGGTATCGGGGAGCTGAAATACCAGTCTCCGCATAAATCTTTATGCCGATTCAGCGATGATCTGGTTGTGTCGGTGACACGGGAGGTTACCTTTTCAGACGGAACGCAGCTAGTCGTTTATGTGGAAGCCAAGTCGGATATTACCACAGATATGAACTCGCTTGCGGAAAACTTGTACATGCCCTATACGCTTGTTTTCACCGATACGGCGGACATGGTGACCTATAGCAGCAATTCAACTGCTTTTGCGGCCGGCGGGCCTCTCGAGCTAAGCGGGCAATCGGGTGTGACGGGCGATTATGTATGGAATCGGATGACAGGCGATTACGGCTACGGCATCACGCTGCTGCTTCCCGTCTCCTACTACAATCATGAGCTCTATACGTGGAAAAATCATATGTATTGGATTCTCGCCGTTGCCCTTCTGATGATGTTCATGCTCACTCTATTATTGCGGAGGCTCATTAACAGGCCATTTCGATTGATAGAGAAGGAAATGAGGACGTTTGGCAAGGGCTATATGGGCACTAGCCAATATCATACGGGTATCGATGAATTTGACCGGCTATTCAATCAGTTTAATATTATGAAGAGGCAAATTCAGCAGCTGATTATGGATGTGGAGCAGAAGGAAAAGCGCCGTCATCAGCTGGAGATCGAGAAGCTAGCCTACCAAATCAACCCGCATTTTCTGATGAATACGCTCAATTCGGTGCGTTGGCTGGCGGTTATGCATAAGCAGGCGGAGATTGAGAAGTTTGTTTCCTCGTTGATTTTTTTGTTGAGCTATAACTTGGGCAAGTCGGAGGGAACGGCTACTTTCAGGTCGGAAATAGACGTCATGCGAACGTATCTGGAACTGCAGCAGATGCGGCATGATTTCGAGGTGAAGCTGAATATTGCGGAAGGGACCTATCTCGATAGTCCTGTCGCAAGGTTTATCCTGCAGCCCATCGTGGAAAATGCCGTTTGTCATGGCCTTGACGATCACGGCAAGCTGGAAATCTGTATTTCGCCTGACGAAACCGCGCAGATGGTGCGCATTATGATTCGCGATGACGGCAAAGGGCTAAGTCAGGAGACGCTTGCCTTATTGCAGCGCGATACGCCGGATCAGCAGCAGACAGGCTGGGGGATTGGACTTCGTTATGTCCGATCGATGCTTGAATCCTTTTATGGCTATAAAGCTCGTATGGGTATAGAAAGCACTCCGAATCACGGCACAACCGTTACGTTAACCCTTCCCATTCAGCAGTATAGAAAGGAGAGAGCGATTTGATTCGTGTATTAATCGTTGACGATGACAAGCTTGCCCGCAAAGGCTTCATTTCGATTATGCCTTGGACCAATCACGATATGATTGTAGTCGGCGAAGCGGCGAACGGCGCGAAGGCGCTCGAATTTATGGAAAGGCATGAGGTGGATCTCATGTTCGTCGATCTTTCGATGCCCGTCATGTCGGGAATGGAGCTGCTTCAAGTCACGCGGCAAAGATTTCCTGGGCTGCGCTCCGTTATTTTATCTTTTCATGAAGAGTTCGAGAATGTGCAAACGGCTTATCGCATGGGGGTGCTCGATTATATATCGAAGGTGCGTCTGGAATCGGAGGACGACGAGCAAATATTGAACCGAATCCAGCAGCAAATGACAGGAGAAAAGCCTCATCACTCAGCCAAGCCTCCCGCGGTATCCGCGCCTGTGGCTGCTTCCGAGCAAGACGTCTGCCTACAGGAGGAAGAAGAATGGAGCGGGCTGGAGCAGGAGTGGCGGTCGCACTATTGGCTTTATAATGAATCGGTCTTCCAGCGCTTATGCAAAAGGACCGTAGAAGCCAAGGTTTCTTTTCGCCGTCTGGAAGGTCTGTTCATGCGTGTGTTGTCACAAATGGAGACCGTTATCGCAATGGATGCCGAGCTCCGGTCAGATGCCAATGACGTCCGGTCGGCGGTTGAATGGCTGCGCGATTACAGGAAACGCGTGTATGCGCACGTTGCGGCATCCTCCGATTTCACCAATACGACGACCAGCATTCTGAGGGCTGTGCTGTTCATTCGCGAGCAGGCTTCGAATACGCTGCATGCCGAGGACGTCGCCGATCATGTGCACATGAGCCGAAGCTATTTTAGCCAATGCTTTAAGAAGCTGACGGGCACGACGTTCAATGATTACTTAAGACAAGAGCGGATAAGAGCGGCCGAGCGTCTGTTATGCGAAACGAATCAGTCGATCGCGTGGGTTGCTCATGCTGTAGGCTACAACGACTCCAAGTATTTTTCCCACCTCTTCTATGAACAGACTCGCCTCTTGCCCTCCGAATTTCGTGCTCAGTTCCACAGGGGGGAAGAATGATTTCATCTTATCGAACAAACATCTACCTCGGCCCCTTATTCGTCGCAAAACACGGCACAACCGTCCGACTTTTTTTCTCCGCTTCCAATGTACAATGAGAAGGCAAGAAACGAAGCAACCGCTTACAAAACAAGAATTGCTTCGCCATTCTCTTAGGGAGGGATTAGATGAAAAAGAATATGGCAATGCTGCTTTCCGTCGTATTGCTTGGCCTAACCTTGACAGCATGTACTTCTTCCAATGATTCATCGAATAATTTGAAAGCGTCTTCACAACCAGACTCGAGCTCCCAGCTTTCGGGAGACGATTTGGCCTTCTCCAAATTTGACAAGCCTGTTGACGTTCACATCGGCATGGTGGTAGATCCAACAGACAAAACGCTGCCGGAAGGCGACAGCGTAAGCAATAACCAATACACGCGCTACCTCAAGGAGAAGTACAACATCAACGTCATCGTGGATTGGACCGCGGCCACCGGCAACGATTTCAAGCAGAAGGTCAGCTTAACGATCGCTTCGGGCAAGCTGCCGGACGGCATGGTTGTCGACGACCGCTCGTTCATGACCAAAGCGGCCAGCTCGGGATTGCTCTATGACATCACCGATATATTCCAGCAATATCAGTCCTCTCAGGTGAAGGACATTATGGCGAGCACCGAAGGCCGTGCATTGGAAAATGCCAGCTACAAGGGCAAGATGGTTGCGCTCCCGAACATTACGGTGGATACCGACGGCGTTCACGTCTTGTGGATTCGCAAGGATTGGCTCGATAAGCTGCAGCTGCCCGTGCCGAAGACGGTGTCGGATGTTGAAAAGGCGGCGAAAGCATTTATAGATAATAAGCTTGGCGGGGACAAAACGATCGGTATTGCCGGTCCTTCCAAAAATACGTTCCCGTATTCCACGTTCCTTGTTTCCTCTAACAATATGGGCGGATTCGATCCGATTTTTGGCGCGATGGATGCATATCCGGGCTACTGGCTTGACAATGGCGACGGATCGGTATCGTACGGAACGATATCGGACAATACAAGAAAATCATTGGCTTTGCTGGCTGATTGGTACAAAAAAGGACTTATCGATCCCGAGGTAGGCACACGCGACAACGTAGGGGATCCGATCAATGCCAATCAGACAGGCATTTTCTTTGGTCCATGGTGGAATGGCGGCTACGGCAACGGGGACTCCTTCAAGAACGATCCGACGGCGAACTGGCAGGCCTATCCGGTCTATTCCGATGATAACAAGTGGAATGCGCATATGAAGACGACGGGCAGCACCTACACCATTATTAGCAAAAACGCCAAGCCGGATGTGGTCAAAGCGATCATGATCATGAATAACGCCCTTGTACGCGATGAAGCGACCTTTGATTTATCGGTTGCCGTGGGCTGGTATCCGCTTCGCAACGTTATGGCTGCAGCCAACGAGACGGAATACGAGTATGTCGAGCTTCTGAAAGTGCTGAAAGGCGAGACGGATCCAGAGGATTACAATAAGCCGAACAGCTTGTACAAATTGATGTATGCGGATGCGAAAAAGGTGAGGGACGTCATTAAGCCTCCGTACGACGATCTGAATGTGAGCAACTTCAGCACGGCTAACTTCGGCGACTTCCAGCGTTTGTACTCCATCTTGATCGGCGATCGTCCGTTCACGACGATTCCTATCGATAAGAAGGTATTTAGCGTCACCTACAACCAGACGCCGACGATGGAAACGAAATGGGCCAACCTGAAGAAGATGGAGGACGAAACCGTGATGAAGATCATCCTTGGCCAAGCATCCATCGACTCTTTCGACAAATTCGTGAAGGACTGGAAGTCTCAAGGCGGTGACGAGATCACGGCGGAAGTGGCGGAGCTCTTGAAGAAATAAACGTGCGGAAGCTTGCGGAAGGCACTGCGGTTCCTAAGTGCACTCCGCAAGCTTTGTTATACGGATAGGAAGAAGGGAGGTTAGACGCATTGAGGAAATTAGGCCATCAGAAACATTATTATTTGATGCTGCTGCCGGGCATGGTCTGGCTAGTGATGTTCAGTATCGTGCCTATGACCGGAATTGTGATGGCTTTTCAGAATTTTAACCCGGGAGCGGGGATGTTCAAATCCGAGTGGGTGGGACTCGAAAACTTCAAGTATATGTTTCAGCTGAACGACAGCAAGACGGTCATCATCAATACGTTTATTATCGCAGTCGGCAAAATCGCGCTCAATTTGCTTGTCCCTCTCGTCTTTGCCATTTTGCTGAACGAACTTCGCAGCTTGCGCTACAAAAAGCTGGTGCAGACCGTCGTTTACCTGCCGCACTTTCTGTCGTGGGTTATTATGTCAACGATTGTCATCGGGATCTTCGGCTATTACGGCGTCGTCAATACGGTTATCGGGATGTTCGGTTTCGATCCTAAGCTATTCATGGCGGATGCGGGTATATTCCGGCAGCTCGTCATCGGCACCGACGTGTGGAAGGAGTTCGGCTTTAACGCCATTATTTATCTTGCGGCGCTAACGGGCATTAATCTCAATCTGTATGAGGCGGCCGCCATTGACGGGGCCAATCGTTGGCAGTTAATCCGGCACGTTACGCTGCCTGCTCTGTCGACTACGGTTGTGTTGCTTGGCGTCTTAAGCTTGGGCAACGTGCTGAATGCCGGCTTCGACCAGGTGTATAACCTGTACAACCCGCTTGTGTATTCAACCGGAGATATTTTGGACACATGGGTGTACCGGCTAGGCTTGCAAAATCTGCAATACTCGCTCGCGACGGCTGCCGGATTGTTCAAGTCGGTCATTAGCTTTGTGCTCATATTCATATCCTATCGTCTGGCGTATCGCTATGCCGATTACACGGTTTTCTGAAGGAGGGAGCTGTATTGGTCAGAAATATAACGGTAGGCTCGCGGACGTTTGAAATTGCCAATATCGTCGTCCTCGGTCTTCTGCTCGTCAGCTGCATATACCCGCTTTGGTACACCTTCTGTGTATCGATCTCCGAGAAAGCGGCCGCCAATGCGGGCTTGGTTACGATATTTCCTATCGGTTTCTCCTTGTCGTCGTATAAGGAGATTATTAGCGACAGCCTGTTCTTTAACGCGTTCTGGATTTCCATCCAACGCACCGTGCTCGGTACGGGATTCGCCTTGCTGATGACGGTATTAATGGCTTATCCGCTGGCAAGGCCCAAGAAGGATTTCAAAATGCGCAATACGTTCATGTGGGTGCTTGTCTTCTGCATGCTGTTTAACGGGGGATTGATCCCTTGGTATCTTACCATTCAAAACTATCATTTGATCGATACGATCTGGGCGTTGGTGCTTGGCGGAGGCGTGCCGGTATTCGACGTCATTCTGATCATGAACTTCTTCCGCAATTTGCCGAAGGAGCTGCATGAGGCGGCCGTGGTCGACGGCGCCGGTCCTTGGTCGGTCCTGTTCCGGGTGTATATCCCATGCTCCATTCCGGTACTTGCCGCAGTGGCGTTGTTCCTTAGCGTATATCACTGGAACGAGTTTTTTAACGGATTGGTGCTCATGAACACTTCCGCTAAATATCCGCTCCAAACCTATATCCAGCAGCTTGTCGTCAACATTCCGGTTGGCACCAATCTAACCCCCGAACAATACAAGAAGCTGTCGGAGCTGTCTAACCGGACGCTGAATTCGGCTAAGGTATTCATCGCCATGGTGCCGATGCTGATCGTATATCCGTTCCTGCAAAAGTACTTCGTATCCGGTATTATGCTAGGCGCCGTGAAGGAGTAAAACAAAAAGACCGCCTTAACCGGCGGTCTTTTGCTGTATTTGGAATCTGTTTTTCTATTTGCGGCGTTTTTTCATCATGCGGGTATAGATGATAAGTGCGACAGCAATCATTGCCATGAATCCTAAGTTGGACGCTATTTCCTGCTCTAAACCAAACAACATGCAAAGGTTAGTAATCAGACTTTTGGTCAGTAGCGCGGTTACTATCAATATTAGCGGTCTTATAAAATTGTATCTTCTCATCCCTTGCCCCCTGTTTCTGGACGGTATAGGCCTGTCTACTCCGGCAAGTATATCAATTGCAGGCCTGTTCGTCCAGATGAACGTTAAATAGTTGATTTTGTTGAATTTTCGCGAAAAATATCAAGTTATTTCAGCCGATTGACAGATGTTTGGCTCCGCTGTATACTAGCCAGCATAAGTGATGTTAGTATATATGACATATTATGATGCGGCTCGTTCCGGTTGGGCCCAAACGATTAGATCCCCTTACTTCATCGTGCAAACACTCTGTAACCAGATCGTGTGCATGTCTGCAGAAGGGGATTTTTGTTGTCGCATCTGAACAAATGTTCATGTTTACTAGAACTTAATTTCATTTTGATGCTTTGATTACAAATGAGAACTACTCTATTAAGGATGTAATGCTAGTTATTGTGAAATTTTTGGTAGGAGAGAGGAGAGAAAGAAACATGTTGCATTGGATTTCCCGTATCAAGAGACAGACAGGTATGATGCTAGCGGCGGTTATGGTAGTCGGCAGTACGCTCGGAAGCATTGGCGCGCCAGTATGGGCAGCGTCGGCTGATCATGTTGTCATTTCGCAAGTGTACGGGGGCGGAGGCAACAACGGGGCAGAGTACAAAAATGATTTTATCGAGTTGTACAACCCCACCGATTCTCCGGTCACAATGACGAATTGGAAGGTACGTTATGCCAGTGCTGCTAATCCGTTTGATGCTGCTAATGTTACGGCTATAAATGGCACAATTAATGCCAAAGGCTACTTTCTAATTAAGCAATCGGCAGGCACAGGCGGGACGAAGGATCTGCCTGCTCCCGATGCAGTCGGAACGTTACTCTTGAGCGGCACGAACGGGAAAGTGGATTTGGTTGACGGTTCTAATACTACAATCGATTTGGTAGGCTTCGGGTCGGCAAACTTATCAGAGACGAGTCCGACCCCTGTATTATCGAACACGACCGCAGCTATTCGGAAGGCCGCTGCAGGCGCAGCGGAAGGCAGTCGCGGAGAGGATACGGATAATAACTCGGCCGATTTTGAAGTTAAAACGCCGGATCCTCGCAACAGCAGCTATAACGAGCTTGCCGTAAGTCCCGTTACGGCCTCGCCTAGGCCCAATGCTTGGCCTGCAGGTACGGAGATCTCGTTGGAGTCTGCAACGGTTAGTGCCTCTGTCTATGCTTCCGTGTATGGATCGGGAGGAACGGAAGACTTCGAGCCGTATACGGGACCGATCGTAATAAACGAAGCGACAACGATCAAAGCTTACGCGCAGGCGCAAGGTATGGCGGACAGCCCGGAGTCGACTTTCGACTATACGATATTGGAAAAGTCGGGCGTTGCTGCGGCGCGTACGACCGCTAAGGCGCAAAATGTGTGGACCGAAGGCGTCGTGACGCACATTGACGGTGCCGAAATGTACATTCAGGACGAAACGGGCGGTATCGTGTTGTACGGATTCTCGCCGTTTGCGGAGGTCGGAGACCTTGTCGAGGTCGGCGGCGTTATGGACATTTACAGTAATCTAGAGGAAATTAAGCCTCAGTCCGGGCTAACTTATGAGGTCGCCCAGCAGGATGCCGGCGTACCGGAACCAAAGCTGTTAACGGGCGCGGATTTGTCGGCGGCTAACGGCGAGGCTCACGAGGCGGAGCTCGTTACGCTTGAAGATGTGACGATCACCGGCAAAGAAGGAAGCAAAGTAACCGCTAGCCAAGGCGGCAACACCTTTACAATCTACTCCAGCCTATCGAAATTATCGGTAAATAAAACTTTTGAAAAAATAACGGGTGTGATTAAGCAGTTTAACGCGGATTATCAGTTCATTCCGCTAAACGATGCCGCGCTGGTAGAGGATATGCTTTCGGTAAATGCAAGTCCGGGAGCAGGCCGAATTATTATCGGAAGCTCGGTAACTCTCTCGAGCCCAACTAGCGGAGCTGCGATTTATTATACGCTGGATGGCACTAGCCCTACGGCGGCAAGCGAGCTTTATGACGAACCGATTACGGTAAGCGAAGACGTTGTCATTAAAGCGATAGCCGTTGCCGGCGGACAGACTAGCGATGTCTATACGTTCGAATACGAGGCTTCGGTGGCCCCGCGCATCCACGATATTCAGGGCGAATCCCATTCGTCGGAATATGCGGGACAGACGGTTACGGACGTTGAAGGCGTCGTAACGCAGTACGGTTACACCTTCGCCACGGGCGCTTACAAAGGGTTCTTCATGCAGGATCCGAATCCCGATGATAACATCAATACTTCCGAAGGGATCTTCGTATACAGCACGAACGAATCGCTGAAGCCGGCAATCGGGAGCCAGGTTGCGGTGACGGGTGCGGTATCCGAGTACAATGAAGGAAGCACAAGCAATTTAACGTCTACGCAAATTACGATGACCGCAAGAGCAATCTTATCTCCGACCGGGGCGATGCCTGAAGCCGTCACGCTTGGCAAGAACGGCAGAGTGATTCCATCATCCATCATCGACAATGACACCGTTCCGATGACGCAGTTCCAGCCATCGGAGGATGCCATCGACTTCTATGAATCCTTGGAGGGCATGCTCGTTAAGCTGCCAACGCCTACGATTTTGAGTCCGTATTGGACAAGCGGAAACGGCAACTCGATGCTGTACAATATACCGACAAGAATCGAAAATGATGCAAACGACGTTGTTACGGCTGCAGGAGGGTTGGTGCTTAAAGAGCTGAACAACCTGAATCCGCAGCGTCTCTTGATCGCGTACGGCGATCCGGGTCAGGAAGTCAGTACAGGCGACAAGTTCAATAGCGACGTAACAGGCGTTATTGGCTACAACAACGGCAATTTCAAGGTGATTCCGGCATGGAACGGCTTGCCGGCTATTACCCAAAATACGTTCGAGCGTGAAACGACTACGCTTGAAATCAACGACGATAAATTATTAATCGCTTCTTATAACATTGAAAATTATTACCCGGGCGTAGGGGCGACCAAGACGGAGAAATTGGCCGAATCGATCGTATCCAACATGAAGAAACCGGATATTATCGGCGTCGTCGAGATGCAGGACGGCAACGGCGAAACGAATAACGGCACGGTTGAAGCGGATGCATCCGACTTAATCGCCGCGATCAAAGCTGAAGGCGGTCCCGATTACGTCTACACGGACATCGCTCCTCAGAACAACCAGGATGGCGGAGCGCCAGGCGGAAATATTCGCGTAGGGTTCCTTTACAATCCGGATCGCGTAAGCCTCTCTAGCAGCGAGAACGATCGGAAAGGTTCCGCGATCGAAGCTGTTGGATACACAGCCGCTACGAATGAATTGAACTACAATCCGGGCCGAATCGATCCGACGAACCCTGCATTCAACAGCTCGCGCAAGCCGCTTGCGGCTCAGTTCGAATTCAAAGGCGAGAAAGTAATCGTCATCGCCAATCACTTTAATTCCAAAGGCGGCGACAACGGGCCATTCGGCGTCGTTCAACCTCCTGTGCTGTCGAGCGAAGCGCAGCGTCATCAAATCGCGGCAATCGTGAACGGTTTTGTAAAGGATGTGCTTACGAAAAATTCGGAGGCCAATATTGTCGCTCTAGGCGACTTGAACGACTTCCAATTCACTCAAACAGCACAGCTATTGAAAGGAAACGAGCTCGACAATCTGATTGACGAGCTTCCGTTGAACGAACGGTACACGTATACGTTCGACGGCAATTCGCAGGTGCTTGACCATATTTTGGTCAGCAAAAACCTGACTGCAAGCGCTGAGGCGGACGTTGTCCATTTGAACGCGGATTTCTCGCCGTCGGACGGCCGGGTATCCGATCACGACGCCGTTATGGCACAGCTCGACCTGAGGAAGTCGTCCGGCTTCCCGCTTACGATACTGCATACGAACGACACGCATGCGAATTTGGATACAACCAGCTCGCCGAATAGCGTCCTTCGACGCGTGACGGCGATTAAGGATGCGAAAGCGGACGCGACGAATCCGATTCTTGTCGATGCGGGCGACGTGTTCTCCGGTACGCTGTATTTCAACAAGTATCTGGGTCAAGCCGATCTCGAATTCATGAATTTGGTCGGTTACGACGCGATGACGTTCGGCAACCATGAGTTTGACAAAAACTCGCGAGTGCTTGCCGATTTTATCGGCAATGCCGAGTTCCCGTTCGTTTCCTCTAACGTGAACTTCTCGGATGATGCGATTCTGAAAGAGATGTTCAAGAATGAAATCGGAAATCCGGGCAGCGACAAAACGATCTATCCGGCGCTTATTATGGATGTTGACGGCGAGAAGGTCGGAATCATCGGCTTGACGACGGAGGATACGGCGAATATCGCTTCTCCGGGCGACGTCAAGTTCGAGGACGCGGAGGCTAAGGCTGCTGCTGCGGTTGCCATGCTGAAGGGGCAAAACATTAATAAAATCATCGTGCTATCCCACCTGGGCTACGATGCGGACGTTGAGCTTGCCAAAGCGGTTAACGGCATCGACATTATTGTCGGCGGTCATAGCCATACCAAGCTGGACGAAGCGGTTGTCGACAATACCGACCCGAACGCGCCGAAGCTTATCGTGCAAACCGGGGAGAAGGGCCAATTCCTTGGCAGACTCGAAGTTATGTTTAACGATGAAGGCGTTCTGACGGAATGGGACGAAGAGCTGATCTCCATTGACGCGAAGAACGGCACGGCGTATGTCGTGGCCGAGGATGCGGAAGCGAAAGAGATCCTCGATACCAAGTATAAACCGGGCATTGTTGAGCTTTCGGGTACGGAGGTCGGCAATACGGAAGTCATACTGAACGGCGTAAGAGCGGACGTACGCTCGAAGGAGACGAATCTCGGCAATCTGATTGCTGACGGCATGCTGGCCGCAGCCAAGGCGGCTGGCACGAATGCGGTCATCGCGCTGCAGAACGGCGGCGGCATCCGCGACTCGATCAATGCAGGTGCGATTACGCAAGGCGAAGTGCTTACGGTTCTTCCGTTCAATAACGATCTGGTTACCATTTCGTTAACGGGACAAGAAATCAAGGAAGCAATGGAGAACGGTGTCTCCACCATTACGACGACAAAGGACGGCCGGTTCCCGCATGTTGCGGGCATGCGATTCGACTATGATTCAACCAAGCCGGTGAACGAGCGCGTCGTGCGCATAGAGGTGAAGAACGGCAACAGCTATGTTCCTCTTGATCTGAACGCGACCTATGAAGTGGCAACTAATGCGTTCACGGCCAAAGGCGGAGACTTCTACGCTTCGCTGGAGAAGGCTTATAAAGAGGGACGCGTTAATCTGCTTTATTTGCCGGATTACGAGGTATTTACGAAGTATATCCAGAAGGTTGGAACGATTACGGCGTCTACGTCAGCAGTCGAGGGAAGGATCGTTGATTTGAACGGTAGTCCGCTGCCGACACCGACGCCGACACCGACACCGACACCGAAGCCAACGCCAAAACCGCCGGTAACAACGCCAACACCGGAACCGACGGCAACGCCGACACCAACGCCAACACCGACACCGACACCTACACCTACACCGACACCGACACCTACACCTACTCCTACTCCGGAGGCGCCGGAAGTTTCGTTTACGGATGTGGGCAACCACTGGGCCGCGGAGTCGATCGAATCTGCTATCGAAGCGGGCTTTATTAGCGGTTACGGGGACGGTACGTTCCGTCCTGATGGCCAAACGACAAGAGCGGAGTTTGTTACGATGATAGGCAGAGCGCTTAAGCTTGATGTTTCATCGAGCGGCGAATTGAACTTTGCGGATGCCGATCAAGTGCCGGCATGGGCGCAATCATTTTTCGCCCAGTTGGTCAAGGAACAAGTCATCGCTGGTTATGAGGACAATACGCTGCGTCCGTCCAATCCGTTGACACGGACGGAGATGACCATCATTCTAGTGCGGGCGCTGGGCATTGAGGTCGATCCCGATGCAGTGCCAACGTTTACCGATGCCGATGACATCAAGCTGTGGGCTCGTCCGTATATTGCGGCTGCTTATGCAGAGGGCTTGATTGAAGGCATGGGCGGCAACCGGTTCGAGCCGGAATTAAACGCAACGAGGGCTGAGGTCGTTACCTTGCTGCTTTCCGTTCTGGAGTATTTGAAGAACAAGCAATAAGGAGACCATAAGCTAACCAGATTGTGCAAGAGTCCCGGTTCACTGCATTCGCGAGTGGGCAGGGGCTCTTTTGCATGCGCGGCAGTCATTGTCAATAGGACGGCCATTTGGTATAGTTTTGAAGAAAATAATGATTCATGTTGAGAAGAGTTGGGTGCTAATGGCGGATGAGCGAGCGGAAGATAAGCTTAGCAAAATGATAGATGCGGCAAGACTATATTATGAACTAAATCACAATCAAGAGGAAATCGCCCAGAAGCTTGGCGTCTCGCGTCCGACGATCTCGAGATTCTTGCAGCAAGCGAAGGACGAAGGGTATGTGCAAATCAAGATCGTCCACCCGGGAGAGAACAACGGTGCTCTTGCGGTAAGATTGGAGACGAAGTTCGGGCTGAGGAAAGCGGTAGTCGCATCGGTGCCGCATTACGAGGACGGCGTTGTCAAAAAGTACATCGGCGAGGCAGCGGCCCACTATCTATATGATACGGTCAAGAATGGCGACATTATCGCCGCTACATGGGGGACGACGCTGTATCAAGTGGCGCTTCATCTGAAGGACAAGCCTGTCCGCGACGTCAAGGTCGTACAGTTGAACGGCGGCGTCAGCCACTCGGAGACGAATACATATGCGTATGAAGTTGTACATTTGTTCGGCAAAGCATTCCACACCATGCCGTATTTCATCCCGTTGCCGGCGCTGGTCGATCATAAGATCGTGAAGCAGACGATCGAGAAGGATCGCCATATCCGCAATATTTTGGAGCTAGGCAAGCAGTCTAATATCGCCGTGGTGACAGTAGGAGCTCCGTCCGAGGATTCGGTGCTGATTCGGGCGAACTATTTTACCGAGGAAGAACTGGCTATAATTCGGGCGAAAGGGGCGGGCGACATCTGCTCCCGTTATATCGACGCGGCCGGCGACATTTGCTCGGAGGAGCTCGATCAACGAACGATCGGCATCAACTTGGACGAGCTAAAGCGGAAGGAACAGTCCATTCTAGTTGCCGGCGGGGCAAAGAAGGTAGACGGTATCTTCGGTGCGTTGACCGGTGGGTACGCGAACGTACTAATTACGGACCAATTTACGGCCCGATATTTGCTGGAGCGGGAGAAGTAACGGGGAACAGTGTAAGTAGTTTCGGACAGGGGTTCAGCATACTTGTGACTAATAGAAGTAACCGACTTACGTCATTGCGACGTTGATTGGGTACTTTTTATTTTTTAAGTGGAGGGATCTGGAAGAATTAGTCGAATATTGATGTAATATTATTTGAGATGATAATCGGCGGGAATGGACAGGCTTTACCTCGCTGAATTGCTATCTCACATATAACAGTAAGGAGTGAGGAGACCATGCCTTTCCCCATAGAAGAGAAGTTTGTAGTAGCTGTTGCCTCAAGCGCTCTTTTCAACTTGGAGGAGTCCGACAAGGTGTTTAAGGAAAAGGGGGAGGAAGAATATCGCCAATATCAACATAATCATGAACAAGATGTGCTAGAACCGGGAGTAGCATTCCCTTTGATAAAACGTCTACTCATGATCAACGGTGATGATCCGGCCGACCAACCGGTTGAGGTCGTGTTACTGTCGAGGAACGATCCCGATACGGGTCTACGCGTTTTCAAATCTATTCAACACTATGGACTTTCGATAACTCGTGCTGCATTCGTTGCAGGAACGAATCCATTCATTTACATGAATGCATTTAACGCTTCATTATTTCTTTCGGCAGATCCTAATGATGTGCGATCTGCAATCGAAATGGGTTTGCCAGCTGCCCAGGTGTTTCCTACTGGATTTGTTGATGATGAGAAAGAGTTAGAACTTCGGATTGCGTTTGACTTTGACGGTATTATCGCCGACGATTCAGCGGAAGGGATCTATCAGGCTCTTGGAATGGAAGGCTTTCATGAAAATGAGAGGCAAAAGGCAAGCGAAGCTCTGCCGCCCGGTCCACTGTTCAAATTTTTTGGTGAAGTAGCCACTCTTCAGCGCCGAGAGTGGAAGAAGAAACAGAATGATAATACGTATTCCCCGCGTGTCCGGATAGCTATAGTAACGGCAAGGAATGCACCTGCACATGAGCGCGTAGTAACGACGCTAAGAACTCTTGGAATATTGGTTGACGAAGCTTTCTTTCTTGGAGGAATAGAGAAGGGGAGAGTATTAAAAGTATTTCGTCCTCATATCTTTTTCGATGATCAGGTAGGTCATATTGAGGGAGTATCAAGTGTTTCTCCAACCGCGCATGTTCCGTTTGGGGTTGCCAATAAGATTAAGCCGTTGAGCCACCTCCCCAAACACCCTAACTAATACACTGCGGCGGATTGTGGTTTTTCACAGCCACGGTTCGCCTCCACCATATTAATCCACTACCGCAGGAGGTAGTGGATTTTTGCTGTACGGAACAGCATAGACAGTGGATTCGGTTTACTAGAATTGTCTTGGCATTATAGAACATTTTTGATTCTACCTATGATTGTTGATACAAAATCAAAAATGACAATGACAATCAATAGTCATCATATACGAAAAAGTCGGTGATGGATTATACTGCAAACACATTCTTGCCACTGTAAGAACATCCATATTCGGTTGAGTATATCCCTACAGACGCGAGGTGAGAGCACGAGAATTGAAAGCGCTTTAGCGAAGGGGAACCGGAGAATGAGCTTAGTGAGGCGGGACTTGCAACTCTATGTATGGCTAGGAGGAGTGAAGTAAATGAAGAGAAGGCTTAAGAAGTACATATCTGTACTGCTMGTCGTTTCCATGGCATTTATGCTTATGCCCGCGGTGGTTTTGGGCGCGGAAGAAGACGGGGGCTCCACATCTACCGCTTTGATAGAAGTGGGCAATGTATTGGATTTTGAGGATGGCGAGCTGGTAGGGACAGTAACCGGCGCTCCGGCAGCCACTGGCTCCGGTTCAATTACGGTAGCTGATTTTGATTCCAAAGTACTTCGCGTTCAACCTCCATCCGATACCGATTCGAGCACGGCCAAACAAGCTAGTTATTGGTGGACTCTTCCTCTTGATAGCGGCGAATATGACCTTACCGGCAAAGATCAGGTTGAAGTCACCTTTGACTGGTGGGTTGACATTACCCKCCCTAGCGCGAACTCGCTCGATGTCCGCCTTAACGACGGTGCGGATCAAGTCGTAACGCTTCGAACTGCCGGAGGCGGAACTAATGCGAACTCACCGGCAACCGTATCCTACTACACAGGAAATATGACAGCCAATAACGCTCCGGCAATAGGAAGTGCCACTAACGCGCTAACAGGCGTGCCGCGCTTGACCAAACTTTCGGTAACTATAAACGTTGATCTTCTGGCACAAGAGGCATCAATCAGCGTTACCGACGGCGGTTCACTGGCATACACCACGCCTCAGCCAATCGCAATAGGCTCCGATGAGCTGACCAGCATGAGCATAGGCGCAAGCCGGGCAAGCGGACAGACCTGGGCAAGGTTTAACGCGGTTACGGGCGTTGACTGGGATGAAAGCACCTATGGAATGCGCGTTGATAATATCCAATTCAAGGCCGCTTCGTCCGGTGGAGTAAAACCGACCATCAACCCGAGCGAAATAACCATATCCCCAACCTCCACCGCTAATCTGGAATATGGAGAAGGTTCGCTTGCCGACAAGCATTCAGCCACATTCAGCGCGGTTGTCATGCCTATCAATGCAACCGACAGAACGTTTACATGGTCGATCAGCGACGATACCATTGCCGCTATCGTTGTAAACGATGATGACAGCGTAACCGTTACTGCGATCGGCGAAGGCGCGGCCACTCTTACGGCTGTGTCCAATATGGACGGTTCCATTACGAACAGCGTGCAAATCAATGTAACTTATGTCCCGTCGATTACGGAGCCTACTCCGGACTTTTCCGCCTTATTAGCGGAAGGGTACACGCAGCAATTCGGTAGCAATTTTGCCGGTGACGCTGCAACCCCGCTATGGATATTCGCTGGCGGTACATACCATACGCTTGCCAGAGAAGACGCTCCGCAAGTCAATAATTATTTCGGATTTGCCGCGTCCGGTTCAGGCAACCGCGGCGGTAAGGGAGATTTGCCGTATGCCGTTGCCGGCAGCAAAGTATATGCTAATTTGGACTGGAAGGTTCCAGCGGTTTCCACCGCGCAGAATACGTTTAATTTAAGTTTCCAGGATGGAGCCAATGTTCTGCTTAGTTTAAGAACAGGCACCTATAACGGCGCAAGGACAATAGGCGCGTTTGCAGGGGCTTTACCGGGACCAACCGGCTCTAACCCGGCTAATTTTTGGAGCAGCAACCGTTACCATGCGTTTACTTATAACGAGGTTAATATTTGGTATACGGTAGGCGTAGAGTTTGATTTTGATACGATGATCGCTACGGTTTCCCTTGTTCCGAGGGATAATGCCGCGGCGGAGCCGTCGGTGCTGACGGTTCCTTTTGAGGGAAGCCAGATAAGCTCGTTCGTTCTTACTGGCGAGCGTGCTGGAGGAAATAACCTCGGCGTTGTAGATAATGGCGTCGATAACTTGTACTTCTTTACAAAGCCTCTTTCATCGGACACGATAACAGAAGTGCTGCCCTATGACTTCTTGCCGGAGCGTCCAGGGGCAGCGGACAATAATACATGGCAGAGTTGGTTTAAGACGGTTTACATCGGGGATGTGGCTGATGAGGCAGGGCTTAATCTGCCGGCAACCATTAATGTTAAGGTGGCGGGCGGCACTACCGAATCGGTAGGCGTAACCTGGGAATTGACAGAAGCCCCATGGTCTGCAACAGCCGCGGAGTTGGTTTATGACCCGAATAAGCAGGGCGTATTCTCCTATGTAGGAACGCTTGCGGGTGTACCTGGCGTAGCAGTCAACAGAATGGGAGTATCAGCGAAGCTTTACATTGAGAACCGCTATGAAGACAAAATGACATCCGAGCCGTACTCAATGGAGTGGCTGGACAGAGGAGTTGTAGCCGTTCCGGCAAACAGCGGAGAAGGCATACTTGTAACATGGCGATTGCTCGCTTCGGAATATAACAAGGGCTTAACATTTAACGTGTACAGAAACGGCGATAAGGTCAACACGTCACCGGTTGCTGTGCTGGATTATGTTGACGCAGGCGGTACAACCGGAGATTTCTACGAGGTAGAGACGATAAGTACCGGCGCAATAAGCAATCCTGCAACTGCATGGGCCAACAATCATATCGATATTCCGATGCAGAGGCCGGCGGATCGTCCAAACCCGGCGCTTGCTTACGGCGCGACATCCAGTGCGGATCCTATTACCTACACAGCCAACGACACTTCCGTAGCGGATGTTGATGGTGATGGACAATATGAGATTCTTGTAAAATGGTATCCGTCTCAGGCGCAAGACCCGGGCCTTACAAACAGGCATACCGGCGAGACGATATTCGACTTGTATACCCTTGAGGGCAAGTTGCTGTGGAGAATCAACCTGGGTATCAATATCGTATCCAGCGCGCATCACAGCGCGTTCAACTTCTATGATCTGGATCAGGACGGAAAAGCCGAGTTCTCGGTTAAAACAGCAGACGGAACCAGGGGGTATCTTCCTAAAGCGGACGGTACGATCGATGACCTGACTGACACTCCGGCTTGGGTATTGGGCGACCCTGAAGCGGTATGGGTAGGCGGACTTCAAAACCCGTCAAATGATAACCAGGTCAACAATACGGCGCTTGGCAGAGTGGCGTCCGGCCCGGAAACCTTAACGGTATTCAACGGCGAAACAGGCACGCCGGGTGATACGGTCGATTATTTTGCGCCGTACAACATAACCTCCAACTGGGGCGACACCAACAATAACCGCAGCGATCGCTTCAACGGAGCGGCGGCCTATATGCCGAAGAATGGCGAGTATGGCGCGGAGCCTTATCCTACGGTTATCGAGGTGCGAGGTCACTACGGTCCGCATTTTGCAGCTGCTTATCAGTTCATAGACGGCAACATTGTGGAACTCTGGACGTTTACGCTAGCGAATTGGAACGCCGGCAGTAATCAAGGCAATCATAACTTACAGATTGCCGATGTGGATTTTGACGGTTATACCGAGGTAGTGCTGGGCGGCGTCACGATCGACCAAGACGGAACGCTCCTGTGGAGCACCAACGGAACCAGGGGTACAGTAGCTGCGGGTCACGGTGACGCTCTGCACGTAGCCGCAATGGTTCCGGGCAGCAACGAGATCTATGTGTTCCAGCCGCATGAAGCCGGGCCTCCGAACAATGTAACCTTGGTTCGCGGTTCTACAGGGGAGCCTGTGTGGACGTATGCGGCAAACCTAGGCGATGTTGGGCGCGGCGTTGCGGCGAATGTAACTCCTTTGCCGGGCTTCGAGGTTTGGGGAATATCGACGCCTATGTACAATGTTGTGAGCGGCGAGGTTATTACAACCGATGTCGGAGGCATTGGCGTAGCTAACAAGGCTCCCGTTAACTTCATCCTGTATTGGGACGGAGACCTGCTTAGCGAGTTCTTTGACGGGCCGGATAATTCGACCACAACAGGCGCGCCATCCATCACGAAGTTTAATTATGAGATTGAAACCGGGAACAGCGAGCTTACAACGCTTCAGACTTTGACCGGAACCTATTCCAACAACGGAACAAAGGCGAATCCAAGCCTGATCGCCGATATCCTCGGAGACTGGCGCGACGAGGTTCTTGTTCGCACTAGCGACAACAATTCTTTAAGAATCTACACGACGGATATTCCGACGGACAATGTGATTTTCACGCTGATGCATGATCCGCAGTATCGTTTGGCGGCGAACTCGCAGAACGCTATGTACAACCAGCCGGAGCATTTGAGCTTCTACCTGGGTGAAGACATACGAGACGAAGTTCAGGCGATGCAGCTTCCGGCGCCCAACCTCTACTATACGGATGCGCCAGCGGTGAATTCTACGCTTTCGGCAACGACGGCAACGTTCTATAAGAATGCTAGAGCTGACATCACGGTTACGGTTATATTAAAAGGAAACACGCTCACAGGAATCAAGAAGGGTGATACTGTACTTGCTGACACCGATTACAGCCTCGCTGCTGCAACTTTGGACGGCAAGCAAACGGTTACGATCAAGAAGAGCTACTTGGCAACGCTATCGAATGATGATGTCCTGACCTTCGTGTTCAGCGCAGGCGAGCCAGCGGAACTGAAGATTAAGGTGACGACGAAGCAGACGCCAAATCCGACACCGAATCCGGAAACTCCGACGGTTCCTGACTCGTCAACGGATTCCGGTACCGCGGAACAGAAGCCCACTCCGGAGAAGCCGGTACTGAACAAAGCCATCGCGAACGCAGAGCAGATAAAGGCTAATGTACAGCAAGCGCTGCAAGCGAATTCGCCGGCCAACTTCTCTGACGTACCGGGGACGCATTGGGCTGCAAAAGCAATCGAATATGCTTCGCAGCTTGGCATTGTCGAAGGCGATCCTAACGGTGAGTTCAAAGGTTCGGATCATGTAACCCGAGCTGAATTCGCTTCGATGATCGTTCGTGCGTTAGGTATGGATACGACAGGAGAGGACGGTTCCTTCTCCGACACGGATGGTCACTGGGCGGATGCATCCATTAGAGCATTGCATCGCGCAGGTATCGTATATGGTGCAGGCAATGGCGCGTTCAATCCTAACCAAGAGATCACTCGCGCCGAGATGGCTGCAATCCTAGCTCGTGTGCTGAATATGAGCGAGGCTAACGGAGTATCAAAGTTCTCCGATATCAGCGGTCATTGGGCTGCAGACCATATCGATCAGCTTAGCCAAGCGGGCATCGTGAACGGTGTCGGCGAAGGTAAGTTCGCACCGAACGGTACCGCTACCCGCAATCAGTCGGTGGCGATCATCATGCACATGCTGAACAACGTACTTGATCTCGGTCTCGATCTGTAAAATAATGAGGCTGTGGAAGTACGGACAATATGGGCTCTAAACGGTGCATATCGGACAATTTGTAGTCATTACGGACCCAGATAGCTTTAAAAGCATGCCAAACCCGTAATTACTGTTGAAATGGGATGATTACGGTTCGTTCGGTCCGTAATGATCTCACACTGAACGGGATGCCATTGATAGAGACGTCTCTGTCCGCAACGGCCTTATTAGCTTGATTTGAAAGGGCAAATTCAACATATATCTGCAGCATCCGTACAAATATCTGGCAGAGGAGGATGACGATTCAATCTATGGATGCGATCTTGAGTGTCGCAGAAGGAGAGCTCCTTAACTACTCAAAATAACGAGAAGTTTACGGTGTAATATTAGTTGAAAAAACGCACCCTGAGGGATGCGTTTTTTTGTTTGCTGATTTTTTCCAATTAAATTATAATCAATAAATTTCCTTCAAAAGCTCAAACACTTCCTCTACAGAAAGCCCGAAGGATTTGTAATACGAGGTGTCGATGATCATTTGCTTCAGGATCATTTCATTTCGTTTTTGGAGCATTTCATCGGGGGAGAGCTCGGTAACAAAACATCCTTTGCCGGTTACGGTGTAGATCAAACCAAGCCGCTCGAGCTMCTCCCATGCTTTTTTGACGGTAATGATACTGACGCGAAGTTCTGTGGCCGCTTGGCGTATGGGAGGCAAGCTATATCCGTTTTCTAGTTCGCCCTTCAGGATTTGTGCGCTGATTTGTTCAAAAAGCTGCTGATAAATAGGCTTCTCAGAGGTGTTCGATATAGCTATGTTCATTAGATTTCCACTTTCTCAAACCGTTTAATGGCAATACGATAAGCGATATACGTACAAATCGCGAATATGGCTATGCCCGTGATCAGGATTCCAAATTGAAGAGCGAGATTATCGGCACCGGTTCCTTTGAAAAGATCATGCACGAACGAATTTTGTATTCCGAGCCATTCCGCCCCTATGGCGAACAAAATGGCAGCCGTTATGGAAACAATCGACGCAGCGCCGTATTTGTAGGCTGTCTTATAATACATGGATATAAAGATGATGTTGAAGATCGCAACCATGACGAAGCATAGTCCCCAGAATCCTAACGAGGGCTGGAAGAAATAGTAGATCAAATTCGGATATAAGCGGATACTGATGAAGCCAAAGATCATGGCCACTACAAGGTGCAGCAATTCCATAATGACAATAACGGATACCCTTGCTTTTACCATGTCATTTTTGGTTACAGGCAGTATGCTCGTAAATATGAGATCGTTTTGCGTTTTATAGCCTGCGAACATATTCGGTATCGTAATGAAGCAAAAGTAAAGGATGACTAGGAAATACAACCATGAGGGAATAAACATTAAGGCGCCCGTCAAAAAAGGCATCACATAAAAGAAGGGACTTACGCCTAACTTCATTTCTTTCATCAGTAAGTTATACATCATTATCCTCCTTTTTCGAGAAGTAGATCATGATCTCTTCGAGATTGGGCGCGGTTGATTTGATATCCGAAGAGGAATCGAAATCGCTCGTATGGATCAAGCCAGTAAAGCCGAATGAATTTTTCTTATAGGAAATCAACTTGTCCTTGATCGAATCCAATTGCTCTTTGCTCCCGTTCACCAGACGATAGGTGTCGATGAATTGTTCTTTCTCGGAGCTGTTAATAATTTGTCCGTTATGGATGTAAGTAATATAGTCCGCGCACTTTTCCAAGTCGGAAGTGATATGGGTGGAGAACAGGATGGTGATTTCGCCATCTTCGACCAGCTCTTGAAAAATATCCAGCAGATTATCTCTCGCAACCGGATCAAGTCCGCTCGTAGGCTCATCCAGGATAAGGATTTTTGCGCCATGCGATAAAGCTAAGGCCAAGTTGTATTTTACTTTCATACCGGTGGATAGCTCGGCAATTTTTTTATTCTCATTCAAGTTAAATTTTTTTAGATAATTATGATAGGCTTGATCATCCCAATTGCGATAGAACTTTTTGATTACGTTCGTTAAGGTCTTGATTTTGCTGCGCGTGTAGAAATCGATATCCCCAAACGCCGAGCCGATATTTTGTTTTAGTTCGACTTCGTGTTTGATCAAATCTTTGCCCAAAATACGAATCTCGCCGCTATCCATGCGAGTCAAGTTCAGGATGGATTTGATAGTGGTTGTTTTTCCTGCGCCATTGGCTCCGATAAAGCCCATAATATAACCTTTTTCCAGTTGAAAAGACACGTCTTTCAATTGAAAATGCTCATACTTTTTGTTTAATGCTTTGATCTCTAAGGCCAGCATATCGTACCTCCGCTCCATAATTGTGTATGTTGTGTATGCACAATATAACATTGAGGCGGTGCCGATGTCAAATAATTACTTTTAAAAAGCTCATATTATATTTAGACCGATCGAGATCGTTCTTTTCGATACGTACGGGGAGATAGGCCAGACAGCTTTTTGAACACTCTGCCGAAGTGGGAGAAGTTCTCGAATCCGCAGTGTTCCGACACTTGAGTAATGCTCCAGTTCGTTTCGCGCAGCAAGTTTTCGGCTTCTTTGACCCTGGTAATGTTGATGTACTGGGTAAAGCCAAAGCCTGTGACTTCCTTGAAGACACGGCACAAGTGGCCTTTGCTAATATAAAAATGGTTGGCAATATCGTCCAAATGGAGCGGTTCCCGGTAGTGCAGATTAATGTGACGTATAATATCCGTTACTTTCTGCTGGACGGGTGTAAGCTCCATATTAGGCAATGTTTTGCGCTTCCGAATATGGCGAGCGGTGAACAGCATTAGTTCAATAGCCATGTTCCGGATATGCAGTTGATAGCCTGGAGGCTGCTCGTTAAGTTCGGTCAACAGAGAACCAAGCAGCTCTTCCACGTGCATCCGTTCTTGCAGGTTCAGTCTGATTAGCGGATGACCATCATGGAAAGGGGCCAAAAGCAGATCTATATCCTCCTGCGAAATGCCATTAAAGAAGGCTTCGCCGAAATGAAGAACGACCCGTACGTGATTGGGCTCGCTGAGCCCTGACGTTTTGTGGACGACGTCGGAGTCGATGAGCACCATATCGCCAGGGTGAACATGGTGGACGGAGTCTCCGATAAAGAAGTTCCTCTCTCCGCTGTATAAATAATAAATTTCGTACGACTTATGGTAGTGGGTGTTCGTCATGGAATGATGGCCGAATCTCCGGTCGAATTCGATCCACAAGGGTTCGTTTATTGAGCCGAGGAGCAGCGTGTCGGGAAGCGATTGAACAGTCATATGGAAAGCTCCTTTCACTGGCGTTAGACTGTTTTTATTATATCAATATTTGCGGGGTTTGGAGAATAGATGTGTATAAATGCGGAGAAATCACTCCTATCTTCATGTTAATCTTGGAGCATGAGAATCGTTTCTTTTGACAAGAGAAAGGATAGGGAGGAATAGATGATATGCGCAAATTCGAATGCAACGAAGCGGAAGTAAAAGAACTTATTGACCGTGTAGTTCGCCGAACCATGAACATGGATTTCACTTGGAATTGGTCTTGCGGGGTAGCTTATTACGGGATTTGCAAAGCTTGGGAAGTAACGGGTAATCAAGAATACATCGATTTTCTAGTCAAATGGGTGGACGAGTATTTGGAGCTCGGTCTGCCGCCAATGATGGTTAATGCTTGTGCCATGGGCCATACGATGCTGACCCTGCATGAAGCCACGGGAGACAAGAAGTATCTGGATTTGGCTTTGATGAAAGCTGAATATTTAAGCAAGGAAGCGATCCGATTCGGGAATGGCGTGTTCCAGCACACGGTATCGTCCAAAAATGATTTTCCGGAGCAGGCGTGGGCGGACACGTTGTTCATGGCAGCTTATTTCCTGCTTCGCCTTGGATTCAAACTAGACAAAAAGGAATACATCGACGATGCGCTTAATCAATTTTACTGGCATGAAGAATATTTGCAGGACACGAAGACGAACTTATTCTATCACGCCTGGGATAATGTGAGGCAAGATCATCTGTCCGGCATTTACTGGGGCAGAGCTAATGCATGGGCCGCTTATACGATGGCACAAGCTTACAAAATGTTGAATCCCTTCATGCCGATGTGGATGCAAATCGGCGGTGCGCTTGGCGATCAATTAAGCTCTCTAGCGAGGCTGCAATCACCGGACGGTCTGTGGCGCACGGTATTGAATGATGATACTTCCTACGAGGAAACGTCTGCTTCCGCCGGTATTGCTGCCGCGCTGGTATCCTATGCGCATCCTCTTCATCAAGACTATATGGCCAAGGCTTATAAAGGGATCTTGGCCAACATTGATGAAGACGGCTCGGTCCGCAATGTATCTGCAGGCACGGCGGTCATGTATAGTTCAGAGGATTATAAAGTCATCTCCAAGAAGAGAGTGCAAGGCTGGGGCCAAGGATTGACATTGGCTTACCTGGTAGCCTTGCTTCAGAATAGGGAAGTAGTCAGCAAGATTTAGTACAATCTAACAACAAGAGGGTGTCCCCAAAGGGCACCCTCTTGTTCGTTAATTCAAAGTCGGACATCGCTGGAAGGACCATTGCTCTCATAGATAAAAAGCGCTCGAGTCAGAAGATTGTACGAGAAATCGTACAATTCAGACAGGTAATGTTCCTCAGGTAGGGCATTGTGTGAAATATCGTATAATACAAGCTGGCAACGGTTATAAGATAAGGTTTTTGTACGATAATCCACATAAAGTGCGAAGGAAGTCGTAAGGAGTCAGGGGCATTGTACGAAAAATCGTATAAGACATGGCCGGAAACAACAAAGAAAGGTGCCCCGAGGGGCACCTTTCTATTCATCCGAGTTTTCAATGTAAATGACGTAACCGTTGGAGTTGACCTCTCCATGATGATAGATTTCGTTCAGCTCATACGAATAGTGAGCTGTGACAATCCCTCGCAGGACATGGTTCGTTACGAGCGGGCTCACATAAATCTGATAACTGATTTGAACGGCTCTTCCCGGTGATACATACCCCAAATTAATGGAGCTGGAGGCATCCGGATCTGCGGCAGGTACCCCATTTATGCGGATCGATCCGCGTATCAGGGAGGTTTGCCTGATCGTAAGGCGATTCAGAGTAACATCCGCTGCCCAATTCCCGGTATTCGTCAGCACGACGTCATAATCGACAACCGCCTCTGGTTCTACGACGAGAGGATTCGTCGTTACTTCAAGCTGAAAGTGCGGATAACAGACCTCTGTAGAAACCGTTCCGGAAAACGAAGGATCCAGTCGTGCAACGGTTCCGCCTGTACTTCTATAAGTACCTTCCGTACTGGCTTGGTTAACTAAAACTTGAGCCGGCGACACAATATTGCTGCCTGTAATCATCACCTCGAAGGTGACGACAGACTGCTTTCTAGGGGCAACCGATCCTAGCGCGATACCTGTCGTCACCAATTCCCCGCTTTGCATAACGCCGTTCAAGGTAATGCTGTTACGAACGAAGAGCGTGCCGCCCGGTATGACGGCGAACAGAATCACGTCGGCGGCGACGTCCCCATTGTTCGATACACGTGCGGTATACCGAAGGGTTTCCCCCGGACTTGCGAGGGTTTTGTTCACCGTAAGGGTAATCGTTACATCCGGTTTATTCATTCGGATGACCGGAAGCGTGACGGTATTGGAAAAAACGCTGTCCTCGACCAACCTCCCTCCAGCCGCGAGGAACGTATAATCTGCCCGCACTTGGTTACCAAGCTTCTCGCTCGTAATCTGCATGGAGGTCATAAGTTGGAAAGTAATTCTCACGGCTTGATTCAGTCCGATTCTGCCTAGATACAGTCCGGTCACGGGATTGGCGCCCGGAAGAGGCGCGCCATCCCGGTGTACGCTGTTGGGGACAAATTCCGTTCCTTCCTGCAGCAGGTCATAGAGGGTGATATCCGCTTCCCGGTTACCCGTATTAGTAATGTTGACGGCGAATATGACCGGCAAGCCGGGAAAGGCTTGAGTCGATTCCGAGCTTTTGACCAAGGTGATGACAGGGCCAACGATAGGCGTGCTCACCGTGTTGGAATACGTAACGAATGCAGTACCGCCTGCGTTATAAAGAATCCGCGATTGGTTCAGCAGAATTTCTTCCTTGGCCATATCGGGTGTCATGACACAAGCACCCGGAAGGTTACGGTTGATGTGGCTCCTGCTAATATGGAGCCTACGGCGATGCCGACCGAAGGATTCGCCGTCGGTACCGATACGGTATCCACGGTGACGCTGCCAGCGACAAAGGTGCTGCCGACCGGAATCGGGTCAATGACTACGACATTGTTGACGGTGGAAATGCCGTTATTCGTAACAAGAATCGAGTAAGTAATCTCATCTCCGGAAACAGCGTCAACAGCGAGCGTACTCTTGACCACGCTGACATCCGGAGAGGATACCGGAATGACAACGATATTGGATTGCGCCGAGCCGATGCCCGTTCTTCCGTCGGGTAGCAAGAAGGAGAAGTTAGCCACGGCCGAGTTGACCAGCTGCTGCGGAGACGGCAGCGTCTCGATGGTTACTTGAAGGGAAACCGTAACCGTAATCGTTCCTCCAGACGCAACGGTACCGACTACGATGCCCATGTCGGGATCAACGCCTGGCTGAGGCACGCCGTTGATAATGACGCTGTTGGGGACAAACTCCGCTCCAGCTGGAACCGGATCCGTGAGCGTAACCGTAGCTGTCGTATTTCCGGTATTGGTGACGTTCAAGTAGTAGACGACTGTATCGCCAACTGTTGCGACAGGTACACTGGAGCTCTTGACAACGCCGATAATCGCCTGCGCTACAGGCAGCGTAACCGTGTTGGACAGAGATGTTCCCGAGAACGCGCCGGACGTGAAGCTGACGGTAGCCTGGTTGCTGAAGGAGCCGGAAGTCGGCAAGGACGTGACGGTGATGTTGAAGTTGACCACAACGCTGCCGCCAGGCGCAATCGTTCCAAGCTGGATACCGGATGCCGGATTGCTGCCGGAACGCGGGACGCCGTCTACGCTGACACTGCCTGGAACAAACGCCGTATTGGCAGGGATTGGGTCAAACAGAGTAGCGTCTGTAACGTTTTGAATTCCGGCGTTGGTTACGGTAACGGAGAAAGGAACAATGTCGCCTATCGTTGTTGCTGTAAAGGTTGTGCTCTTGACCGTAGTCACATTTGGCGAAGAAACGGTCGAGGTGACTGTGTTCGACTGGGCCGATCCCGTAAAGACGCGTCCATCCGGCAACGTGTAGCTGAAGCCCGCCATAGACTGATTCACCAACTGCTGGGTTGGCGGCAAAGATGTGATGATGACAGAGAACATTAACGTAACGGGGCTTCCAGGCGCAACCACGCCAAGCGGTACGCCTGCGGCAGGGTCTGCGCCGGGCAAGCTGGCTCCGTTCAACAGTACGCTGTTCGGTACCAAAGTGGTTCCGGCCGGAATCGGATCGGTTAGCGTAGTCGTTGCTCCGATATTTCCGCCGTTCGTAATCGTTGACGAGTACACAATGGTATCTCCGACAGTGGCGTTCGTGCTGCTGACTGTTTTGTTGACGGTCAGAGATGGCTGGAACACGGGTGTAGCTATAATCTCCGAGAATGCCGTTGCCGAGAGGGCGCCGGAAGTAAAGCTGACGAACGACTGGTTATTGACGACAGCCGGATTCGGAATCGAAGTAACCGTGACGCTGAAGGTGACCGGGACGGAGGCTCCCGCCGCTATATCGCCGAGTTGTATGCCTGCTGCCGGATTTGCAGATGGCTGAGTTACGCCGTTGACGGTCACGCTGCCCGGAACTAGAGCAGTGCCTGCAGGAAGCGGATCGGTTAACAGTGTATTGCTGATTGCCGCAATTCCGTTATTCGTTACATTAATGTTGTACGCGATAGTGTCCCCGACGGTGGAGGCGGTAGTGAGCGTTGTCTTGACTACAGAAACGTTCGGTGCGGTTACGCCTACCGTAACTGTATTGGACGTAATCGAGCCGTTGAACGGACGTCCGTCAGGCAGCGTGTACGCGAAGCTGACCGAGGCCTGATTGAGAAGCTGCTGCGGCGTAGGCAGGAACTCGATCAAGACGGAGAAGGTAACCTGAATGGTTGCTCCCAGTGCAACGGAGCCGACAGCGATTCCCGTTACGGGCGATTCTGCGGCATGAGGCACGCCATTCACGATAACGCTATTCGGAATGAAAGAGGTTCCCGTCGGAATGGTGTCTGTTACTGTTGCCGTAGCGGCGTAGTTACCGGAATTCGTAACGGCAATGGTGTAATTCAGCGTATCCCCTACCGTTGCGGCCGTGACCGCCGCTGATTTCAAAGCTGTCACAATCGGTTGGTTAACCGGTGTGACGTTGGTGTTGGAGAAGGCTGTCCCCGAGAAAGCACCGGAAGTAAAGGTTGCAGACGATTGGTTGATGAGAGAGCCGGAAGGAGGAAGGGATTCCACCAGGACATTGAAGGCGACCGTGATCACTGCTCCGGGCGCGATCGGACCTAGCGAAATGCCGGCGGCCGGTATTGCGGTAATGTTAGGCACGCCGTTGATCGTAACCGATCCAGGCACGAAGGACGAGCCGGGAGCTATTGGGTCGGTAAATATCGTGTTAGTTATTGCCGCAATGCCTGTATTGGTGACGCTAACGGAATAGGGAACGATATCTCCGAATGTCGTATTGGTCCTCGTAGAGCTCTTAACAATTGAAATATTGGGAGCGGACACGGAAATAGTCAGTATATTGGACTGAGCAATGCCTGACAGCGTACGTCCATCCGGCGGTACAAAGGTATAGTCTGCCGTGGCCTGGTTGACAAGCTGCTGAGGACTCGGCAGAGAAGCGACCAGCACACTGAAGGTTACGAGCACGGTTGCCCCTGCAGCCACGGACCCAACCGGAATACCCGTAGCCGGATCGGCACCGGCTACAGGCAAGCCTCCAACGACCACGCTGTTCGGAATAAACGTTGTGCCGGCGGGAATGGCATCGGTCAATATAACCTGTGCGGCCAGATTGCCTGTGTTGGATACAGCTACGGAATATGTAACCGAGCTTCCAACTGAAGCGTTGGTCGTATCCGAAGACTTCACCAGCGTAATGACAGGCTGCGTAACGGGAATATTCACGTTGTTGGATTGGGACGCCGACGAGAAAGCGCCCGAAGTAAAGCTGACCGTAGATTGGTTCGAAATTACGGATGGAGTGGGCATGTTGACCATCACCTCGAAAGTTACGGTAGCAGAAGCGCTGGGGGCTAATGTACCGATTGGAATGCCGATAGCTGGATTTGCAAGCGGCACGGAATCACCGTTTACAAACACGCTTCCGGTAATAAAGCTGGTGCCCTGCGGCATCATGTCGCTGACGACCGCGTTATTGATCGGAGCCGCCCCGTTGTTTGTGACCAATACGGTATACTTGACCGTATCTCCACTGGCCACGGATAAGCTGCTGTTGCTGCTTTTGATTGTGGAGACATTGGGTGCGGATACAGAGACGACGACTGTGTATGAAGCGGTACTGCTCTCAAACATTCTTCCGTCTGGCAAAGTATAGCTGTATAAAGCATTGGATTGGTTAGAGAGCTGCTGTGGATTTGGCAGGGATACGACCGTAACAGAGAAGCTTACGACATTGATTTCGCCTGCGGATACCGTGTCCAGCGGGATGCCTGTAGTCGGATCGACGCCTGGATTCGGGAAGCCGTTAATAATGACGCTATTCGGCACGAAAACAACCTCAGGCGGTAAAATATCCTCCAATCGAACTTCAGCCGGGTAATTGCCGGTATTACTGACAGTCAGTGAATACGATAAGGTATCGCCTACGGTCAATGTGCTGACGCTGCTGCTCTTGATAATGTCAATGACAGGTAAGTAGGCGGCCGTTGTGATCACTGCTGAAGAGGAGGAGCCGGTAAAACTTCCCGAAGTAAAGCTCACATTGGCCCGATTACTTAATTGTGCCGGAATGGTCGGCGCAACGGCCGCTACACGGACGTTGAAGGTAATCGGCACGGTTGCCCCTGCGGTAATGGTTCCAAGCGAGATGCCTCCGCTAGGGTCGGCGTTTGGCAAGGGTATGCCGTTCACGACGGTACTGCCGGTTACAAAAACCGTATCGGCTGGAAGGGTATCCGAGAATACGGCATTCGTAACGGCTGCAACGCCGTTGTTGGTGACGGCGATCGAATATGTCAAAATGTCGTTAATCGTAGCAATCGTGCTGTTAACTGCTTTGGTGACGGTCAGATTAGGCGAGGTAGCCGGAATGTCGACCACATTGGAAGACGACGTAAAGCCTGTAAATGGGCGCCCGCTCGGCAGTTGATACGAATACGCCGTCGTTGCTTGATTCGCGAGCCGCGGCGGTGAGGGCAGCGTGTTCAGGACGAATTGAAACGTGACAGGAACAGAGCTTCCTGGCGCAATGGAGCCGAGAGATATGCCGACAATCGGCGAAGCGCCCGGGATGGAGACCGTGTTGACCGTCACGCTTCCGGGTACAAAGGAGGTACCTGCCGGAAGTGTATCCGTTAAAGTTGCTTGGGCGGCCAAATTGCCGGTATTCGAGACGAATACCGTATAGGTCAATGTATCTCCGACGGTGGCGACGCTTTGGTTAACCGATTTCACTGTAGCGATAATCGGCTGATAGACAGGGACGGTGACGGTATTGGACAACGATACGCCGCTGAACGTTCCGGAGCTGTACGCCACGGAAGCTCGGTTGACAAATTGCGCGGGCGTGGGGAGCGATGAAGACGTTACTTGGAACGAGATGGTTGCAGAACTGCCCGCAGACAAGGTGCCGATGGCAATGCCGCTTGCGGGATTGGCTGACGGCTGAGGCGTTCCATTCAGGGTTACGCTGCCCGATACAAGACCAGCCCCGCTCGGCATGGCATCGGTCAGAGTCATATTCGTGACGGCAGCGGTCCCGTTGTTGGCGATCACGGCGGTATAGGTGTAAGCTTCTCCAACAGAAGCGTCCGGTACGCTGGCGCTTTTGACGACAGTTACATTCGGAAGGGCAACAGGCAAGGTCACGGTGTTCGATGCTGCCGAGCCGGATGAGGTTCGGCCGTCGGGAACGGTGAACGTATACGCGGCCTTAGCTTGGTTCACCAGCTGCGGGGGAGAAGGCAGACTTTGAACCAATACCTGAAAGGTAACGGTAGCCGAGCCGCCCGCCGGAATGGACCCTGCCGAAACGCCGGTAGCAATATTGGCTCCCGGCACCGTCACGCCGTTCACGGTCACGCTGTTCGGCACGAATGAAGTGCCAGCGGGAATCGGGTCCGTTACGGTCGTCGTGCCGGCAATATTGCCGGAGTTGGCGACAACAATGGTGTAGGTGACCGTGCTTCCTACAGTCGCATTAGCCGTGCTTGCCGTTTTGTTCATGGCCAGAATCGGCGAATACACCGGCACGGTTACTCCGTTGGACGGAATCACGGCAGGGGTGATCGGGCCGCCGGCAACGCTTTGGAAGTTGAAGGAGGCATTGGCTGTGTTGACGAGCTGTTGCGTGCCGGGCATGGACGTTACTCGCGTAATGTAAGCCACGGCAATGGACGCACCGGGCGCCAGCGTGCCAACCGGAACGCCGGCTATAATATCGCCCGTCGGTCGCGGTACGCCTGCGACCGTGACACTTCCCGCAACGAAGGTTAATCCGGCCGGAAGGCTGTCAGTTACGATCATGTCGGTCGCATTGGCCGTTCCTGTATTGGTGACGGTAACCGTATATCGGATCGTATCCCCGGTCAGTGAGCCGGCTACATTAGCGGATTTGGTCACGCCGACTCTAGGTGCGTTAATATCGATCTGCAAGGCATTGGCGTTCAGTACATAGGCATCGCCCGAGGTTGTTAATTGAAGTACGGCAGATGTCTGATTATTGACCAATCGGGCTGATACATCCACATTGGTAATATCCCAGCCTTGTCTTCCCCCCACAATATTACTTCCGGGAGCGCCGTTGGTCTGGTTGCGGCTTCCGAAGGTGCCTGATGTATTTACCGCTCCTGAATCGTTGTTAATCTGGGAGGCAAAGAAGTTGTTGGCGAAATTGTTCGTACCCGACAAAGCGACCAAGGCCGCAGTTGTAGGGCCGAAGAGCGCTTGATCGCCGGTACGGTTGGCATCTCCCTCTTGGGCGCTGAACAAGGCACGCCCTCCGAGCACACCGGATACAGGCGTCGAAAAACCGGTAAGCGTAGTCGTAACAGCCGACGAGGTGCTCTGAACAAGAACCGCTCCTGCCCGCAGAGACATATTGCGGAATGGAAGCGAGGCATTCTGATAAATGACGCCGAGCGTCCATCCGGCATTGTTGGCGGTCGGATCATTGCTGATAACTAATGTGCCGACAACCCGACCTGTTGTATAAGTTCCTGCGCCGCCTTGCTGAACTAGCGACGTCACATTTGCCGTTCGAACATAACCAAGGGCTCCTCCGCCCAGGTCAAAGATGTTGCTCGTAGCGGAGTCCGGCGATACATTGGAGGTACCGGCGGGTGTCGCGAAGGATACCGGATTATTAATGGCTGCCGTCAGATTGGTGGTGCCATTAACGTAAGTGCCGCCCCAGATTAGCTCTGCGTAAAGCACGGAGCTGCCCGCGGGAAGATTCAGGACGGCCGATGAGCTGTTGAGCAAATAGTTATCCGTGGTGCCAAAAGGATAGGTGCCGTATCGCAAAGCGGTGTTGGTTGTAACGAATGCGCCGATGCTATCGGAAGTTCCGGGAACGCCGGACACCTCGGAACGACTGAGACCCAAAGTGTTTCCCGTAAAGGTAATGGCGCCTGTTGCATTAACAGTTGCCCGCACGATGAGTGGAATGTTGATTCACCTCCCTTTCCGAAAGACAACTCCATAAAAGTTTCTACCAACTCATTAGTATGAGCCTAAACTTTTGATTTTGTCTGTCCATATGGGGACGAGGCAATTAATTTATCGAAAATAGCGGAATCGTTTCTTGGGGCTGTTTGAAATTCGCGGAGCCTTTTTGTGGTGGCGTCTTTGCGCCAAGGAACGTTTCGGGGGCGTTGGCGGTACGATTTCACTCTCTTTTGGAAGGTGCGGCTCTAGTTCTTCCATTAATTCCGGTGGTTCTTCGATTTTGCGCAGTGATTGTACGCAGGAGGGTTCCATATGGGATTGGCGTGACAATTGGTCAAGCTCGAATGGGGAGATGTTCTCCTTTACAACGACAAAATGATACATGATTTCATCCACGATATTGTTCTGAAGCCGCCCAAGTTCGTCCAGTTCTTCGGATTCATAAATAGGCGAAAGAAAGATATCGTTGTAAAAGCATTCCATCCGAATCAAGCGGAAATCGAATGGAAGATCGCCTAGGTCGAGATAATGCGGGACGGCCGGAGACTCGGGTCCGTGCGGCGGCTGATAAAAATGTTTAGTGAAATAACGCGGGGTGTGTTCGTCGAAACGATGCCGGAGCATGGGGTTGGTCACGTTCTTGAAGCTGTGGGCATAGGGAGCCAGTATGCAAACGATCGATTTATGAATGGAAATGCGATAGATTTCGGATAACACTGCAAATAAATCTTGTACATAGGGTAGACTGCGGCCTGCCATAACCCATTCTACCGAATCATCGGGAAGAGGAATGCCGTTGTTCATATCCCATACTAAATCCACGCCATCCAGCGGATAGCGGTCAATTCCGTAAAAATCAGGGTGCTTGTTCGTGCCGCAGCCCAAATCCAGCTTCATCATCGATCCCTCCCGGGTAGGTGTGAATGTATTGATTTTCATCCTATAAGGTATCCCATAGATGGTCAAGATGTGACTGAAAGCAACCTGTGCCAACATTTTAATCGTTTTTTGTCAGGTGAAAACCAGTTATAATTGTGGTTAGACTATAGACAACGATAGGACACTTAACGATGAGCGCACAATTCATGGACTTTTTAACCATTTTGCTCCCTACCTATTTTTTCTTTTATATGGCCATTACGCTTATTCATCGTAACAGAAGGAGTATGTTGAACCGAATAGCGGCTTTTCTTATGTTTGCTTTTTTGTTTTATTTCCTAGGCGAATATGTGAAAACGTCTTTGCTGACCGAATATCAAATGCAGATTGTTCTTTATGGGAACGCCCCGATGCTTTTGTTTGTCATTTGTTTCTTAGTCCATCTTAGTATACTTATTGGAAGCTCTATAACAGCTTCTTTGAAACGATGGCTGCCGTTGATCTATTCGGCTCCATTTCTATTATGGGCTGTTTTCTTAATAATGAAGGATCATCGGGAGCTGTATAATGCGGCCGTTACAGATGGACGGAGTCCGCTTGATCCGTTGTTTATGCTCCTTACCCTTATTTTTGTCGCGGGGTATATTCTGATTTCAGTCCTTATTTTGGCCGTATGCCGATATCGTGCGAGGGAAGCGAAACTAAAAATAATTTCGCAGTCTCTGCTGCTTAGTTTATTTTCGCTGTTTGCTTGGTTTGTCATCGTCACGCTTCTCCTGCAATCGGAGATCTTCACGTCCCGCAACGCAATGATTTTTTATTTCATCGGTTATTTGCTCTGGTCTGTCGTTCTTCGTCATTTGATCGGAAAACATAACATCATGCCGGATTACCGCAAGCTGTTTCATATTCTCTTCAAGTCCGCGCCGACGGCCATTTTTTTATTGGATCGGAAGGGATCCATTATAGAAATGAACCCACGAGCCAATCAATGGTTCGAAGGAATTCCCGTTCAGCAGATTACGAGCCATTTTGAATATAATGGCGGGCTAGATTTTAACGAATTGTTGGCACTAAATGCTCAAGGAAAAGAAAAGGCAGCCTACATGGAGATTCGGATGAACAATCCTAATCCTAATCAGGGACATATGGATTTAATGATGGGCCTTGAGTTAATCGACGGCGGCAACGAGCAACTATTCGTGATGCATCTTACTGACGTAACCTCCTTAAAGGATACGGAACGCAGATTATTGGAATCCGAAAGAGGTTATAAGCATCTCGCGTATCACGATTCGTTGACCGATCTTTATAATCGGACTGCTATTCGGGAGCAATTGGAGCTAAAGATAGCAGGCAACGATTGGTTTGCTCTTGCATTAATTGATTTGGATAATTTCAAGCAGGTTAACGATACGTACGGCCATTATGTAGGCGATCTGTATCTTAAGCATATAGCCGATACCATTAAATTGGGTGCAAAGCCTAGCGATCTAATAGGCCGGATCGGAGGAGATGAGTTCGTTCTGATCGTTCCATGTTCCCAAGAAAGCGATGTTGACGAGCTGATCAACAGCCGGCTGGGGCTATTATCCAAAAACGCGTTCATTCATGAGTCGACGGCAATTCCGATCTCGTTTTCAGTAGGGGTCAGCGTATATCCTAGAGATACGACGGACGTTACGAAGCTAATAAAAAACGCGGATGAAGCCATGTATAAGGTTAAACGGTCGGGGAAAAATGGTAGCTTGATTTATACAAGCAACTAACTTTACCAAGAGCGCTGTCCCAGTTTGGGGCGGCGCTTTTTACGATCCTTCTATATCCTGAACCCAATGAATATATTTTGTTGTAGGAATTCGGATGCAGATATAAGGAGGAAGCGGGCAAAATGAACGTTTATTCTAACGGTTCTTTTATACATATAACCACGGAGCCAAGGGTGCAAATGATTAACAGCTTTATTGCCTTTATACGTGAAGCGAATGAACTTCTACAAGAGGAAACCGATCTGTCGCCTGCTAATCAATTGGTTACGAATCTGATTAGCCAGCTCTCGCTTCAGTTGCGATACCCTTATTTTCCGGAAGAGGTACAAGCCGTTCTAAGCAACGAATACGTTCGAATGAACCAACGAAAACTGCAGGATAAGTTGTCGGAAGCCGAGTTTTTAGTAGAGCTGAGCGATTCTCGCGACATTTCCAGTTTGGAGGGCACTGTCTTGGATATCGTGACGAGGCTGCCTAATTGGAATGTATACATGGCCTTGGTTAGTCAGGAGCTGTCCACGCTTCGTCAGTTCACCCCGCAGGATAGTCAGACAGAGAAGTCTCCGATTGTTTTTGTTGGCAGCGGGCCGTTGCCGCTAAGTCCAATTATTTTGCACTTATTCGGTGATGTGGAGGTTATCTGCGTGRAAATGGATGCGGTGGCCTATGAGGCATCCAGCACTTTGCTAGAGCACATGGGCTTGGGGGATAAGGTGACTGTCGTGTTGGGTAATGGATCAGATTTCGATTATCGTTCTTATAGCCGGATCTTTGTTGCTAGTCTAGTGAGGAATAAGCAAGCGGTGCTTGAACAAATCCGTCATACGTCCCCGGATTCTCTAGTAGCTGTTCGCACAGCGGAGGGAATGAGGCAAATGATGTACGAAGCGATTGATGAATCGCAGTTGAGTCAGGAGGGGTGGAACATTCTAGGGCGAACTCGTCCTGATCAAAATCTGGTCATTAATTCGACTTTGTTTCTGGACTTAAAAGCCGCCCTGTAATGATATGCTCCCCTTTAGGTAGACAGGTGAAATAATAAAAACCTGTTTATCAAGGGGAGTTTTTTCATGTCTCAAATAAATGAGTACTGCGGGGAAGAGAAATTAGCCATTCTGAAGGAGTATGAAGCAGGACGGGGA